>CAZMFD010000007.1:9199-58648 GCA_964565445.1 uncultured Geobacteraceae bacterium
GTTAATATCAATCCTGCAACCGCAACGTCACCGACCGCGCATGGGCTTCCAGCCCTTCCAACTCCGCCAGGTGCGCAACCTCTTTTCCCAGCCGCTTAAGTCCATTGGCCGAAAAGGAAATAATACTCGATTTCTTGACAAAATCCTCCACCGACAGGGGGGAGAAGAAACGTGCGGTGCCGCCGGTTGGCAAGGTATGGTTGGGCCCGGCCAGGTAGTCGCCGGCAGCTTCCGGGGTATGGTGCCCCATGAAAATAGCGCCGGCGTGGCAGATTTCAGGCAGGATCGCAAAAGGATCGGCGACCGCCAGTTCAAGGTGTTCAGGGGCGATACGGTTAGAAAAGCGGATCGCCTCATCGAGATCGCCGGCAATAATAATTGCACCGTAATCGTCAATCGATTTGCGGGCGATCGACTCACGTTGCAGTAGCTGTAGCTGCTTTTCCACTTCCTGCTGCACCGCCAGGGCCATCTGCTCACAACTGGTGACCAGCACTGCCGAAGCCAGCTCGTCGTGCTCGGCCTGGGAGAGCAGATCAGCAGCAATGTGAGCAGCGTTACCGCTGCCGTCGTTGATGACCAGAATCTCGCTCGGCCCGGCGATCATATCGATACCAACCTGACCGAAGACCTGTTTTTTTGCCGTCGCCACATAGATGTTGCCCGGCCCGGTGATCTTGTCGACCCGCGGCACACTGGCGGTTCCATAGGCCAGCGCCGCCACCGCCTGGGCACCACCGATCTTGAATATCCGGTCAACCCCGGCGATGGAAGCAGCTGCGAGCACATAAGGATTGGCCTCACCACCCGGCATCGGCACGGTCATGATAATTTCAGCGACGCCGGCGACCTTGGCCGGAACGGCATTCATCAGCACCGATGAAGGGTAGGCCGCCTTGCCACCGGGCACATAGATACCGACACGCGCTAGGGGCGTGACCTTCTGCCCGAGGAGTACGTCATCTTCTTCGGTTGACAACCAGGTCTGTTGCTTCTGTTTCTGATGGTACGCACCAATCCGCTGCGCTGCCAGTTCCAGCACTTTCAGCGAACGGGGGTCAATGGTTTGCTTGGCAGTTGCGATTTCTGCTGCCGTCACCTCGATGGTATCAGCCGACAGGTGCAGCCGGTCGAAGCGTGCCGTCAGTTCAAAGACGGCCTCGTCGCCACGCTGACGAACAGCGCTGATAATCTGCCTGACTGTCTCTTCAATATCGGCAGGAATCTCATCGGCGCGCTCTTCAATACGCCGGAAGTGCTCGCTAAAACCGCTATCGCTGAACCTCAATATGCTGATCATTCTATTCTCCGTCGCTATTGCGATATCCTCACCTCATCACCAATCACTTTTTCCAATCCGTCGATAATTGTCCTGATGCGCGCATGCTTGGTTTTCAGGCTGGCGCGGTTAACAATCAGGCGACTGGTAATTTCGGCGATAGTTTCCACTTCCACCATGTTATTGGCTTTGAGGGTGCCACCAGTGGAAACCAAATCAACAATACGCTCGGATAAACCAACCAGGGGGGCCAGCTCAATGGAACCGTAGAGCTTGATCAGCTCCACCTGAATGCCGCGGGCGGCGAAATAACGCTCGGTGATGTTAGGATACTTGGTAGCCACGCGAATATTTGACCAGTTCATCGGATTGTCAGAGTTTTCCAACCCTTTGGGCTCAGCCACGACCAGGCGACAGTAACCAAACTTGAGATCGAGGGGCTCATAGAGTTTTTTTCCTTGTTCAAGCAGGGTATCTTTACCCACCACCCCCAGATCGGCACAGCCATATTCCACATAGGTCGGCACGTCAGTGGCCCGCACCGCCATGAAACGCAGCTTCTGCTCAGGATTCTCGAACACCAGCTTGCGGCTGTCCTCGTTCATCTCCGGACAGGTGATACCGATCTTGCTGAACAGTTCCATCGAATCCTGCATAATCCGCCCTTTAGGCAGGGCAAAGGTAATCCAGTCATTCATCAGCATTACTCCCGTTCACGCCGGATGCGCGCACCCAGCGTTGCCAGTTTTTTTTCAATCCGTTCATAACCCCGATCAAGATGATAAATCCGCGAAACTTCGGTTGTGTTCTTAGCAGCCAAACCGGCCAGAATCAACGAGGCACTGGCGCGCAGATCGGTCGCCATGACCGGTGCTCCGGTTAATTGGCCACCGCGAATCATGGCACTGTTGCCATCAATCTGGATGTCCGCGCCCATCCGTTGCAGTTCCCCCACATGCATGTAACGATTCTCAAAAACCGTCTCCGAGATCCGACTGGTGCCCTTTGCCAGGGTCATCAAAGCCATGAACTGGGCCTGCATGTCAGTGGGAAAACCGGGGAATACGCTGGTACGAATATCAACAGCCGTCGGCTTCTCAGGCCCGATCACGCGCAGGGCATCGTCTTCCTCACTAATATCAGCTCCAGCCTCGATCAGCTTGCTGATCAAGGCTTCGAGGTCCTTGCGCAGCGCCCCTCTCACCAGGACATCGCCGCCGGTAATGGCTGCAGCAATCATAAAGGTACCGGCCTCAATGCGATCGGGGATGACCCGGCAATGCAGTGGGTTTAAGCGATCAACCCCCTGAATATGAACAATAGCGGTACCCGCGCCCTCAATGTTGGCACCCATGCTGATCAGGGCCTGCGCCAGCTGCACAACTTCTGGCTCGCGGGCGGCGTTTTCCAGTACTGTCTCCCCTTTTGCCAGAGCTGCCGCCATCAGCAGGTTCTCAGTCCCCCCTACGGTCGGCATATCGAAAGAAATCCGGCCACCGCGTAAGCGTGGCGCGGTCGCCTCAACATAACCATGGTCGATACGAATCGTTGCTCCAAGGGCTTCCAGCCCCTTAAGGTGCAGATTGATCGGGCGGGCGCCGATGGCACAGCCGCCGGGGAGGCTGACCCGGGCGTGACCAAAACGCGCCAGCAATGGACCCAGCACCAGCACCGAGGCACGCATGGTTTTGACCAGATCATAGGAGGCTTGAATACTTTGAATCCGCTGACTGTCGATACGGCAGCGATGATCTTCCATCGTCACAGCCGCGCCAAGCTCACTTAACAGCTTGACCGCCGTACTGATGTCGCGTAATTCCGGGACATTGGTGATTTCACTCACCCCATCGGTCAGCAAAGCGGCAAACAATAACGGCAGGGCAGAGTTTTTGGCGCCGCTGACTTGAACCTCGCCACGCAGGGGAATACCACCATTGATAACAATCTTGTCCACTAATTACCCATTTCTTCGACCGCCGACAACCCGCGGGTTGCCACCATAGTCGTAACGTAAAAACAGCTCGCTCAGCCCGGAAGCTGCGAACAATGCTGTGACCGCATCATTCTGATCGGCGCCAATCTCCACCAGCAGCCAGCCGCCGGGATTAAGACAAAGATCAACCTGAGACACTAAGTTGCGATAACAATCAAGCCCATCGGCACCGCCAAGCAGCGCTAATGACGGTTCATAGTCCCGCACTTCTGGCATCAGCTCATCCCACTGGGCAGTCGGTATATAAGGCGGGTTGGAGACAATCAGCTCAAAACGCCGCTCCGGCAATGCCGCCAGGTCACCCTCCAGCAGCTGCCCACGCTCTGTCAACTGATGGGTAGCCAGGTTGCGCTGTGCAACCTTGAGCGCCGCGGTTGAAATATCCAGGCCGACACCCTGCCAGCTGGGCAGCTCCGTAAGCAGACTGATGAGGATCGCGCCGCTACCGGTTCCAACATCGAGCAATGTGCCATCAGTACCACAGCGCTTAAGCGCCTCTTCGACCAGCACCTCAGTATCGGCGCGTGGCGTCAGCACGGCCGCTGTCACCTCAAGTCGCAGAGACCAGAATTCGGTGCTGCCAAGCAGATATTGCAGGGGCTCACGCTGACCACGGCGCTTGACCAGGGGACGGATGGCGTCCAGCTCGAGGACTGTGAGTGGTCGGTCATAATTCAGATAAAGACCGACGCGGTCAAGACCAAACTGGTGGGCAAGGAGCAACTCGGCATCAAGGCGCGGATTATCGATCCCCTTGTCGGTAAAGTAGCCGGTCATCCAGCGCAGCAGCTTCAGCAGTGTCCAGCTTTCGTTCAACCCTTATGACTCCTGATGACTCATCAGTCGGGTTTGATGATCGGTAATCAGTGCTTCGATCATTTCATCCACGTCTCCCTGCATAATCGCCTCAAGCTTGTACAAGGTCAGACCGATACGATGATCGGTACAACGTCCCTGGGGGAAATTGTAGGTACGGATCCGCTCACTGCGATCACCGCTGCCAACCTGACTTTTGCGATCGGCGGCGACTTCGGCCTGTTGTTGGCGCTGCATCTGCTCATAGATACGTGATTGCAGCAACTTGAGCGCCTGTGCCTTGTTCTTGTGCTGGGACTTACCCTCCTGACAGGCAACAACCACGCCGGTAGGAATATGGGTCAAACGCACCGCTGATTCAGTTTTATTGACGTGCTGGCCACCGGCCCCTGATGAGCGGAACAAATCGACGCGTAAATCAGCAGGATTTATCTGAATATCGACATCCTCAACCTCCGGCAATACCGCTACAGTACAGGCTGAGGTATGAATGCGCCCTTGCGTTTCCGTGTCCGGTACCCGCTGTACCCGATGAGTACCGCTCTCAAACTTCAAGCGTGAATAAACCCGCTCACCGCTGATCTGGGCGATGATCTCCTTAAAACCGCCACCGTCGGTTTCCGACACGCTCATCAGCTCTACCTTCCAGCGATTGCGTTCGGCATAGCGACTGTACATGCGGAACAGATCGGCGGCAAACAGGGCAGCTTCATCACCACCGGTACCGGCACGAATTTCAAGAATAACGTTTTTATCGTCGTTGGGATCTTTGGGCAGTAGCAGTAATCGTAATTCTTCTTCGAGTTGTTCGCGTTGCTCTTCGAGGAGTTCCAGGTCAGCTTCGACCAGCGCTATCATCTCCGGATCGCTGTCACCAAGCAATTCCTGGTTGTCCGCAATGTCGGCACAAACCTGCTTATAGCGATTGTAGACCGCAACCACCTCACTTAGATCAGCGTGCTCTTTGCTCAGTTGACGATAACGCTTCTGATCAGCAATGATCTTGGGCTCTGAGAGGAGCCCTTCGACCTCGTGAAAACGATCAGCAACATCTTCCAGATTTGCAAACATAAAATTCTTTCATACCGCTGACGAGGGTGACGACTACCGGCAGATTATCCGGCAGCACCATAAAAAAAAGCGGCCCCTTGACCCGGGCCGCTTTTTTTCAGATCTTACCCGATTACTTCTGGGCGTACTTTTTGCGGAAACGTTCAATCCGGCCGGCGGTATCAATCAGCTTTTGTTTGCCGGTATAAAACGGGTGACAGGCCGAGCAGATCTCCGTATGGATTTCTGTACAAAGGGTTGAGCGGGTCTCAAATGTGTTGCCACAGTCACAACGCACCGGGCTCACGTCATACTTGGGATGGATTCCTTCTTTCATCTTTTTTCTCCTTGTCGATCTGGCTTGGGTACAGATCGGTTAATTTGCCATAAACAATTGGTCTTGATATCACTTTTAACGGGTACCGGCAAGCCTTTTTCTTACTTGCGAAGAAACTTCCTTACCGATTCATCGAGTCAAGAAATTCCTGATTGGTTTTGGTTTCCGCCATTTTTTCGAGCAGAAATTCCATTGTATCGACGGTATTCATCGATGTCAGCACTTTGCGCAACAGCCAGATACGCTGCAGATGGGTCTCATCCACCAGAAGCTCTTCGCGCCTGGTACCGGAACGGTTAATATCCATGGCCGGGAAGGTACGTTTGTCGGCCAAGCGCCGATCAAGATGCAGTTCCATGTTACCGGTGCCTTTGAACTCTTCGAAAATAACCTCATCCATCTTGCTGCCGGTATCAATCAGAGCGGTAGCAATAATGGTCAGGCTACCACCCTCTTCGATATTACGTGCGGCACCAAAAAAACGTTTCGGCTTGTGCAGAGCATGGGCGTCCACCCCACCGGAGAGGATCTTGCCGCTGGAAGGCACAATCGTATTGTAGGCGCGTGCCAGGCGGGTAATAGAATCAAGCAGGATCACCACGTCGCGCTGGTGCTCGACCAGGCGCTTGGCCTTTTCAATCACCATTTCAGCAACCTGCACGTGCCGGGTAGCCGGCTCGTCAAAGGTCGAGGAGATAACCTCACCATTGACGTTACGCTGCATGTCGGTTACCTCTTCCGGACGTTCATCAATCAGCAGAACAATCAAAAAAACTTCAGGGTGATTGACTGCGATAGAGTTGGCAATATTCTGTAACAGCACCGTTTTACCCGTGCGCGGAGGAGCAACAATCAGACCACGCTGCCCTTTGCCGATAGGTGCGAGCATATCCATAATGCGGGTCGCCTGGTTATCGGAGGATGTCTCCAGGGTCAGGCGCTGTTCCGGATAAAGGGGAGTGAGGTTGTCAAAGAAGGTCTTGTCGCGCATTTTGACAGGATTCTCAAAGTTCACCTCAGCAACCTTGAGCAGGGCAAAGTAACGCTCACCTTCCTTGGGCGGACGAATCTGCCCTGCTACCGTATCACCCGTGCGCAGGGCAAAACGGCGGATCTGTGATGGCGAAATATAGATATCGTCCGGTCCAGGCAGGTAGTTGGCATCCGGCGCCCTTAAAAAACCGAAGCCGTCGGGCAGTATTTCCAGCACCCCTTCGCCGAATATGGCATTTTTCTTGGCCGCTGTTGCCTTAAGGATATTAAAAATCAGATCCTGACGGCGCATACCGCCAATTTCGTCCAGGCCAAGTTCTTTGCCCAAAGCAATCAGATCAGCAATTTTTGTTTGTTTCAGATCTTTCAAATTCATAGAAGGTTCTCCGGTATTGACCGACAGGACAGATGCCGCCAACATAACCGTCGTGTCCGAAAACAACGAACAGAAACAGGTCGACTCAAATCTGTAGAGGTAGGTTTAATAATTAATCAGTGTGTAGTCAGGGCTCTTTTAGTCCAG
Source organism: uncultured Geobacteraceae bacterium (assembly GCA_964565445.1). Lineage (GTDB taxonomy): Bacteria > Desulfobacterota > Desulfuromonadia > Desulfuromonadales > Geopsychrobacteraceae > Pelovirga. The sequence continues at coordinate 16,191 of CAZMFD010000007.1, forward strand.
GTTTATTCTGTCGGTGGTTGGTCTGTTTATATCAGGTGCAAATTGGCATTATATAATAAAAAAACGGCATTATTTCGGCATTATTTGCAAGGAAGATAAAGCGGGCAGGCATCACAATTATCGCGCTTTTTGTGCTTTTACCCGCTTTATCGTCTCTTGTCAACCAGGAAGATACAATTTTTGCGATAATCGGTTACGATTTTTTTTGAAAAAAATCTCTGCCCGGTCAGCACCGGATCGTTATCCTGCGATGAGAACAACAGCTGCGCAGGTCCGCATAGATACAAAAACCCTAACGCAGCTGGTCCAGCAGACCTGGACTGATCGCCGCAGCGATTGTAGAAAAAAGTTCGCGATACATGCGCGATGGTTCAGCAGTGTCCGCATTCTCTCCATCGCTGATAATGCGCTCGGCGCCGGCAACACTGATATTCTTAACATGAACCTGGTTGGTCCGATTGAAGTGTGCCTCATCGAAATCAGGATATTGCAGGTTGACCGCCATATAACTGTCTGCCCCGGTCAATTCCCAGAGGGTATTGCCATCACGATCAACGACCTGGGCTGTTGCCTGAATGCTGCTGTAGGTTGTGCGCAAACTTTCCAGCTTGGTTCGTGAGCGTCGATTTTCCTCAATCTGTTCACCGGAAAAGACTACGACCAGCAGGGCATCTACAACATTCTGGCGCGCCAGTGCCGATACAGTTGCCGGGTCAAATTGATACCCCAAAGGGCGCCCGCTTTCGTCATAAGTGCCGCCGCCGGCCAACAGGGAAAGTGCCGTCATCTCGGCATTGATATCAAGAGGGCGCACATCAAAATAACCTTTTTTGGTGCGCAGTTGTTCGGTCAGATGATAATGTTTGTTCTGGGCCGTGGTCTTAAGCAGATCATAGATTTCAGCACTGTGGGGATAGTTAATCGGTCTGTTGTCGACCAGAATCGGGACAACGCCGAGAACCTGCACGCGCGACTGGTATTCTTGCTTGGGAATATTGTAGGTACCGCTACTACAGGCTCCAAGGAACAACAGAATAACTACTGCTGAAAACACTCTTCTCATTTTATTCTCCGTCAATAAAAATTTGATACGTTTGCAATTAGCATCAAAATGCTGCAGAAAGCATGCAGTTGATAAGTTTTTGCGACGCCAGCAAGGTTTGTCTCACAGGGCAGGATACCCTCATTTACCAAAAAAACAAATACCAATCAAAAATCTACAAGACGATTTTCACACCCGACAGCGGCAATGGAAAAGTTTTCACGCCCCCAGGTGAGAACCTCTGCTGCTGTCGCACCTGCCAATTCCGGCGGTGGCACCTGACCGAGAAAATCAAGAGCCAGCCACAACATACGCCCTCCGTTAGCGACCGTAATCAGGGTATAATCACCGTCACGTTTACTGAGTTTCTGTCCCGCGCTACCCAGTACCAGAGGGTGATGAAAATAAGCCGGCGGCTGAGCCCTGAGACAGCGATAGAGCCAGATCTGCCGAGGAGTTGAAAACAACAGATCAGTCCCACGGACAACCTGGTTAACTCCGGCATCCAGGTCATCAATCACCACCGCCAGCTGATAAGCAAAGACCCCGTCAGCACGGTACAGGACAAAGTCACCGACGTCACGCTCCAGGTTTTGCTGCTGTTTTCCCTGTATCCCGTCAACAAAACACACTTCTTCATCTGTAACCCGCAAGCGAACCGAGCGCTCTCGCCGACTGCCGCGAGCTCCGTGCCTACAGGTTCCCGGATAGACCGGTCCTTCTTCACCGGGATGCGGAGCACTGGCGAGAATCTCGCGGCGGCTGCAGCCGCAATCAAAGACCAACTGTTGACGGCGCAATTCCTTAAGGATGTCTCGATAGCGTTCAAACCGAGTACTTTGATAAGAAATCCCGCCATCCCATTCAAAACCAAGATCTTCCAGCAACGACAACAGCGCCGCAGCTGACCCCGGGACAACCCGAGGAGGGTCGAGGTCTTCGATCCGCACCAACCACCGGCCATCAGTGTGGCGGGCCTGTAGATAGCTGGCCACAGCGGCCACCAGAGTGCCGAAATGGAGTGGCCCGGTAGGACTGGGAGCAAATCGACCGACAACAGGCACAGAAGAGTAGGATACAATCATAATCGTAAACTTAATTATTATGGTTAAGATTCTTTACAGCGGCAACAGTAATCAGGTAATTATAGCAGTAGTACCTGGACAACAAAACAATAACACAGACAGAATCTGTGGATCTTTTTTTGGGAGGATCATCGAGTGGTCATTACACGCGCAACTGAGTACGCCATCAGAACCATTATTTATCTGGCTCAACAGCCTCGCAACCAGGTGGTTCTAAAGAAGGACATCTGCAGCACCCAGGGTGTGACCCCCGCCTTTTTAACCAAAATCCTGCAACCGCTGATCAAAAGCGGCATTGTCAGCTCTCAGCGCGGTGTCGGCGGGGGATTTTTATTGGCGAAAGATGCTGAGCAGATCACCCTGCTTGACATTTTTCATGCCCAGGAGGGGGAACTCAAGCTCAATCACTGCCTGATCGATTCGGAATTCTGTGCCCGAGATGCCTTCTGCGCCGCCCATGAAGTCTGGGAGGAAGCACAACAGGAGCTTTCAAAGGTGTTGTTGCGCCACAGTATTGCTGATATCATCCGGCGACAGGAGAAAAAACTGCAGGCATTGGCCAAGGGCTGATTTATCACAAGGAACAATTGACAAGAAAAGAGGCGGTAAGCTAGAGTCCTTGAAACAATAAAGAAATGCACGTCTTTATCCCGAGTGGTGGAGGGAGTAGGCCCGATGAAACCACGGCAACCGGGTTCTTAGTGAACCAAATGGTGCCAATTCCTGCCCGAACGGCGACAAGCCGGGCGGGACAGATGGGGACGGCGCCTGACGATACGGAAATAACCGCTATCATGAAGGGCCCTCCCATAACGGAGGCCTTTTTTTTTGCCCGGTTTTCAGCAGAGGGTTGATCCATTGGAAAAGAGCGTCGGTCTGGTAACAACTGAATATGTTGACATCAATACCGAGCTGCGCCTTGAAAGCGGACGTTTGCTTGGCCCCCTGACCATCGCGTATGAGACCTACGGCACTCTGAATCGCGATCGCTCAAATGTTATCCTTGCGACCCATGCCTGGACCGGTGATGCTCATGCTGCCGGCTACCATGCGCCGGAGGATCGCAAGCCGGGCTGGTGGGACAACATGATCGGCCCCGGCAAGGTACTGGATACTAACCATTATTTTGTTATTTGCAGCAACACCATCGGCTCCTGTAAGGGATCTACCGGACCGACCAGCATCAACCCGACGACCGGCAAGGCTTATCGCCTCAAATTTCCGGTACTGATGGTTCGCGACATGGTCCGCGCCCAGAAACTGCTCCTTGAACACCTCGGTGTCAGGAGCCTGAAAACTGTCATTGGCGGCTCCATGGGGGCTATGCAGGCGGTGGAGTGGGCGATTCACTATCCTGACATGGTGCGTTCCATAGTCCCCATTGCCGGCACCGGTCGCACCTCTCCTATGGCAATTGCCCTCAACGCCCTGGCGCGGCAGGCTATCTACAATGATCCGCTGTGGAAAAAAGGGAACTACCCAATCGAGCACCCCCCCGGCGATGGGCTTGCCCTGGCACGAGCGGTTGGCCACATTTCTTTTTTGTCTGATGCTTCCATGTGGCTGAAGTTTGATCGGCGTTTTTCTGTACGTGACGGGATGTTCGATTTTTTTGGTCAATTTGAGATCGAACGGTACCTCAACTATAACGGCGGCACCTTTGTCGACAAATTTGACACCAATTCTTTTCTCTACCTGGCAAAAGCCCTCGATCTTTACGATGTCGCCTGGAATTTTGATTCCCTTAGTGACGCCTTAAGTCACCTGTATTGCCCCTCCCTATGGTTTGCGTTCACCTCCGACTGGCTTTACCCCCCGCAACAGACCGACGAAGTCGTTAACGAATTGCGCCGCCAACACAAACCTGTCGACTACCACTGTATCCGCTCTGACTACGGTCACGATTCTTTTCTGGTTGAACCGGAAAAATTCATCCCCTTCTTGCAGGATTTTCTCGATCGAATCGAGTGACATTTATTAGTCATCAAACAGATCGAGCTGCTTGAACCTCAGCTCCTCGGACGCAAAGGGGCGCTGCCGATAACGCGGACAGGTGAGCAGCAACATCGATTCCGGCTGCTTACAGGTACGGATGCAGTTGCGACAGAGTTTGTTGATCGGTTCAGACGTTTTTTTTTCCACATTGACTCCACAATGAACGGTTACCACGAACTCTCGCTTATCCTGGGTAGCCGAACCAATCAATCCTTGTACTGGACTTAATCAAAGTGCTAGATTAATTGGCCAATTGCCTGTTTTTTCCCGGGACACATCTGACCATGCCAACAACGGCTCTGAACATTGTTCTGCTCGGCACAGGAACCAGCACTGGTATTCCGGTGGTTGGCTGTCGTTGCAGTGTCTGTCGCTCCACTGAGCAGCGTAACCAGCGAACCCGCTGCAGCGCCTTGCTCACCTACGGCGGTCATAATCTGCTCATCGATACCGCAACCGATCTGCGCCAACAGGCTTTACGTGAAGATATTGAACATATTGATGCTGTCCTCTATACCCACTGCCATGCCGACCATGTCCACGGCATCGACGATCTGCGCGGCTTCAACCAGCAGGGTCGCAGCCCGATCCCATTGTATGCTACCCCTGAAACTCTGACCAGCCTGCACAGAAACTTCAGTTACATCTTCGATCAGTATCAACCGTCAGGCTACGTCCCCAGACTGACGCTGCATCCGATTGAAGGAGCAATACAACTCTTTGGACTGGAGGTTATCCCCGTCCCCCTGCACCACGGCGCGCAGCCGGCAACCGGCTATCGCTGCGGCCCTTTCGCTTATTTAACCGACTGTAACAAGATTCCCGACAGCTCGCTGGAGCTGCTCGAAGGGCTGCAGCTGCTGGTCCTTGACGGTTTACGCTTCAAGCCGCATCCGACCCATTTTAACATCCCCGAAGCGGTTGCCATAGCCCAATCGATTGGGGCAAAACAAACGCTGCTCACCCACCTGAGCCATGATGTCGACCATTTTCGTGTTGACGCCGACTTGCCTGACGGCATCAACCTTGCCTACGATGGTCAGCGCTTTTCCTTTGAAGTACAACTGCAGACCAGCGACGAGATCTATGATGAAAACTGAATTGCGCCTGCATGGCCACATCAATCAACAGGTAGAATTTTTTGCAACGGCTGCCGGCTACAGTCTGCCTCACCACCATTTTTACGCCATGGAAGACGGCAGAGTACGATTTTTCTCGCCCGGCAATGAACTGACACTCACACCGGAAAACATGATTCAACGCGGGACAGGGGGAACCCTGTGCAGTTATTTATATGGCGACACGCTACCGCCGGCAGACCTGATCAAAGACGGCGTCGTCAATCGGCTGACCTTGCTGGGTGCGACGGGTGATCGTCATGGCCAACTGCAATGGAGTAACCATCACCAGGCCGTACTTGATTATGATCAGGTGTTCAGCCAGGGACACGCAATCCATAACTATTTTTTCTTCATCCACGGACTTACCGGAGACACGGTTCAGACGCGCCAGGAAATGCTTCTGCGCTTGCTCGGTAAAAGCCTCAAGCGCCTGCCGGAACCGGCGCACGCTGATGATTCCAGACTCGCAGCCGGCATACTCTCGCAATTGCCGCGTGACTGTACTCTTTACCTGATTCGTCTGACTAATTCCCGCCACCTTCACTTTCAACAGGAACTCCGCAATCTTTACTATCCGCTCCGCAAAATGGCAGATATTCGCCTGAAAGCACTGGATGAGCTCGCCGAGCACCTTGATATTCCACCCGCACAACAAGATCGCATCCGCCTCGATGTGATCTATCGTCACCGCGACAATTATCGGGTCGCAGACAGCTACCGCAAACTTCTTTTAACCTGTGCCGCACAACGCCAGATGACTGGCGCCCAGCAGCAACAGATCAGCCGGATAAAGACCATCGCCTTGCGTCAGGAGATTCCAGAGATCCTGCTGCAGACCCTAGATCAAAACTATCTGGTCGGGCTTGATCCATGCGCCCAGGAAACTGAATATATCACTACCGCCGGCAACTTGTTCGATCGCCTGGCAACCGGGCAAGAGGTTGGCAATGAGTCGCTGGCTGAACTTCTTGTGGCCCGCCAACAGGCGCGTAAACATTATGATTATCGCTTTAACAGAATGTTCGAGAAGCTCAAGACCCGCCTGAATGATCCGCAAGACAGCAGCAGCAACAGAGCCCGACAGCAGCTCGACAACATCTGCCTGCTGTTTGATACCATCGATATCACCACAACCGCCATCAACCGGATTGTTTTTCTTGACAACCATCTGCCTGCAGAAACGGTCATTCACCGGTTGCTGACCAGTTATCAGGAATTCAAGCGGATAAACACCGGTCTTTTTGAACGACTGTTTTTCACTGATTTACATAAAATCGCCTATATCGGCAATTTTGGTCGCCGCAAACTGGCCCATTTAAAACAAGGACTCACTGCGGTCACGGCTGGGCACTTACGGGTAAGCGAACTTTACGAAGAATTACATTTTACTACCGGAGAGGAACAGCATTTTCGCAATACCCTGACGGCAGCCAAAGTCTGGCTGAAAAAAAACACCACCAACATTCTGAATAAAAAAATTCAGGACGAGCTTTACGAAGCGCTCAATCATGAACTAGGCTCAAGCAACATGTTCAATCAGCGCCTTAATCGTCAAATGTTTGAAAAGGTCCTTCATGATCTGTACATGGAACATCTTTATCTGCATGAGTTTCTCCCAGAAATCATCAGCAACAGTAATCCGGCTTTAAGAGAAGATTTTTTCACTAACAGCGGATTGGATTATTTTCACATAGAGGAGATCGAACTGGACTACGCTCACGCTAACAACCTTGATCCGGATGTACTCCAGCGCCTGCAATGCAGCTTCTGATGAACGACAGGTGACACATGACAACCCCACAGCTTGAACAGATTCGTAATTTTGGCATTATCTCCCATATTGATGCCGGCAAAACCACGGTTTCCGAGCGGATTCTGTTCTATACCGGTGAAATCCACAAGATGGGCGAAGTCCACGACGGCATGGCGGTCATGGACTGGATGGAGCAGGAACAACAGCGCGGCATCACTATTACCGCCACCGCCACCCGCTGTCAGTGGAACGACTATACCTTTAATATCATTGACACCCCCGGGCATATCGATTTCACCATCGAGGTAGAACGCTCCCTGCGCGCCCTCGATGGTGCCGTCGCCATTTTCAGTGCGGTTGAAGGAGTCCAGCCCCAGAGCGAGTCGGTGTGGCGCCAGGCCGACCGCTACCGGGTGCCACGCATCTGCCTGATCAACAAAATGGACCGCATCGGTGCCGACCACGAACAGGTCCTGGAAGCCCTGCAGGCCAAGCTCCACGCCCGTCCGGTTCTGCTGCAACTGCCCATCGGCAATGAAGAACATTTCGTCGGGGTAATCGATCTGGTCCACCAGCAGGCGATTTATTTTGATGTTAACGACCTCGGTCAAACCCTCGAATACCATGAAATCCCAGCTGAGATGATTGACGCCACACACCAGCAACACGAGCTGCTGCTGGAAACCGCAGCGGACTTTGACGACGCGATTCTCGCCGATGTCCTGGATGGCAAATCGATTGCGCCGGAGCGCCTTTTGGCTGCCTTGCGCACCGGGGTTCTTGGTTGTCAGATTTTTCCGGTCCTGCTCGGTTCAGCCCTGCGCAACAAGGGGATTCAGCCGCTCCTGGATATGATTTGTACCCTGCTCCCCTCCCCTCTCGATGCCCCACCGGCGCCGGCGAAACAACTGGAAAGCGGGGCAGATATATCGATTGCGACTGCTCCGGACAGCCCGGTCTGTGCGTTGGCATTCAAGGTGCTTGCCGATGAAGGCCGTAAACTAACCTACCTGCGTATTTATTCCGGCCGGATCAAACCAGGGGATGTGCTGCACAATAGCCGTACCGGAAGCGATGAAAAAATTGCCCGCTTGTTTCGCATGCATGCCCATAAACGTGAACGGATCGATGAGGCCGGTGCCGGCGATATTGTCACCGCCACTGGTTTAAAGCAGGTGCTGACCGGCGACACCTTAAGTGCGCCAGGGGACCCGTTACAACTGGCCGGCCTCAGCTATCCGGAACCGGTTGTCTCCCTGGCGGTTGAACCAAAAACCGTCGATGATCGCGACAAGCTTCCCCTGGCCCTGGAAAAACTTCAGTGGGAAGATCCGACTTTCCGGGTCAAGGAAGATCCGGAAACCGGACAAACCCTGCTGACCGGCATGGGTGAACTTCATCTCGAAGTGGTGGTGCAACGCCTCAAAACCGATTTCGGCGTCGACACCCAGACCGGCCGCCCACAGGTGGTCTATCGCGAAACCATCCGCTGTGCTTGCCAGCACCATGAGCTGTTTGAGCGCGAAATCGACGGCAAAACCCACTACGGCGAAGTCACCATCCGCCTTAACCCGCAACCCCGCAAACAGGGGCTTAGCATCGACATCCCAGCAGAAGTTCTTGCCCCCTGGCCACCCGAAATGGCACAACGGATCAACGAGCAACTATGGCAAGCCTGTCAATCCGGTCCGGCCGCGGGCTACCCTCTGACCGACCTGACCCTGACCCTGACCGCCGCCCCCTACGACAGCCACCGGGTGACCGATCTCGGCATTGCAACGGCAATTTCGCGGGCAGTGAATCAGGGCTTACGGGATAGCTCCCCGACCCTGCTTGAACCGGTCATGGCGCTGGAACTGACCGCCCCTTCAGACTATACCGGTCGGGTCATGAGCAGCCTCAACCAGAAACGTGGTCAGATCGAAGGCATCACCTCCCGCCCCGCCCAGGACGTTATCCACGCCGCTGTTCCCCTGTTGGAAATGTTTGGTTACATGACTGAACTGCGCAGTGCCACCAAAGGTCAGGGAAGCTTCACCATGGAATTTTCCCATTTCGAACAGGCACCGGCTGAGATTCTCAAGAAGTTCGGGATAAAATAACCGGCCGCCCCTACCCCTCGATACGGTCTTGACGTTACAATAAAGGGTAACGACAACCTCCTATTCGCGAGGAAAAAATGGGCTCTACACAATCGATAATGCAATCACAAACCGGCTGGAATCTTGATAACAGCTACCTGAAGCTGCCGGCTCTTTTTTACCAGCAACTGGCTCCGGTACCGGTACGGGCACCGCAACTGGTTCTATTTAATCACACCCTGGCAGAGCAACTCGGGCTTAAATCACAAGACCTGAATACGCCGCAGGGTGCTGATATCTTTGCAGGGAATCTCCTTCCTCCAGGCGCTGACCCCATTGCCCAAGCCTATGCCGGACATCAGTTCGGCGGGTTTACCATGCTTGGCGACGGGCGCGCTATTCTCCTCGGTGAGCAGCTCACTCCCGGTGGCGAGCGGGTCGATATTCAGCTCAAAGGCTCCGGTCAGACCCCCTTTTCCCGCCGCGGCGATGGGCGGGCCGCGCTGGGGCCGATGCTGCGCGAATATCTGATCAGTGAGTCAATGTATGCCCTCGGGATTCCAACCAACCGTAGCCTGGCGGTGGTGACAACTGGCGAAACGGTGCGCCGCGAAAACGTCCACCCGGGTGCCATTCTGACCCGGGTGGCGGCCAGCCATCTGCGCGTCGGCACCTTTGAATACGCCGCCTGGCGCGGCACAGCTGCTGACGTAAAAATTCTGGTTGATTACGCTATCCGGCGTCACTACCCCGCTGTAGCTCAGCAGAACAATCCCTGTCTTGCCCTGTTAGAAGCCGTCATCGACCGCCATGCGCAACTTGTCGCTCAGTGGCTGCTGGTCGGCTTTATTCACGGGGTGATGAACACCGACAACGTGGCTATTGCCGGAGAAACCATTGATTACGGCCCCTGCGCCTTTATGGATGCCTACAATCCCGCCACCGTTTTTAGCTCCATCGATCATCAGGGGCGCTACGCCTATACCAACCAGGCCCCGATTACCCAGTGGAACCTGACCCGTTTCGCCGAAGCCCTGTTGCCCCTGTTAGCTGAACAGCAGGAAGCCGCCATCGAAATAGCACAACAGGCTCTGGACGGTTTTACCGATAAATTTCACCAAGCCTGGTTGCGGGGAATGCGAGGCAAGCTCGGATTGCTGGACGCACAAAAGGACGATGTGGCCCTGATGGAGGAACTACTGAATATCATGCAGCGCTTAGGAGCCGACTACACCAACAGCTTCCGTGATCTGGCTAATGAGCACGTAACGAACAATGAATTGCAACGGGACGCAGCATTTCAGCAGTGGCAAAAACACTGGCGGATGCGGTTAGAACAACAGGGACAATCTTTCAGCGCAGTCAAACCAATGATGGATCGCCACAATCCAGCGGTGATTCCACGCAACCATCGGGTCGAAGAAGCACTTGCAGCAGCGGAAAAAGATGACAACCTGCAACCATTGAAAAATCTGCTGCGGGTTCTGGCATCGCCCTATGCCGACCTGACTGACACCGACCACGATTATCGTGAACCACCGGACCCCTCAAATCGAAGGTATCAAACCTTCTGTGGAACCTGATACCGGGTCCTCTTCGTTAAAAAAAGATTTAACGAAGAGACGCTGAGAAAAACCTTGCAAAGCAGCCCAACTGTGCCAATATCCCGCTGATGAAAACACCTAAATTTATCGCAGAACATCCCCAACTGGCCCTGTTTGCCCTGCTTGCTACAGCCACCTCCGGCTTTGGCCAGACTTTTTTCATCTCGGTTTTCGGCCATTTTATTCGCGCTGAATTTGTCTTGAGCAACAGTGCTTACGGCTTCAGCTACGGTGGTGCGACTCTGGTTTCGGCTCTGCTGCTGCTCAAATTTGGCGAACTGGTGGACACCAGACCGTTGCCGCAACTGACCCTGGCGGCAGTGCTGATTCTGGTTAGCGGCTGCCTGACGATTGGGCTGGCTTCTCACTGGCTGATGCTGATTCCCGGTTTTTTGCTGATCCGTTTCGGCGGGCAAGGACTGTTGTCTCATTTGGGTGTCACCGTGGCTGGGCGCTATTTTCACCAGCAGCGCGGGCGCGTGATGGCCCTGACCGTGGCCGGTTTTCCACTGGCAGAATCAACCTTGCCCCTGGCTGCCGGACTCTTGCTGGCCCTTGGCAATTGGCGCCTACCGTGGTTTGTTGCCGTTGCTTTTCTGCTGTTGGTGGCAATGCCGATTCTACTGTTGCTGGCGCGCCACGCACCGCCTCCAGGAGACATCAAACTGCAGACCGCGAGCAGCGCTCAACCGACCAGCTTGACCCGTCACCAGGTGCTGCGTGACCCCGGTTTTTATCTGCTGCTCCCCGCTGCCCTGGCGACCCCCTTCACGATTACCGCTATTCTCTTTCACCAGGCTGCGATCATCGGGTTGCGCGGCTGGCCACTGGAAAAGGTCGGCATCGCCTTTACCGGCTTTGCCCTCGGTCATCTGCTCAGCCTGCTGGTTGCCGGGCCAATGATCGACCGCTTTGGTGCCCAACGCGCCCTGCCCCTGGGTCTTTTACCTTTAGTCGCCGGGCTACTGGTGCTGAGCTTCAGTCCCTCTGACACCGGACTTTATTGGTATCTGCTGTTAGCCGGTGGCAGTCTTGGCGGCAGCGGTGCTGCTGGCGGTGCCCTGTGGCCGGAACGTTACGGTACCCGTCATTTAGGTGCGATCCGCGCCGTGACCCAAGCGACCATGGTCGTGTCAACGGCGCTGGCACCGATTCTGCTTGGCTTCATCCTTGATATCACTGATTCAGCGACCTTTATTGGCCTGCTGCTGGCTTCCCTGGTCAGTGCCGGTATGCTGCTGACCACCAGAGCACGCCGGCCGCGGGGGTGACAAGGTGGTAGCCAAATGAATAGAAGGGGCACAATGCCGAAAGTTTCGTTGTCTACCGAGAAGGTTAGCATCAAAGGCATCTCCACTGTAGTTGCCGGGGTTATCCTGATCAGCTTTGATGCCCTGCTGGTCAGACTGGCGGCTGTGGATGGCTGGAACGTCTCTTTCTGGCGGGGCCTGTTCATGGCGCTGGCGTTTCTGATACTAAGTCACTTTACGAGCTCATGCCGAATTCGATCCTCCGACAATCGAATTTGGGGGGTATGGCTCGCAGCGCTAATGATGGCCGGCAGCAGCTTATGCCTGGTCCTTGCATTTACGCTTACCCGGATAGCCAATGCCGTTGTTATTCTCAGCGCTGCGCCACTTTTTGCCGCTCTGATCAGCCGTATCCTTCTTGGCGAAAGATGTTCCTGTCGGACCTGGCTGGCCATTATTGTCTGTATCGCCGGGGTATTCTGGGTCATGTCCGGGTCGCTGGGCACCGGTACTCTTTTAGGCGACGGACTAGCTGTTATGTCGGCTCTGTTTATCGGGGCTTACTTCACTGTTTTCCGTCGTTATCCAGAGATTTCGCGGCCTGCCGTTATCATGCGTGGGGGAATTTTATTATGCTTGGCAGCACTCCCATTTGCCACGCCGCTGTCGTTACCGCACTCCAGTTACATCTGGCTGATGCTCGCAGGTCTGGTGCAGATGCCGGTTGCGCTGTTACTCATCACTTCCGCCACGCGCTTTCTGCCGGCCGCTGAGGTTAGCCTGTTTCTGCTGCTGGAAACCTGTCTTGCGCCCATCTGGGTCTGGTTAGTCTTGGGGGAAAGCCCTCCATCAACAACCTTTAGCGGCGGGATTCTGATCGTCACCACACTGTTTCTTCACACCCTGCTCGGCATGTACAGCCGCGCAAGAAAACATGAGATTGACTGATCTTACGTTTGTGCTGCCGGTTTTCTGCTGTAGGAAAACAGCAAGTATCGCAACTGACTATCCGACAACTCACCACCAAAAAGACTCTAAGACCAGGGATTTTCTGATCCGGGGCTTGCTTAGCTTTAAGAGCACAAAAATCTACCGTTCAAAAAATACACTCATTGCTCCAAAGCTTAAAACCCTCACTCCCTGCCGTACAGGAAGATTATAGAAACCACTGTGGTTCTTTACGCCGGCTGAAGTTTTCTGCCAGCAGGGTACGACGTTCAGCCACCACCGGGTGGGTCATGACCCGCGCTTCATGGGGACAATCCTTGACACAGGCACAGCACATGACGCACTGCGCCACCTCGGTCAGCACCTGATCGGTAACCCTGATAGTAAAGGTCGGACAAACCAAAGCGCAGATACCGCACAACACACAGCGCTCTACGAGTGTTTCTGGTGCGATCTGCCCCAACACCACCCCTTCACGATAGGGCACATTACCAGGGATCATTTCCGGAGCTGACGTCTGCTTGTCTGTGCTCAACTTCTTCCTGATCGCAGCACCAAAGGTCATGGCATGATCAAGGTCGGTTTGATCAGGGCGGTCCGCGGCAATCGGCTGCCGGCGGGTCGAATAGGAATGCTCACCAACAAAGGCCGCCGCCGCAACCACATGGAAGCCCTTTGCGGTTACCACATCAGCCAGTTCACGCAGGGCATCTTCAAACTCACGATTGCCGTAAACCACCACCAGAACCGTGGGAAGCCCGTCCCCCTGCAACTGTGCCAGCCGTTCCAGCACGATTTCCGGCACCCGCCCAGCGTAAACCGGCACGCCGATAATCGTCGTTCCGGTGCTGATCCGGCCAGGCAAATCATTACTCATGCGGGTCAAATCGTAACGCTGCAAATCCGGATCCGCAATCCCGGCAGCAATCTGCGAAACAATCTTTTCCGTGGTTTTCGTCGGGGAAAAGTAGATCAGATTAACCATGATCGCTCCTTTGTATCTGTTCAGCACCGGGCCTTCGGGCCCTATGCCAAGGGACGCTGTTCGTCATCCCTGACCGCTTGCTGTCGCCGTCCATGGCGACAGACACCCTTGTCACAGGGCCCGAAGACCCTGCGCAAGGGTAGTTACGTTCCTTTTATTGATAAGCGTCGCCAGGCTGCAATCCGCCGGGAGATTTTCAATCAGTATGGTGTTTGCGGCCGGTTTTTTCCAGATAATAGTCGTATCCCCCTTCGTAAGGGGTCATGACGCCGTGGTCAATTTCGAACACGCGATTGACCAGGGAACGCAAGAAATGCCGGTCATGGCTGACGATGAGTACCGTCCCGGCAAACCCCTGCAGGGCTTCGAGCAACACATCACGCGACTGAATATCGAGATGGTTGGTGGGTTCATCAAGGATCAGCAAATTTAACGGGCGACCAAGCAGAGTCGCCAGTATCAGACGCGATTTTTCGCCTCCAGAGAGTTTATCAACCCGCTTTTCGACATCATCCCCAGGAAACAGAAAAGCCGCACAAAGGTTGCGCAACACGCCAACGGTCAGTTGTGGCAGGGCATCCTGGACTGTTTCGTAAACGGTTTTTCTCGGATCGAGAAGATCCATGGAGTGCTGACTGAAATAGCCGGGAAAGACATTGGCTCCGACCGTTACCGTTCCCTGAGTCGGCAGTGTCTGCTCACTGAGCACTTTGAGGAAGGTCGACTTGCCGGCGCCGTTGATCCCTACCACAGCGATTTTTTCGCCCCGTTGGACGAGCCCGGACACTCCGGAAAATACCGGCAGATCACACCCATCGTCGCGCTGCCAGACCTTAGCGAGATCCTTGAAGGCCAGCACATCATCACCGCTACGTGGTGGTTCGGCAAAGTCGAAGCGTACCAGTCGCTGCTCTTGTGGCAGTTCGATACGCTCGATTTTTTCGAGTTTTTTCACCCGTGATTGCACCTGGGCGGCGTGGGAGGCACGGGCAGCAAAGCGGGCAATGAATTCCTCTTCTTTGGCGAGCATCTCCTGCTGGCGGCGATGACTGGCAATCAGCTGTTCACGACGAATATCGCGCTCACGCAGATAAAAATCATAATTGCCACCATAGGTGGTAATGGTACCGTTGCTCACCTCAATAATGCGCGTTACCAGCCGATTCATAAAATCGCGGTCGTGACTGGTCATCAGCAAGGCGCCTTTATAGGACTCACTCAGCCAGTTTTCCAGCCAGATAATCGATTCCAGGTCGAGGTGGTTGGTTGGTTCGTCAAGGAGCAGCACATCGGGATTCAGGGTGAGAATCCGGCCCAGGGCGATGCGCATCTTCCAGCCACCGCTGAAGCTTTCAACCGGGCGGTTATAATCGTCAGGCCCAATGCCCAGTCCGGTCAATACCGTCTGAGCACGTGATTCAAGATCATAGCCACCACGCTGCTCATACTCCTGCTGCACGTCACCATAGCGCTCGAGTAACGAAGCCATAGCGTCATCATCCAGCGGCTCGCACATCTGTACCTCCATAGCAGCGATTTCGGCACCGAGACGAACGGTTTTTTCCGAGGCGGCAATCACCTCGTCAAGAGCACTGTGGCCGGCCATGTCACCGACTTCCTGGGAAAAATAGCCGATCACGGTTTTTTTGGAACAGGTGATATCGCCGCCATCAAGGGCTTCCTCGCCGGTGATCAGACGAAAAATGGTCGATTTCCCGGCGCCATTAGGCCCAACCAGACCGGAACGACTGTTGGGGAGAATCTGACAGCTGGCGTTTTTGAACAGCACCCGATTACCGTGCTGCTTGGTGATGTTGGTCAAGTGGATCATGGTTGAATTCCTGTCGATCTGATGGATGGTCTTGTGTAGGGGCAATTCATGAATTGCCCCTACGGTTTGGTAACGGCCTTATTGGCCGAAGCGCCTTGGAGCATCCCTTTGAGTTCACGTATTTCCCCCCGCAAACTGTCGATATCCCGATGCAGCTCTGCTTCCTTTTCCTCCGCCAAGTCCTCGATTTCGCGCATCTGTTCTTTCTGCGCAGCATGGGCCTGACTCTGCATGGCATCAACAATCACGGCAATGAACAAGTTGAGCATAGTAAAGGTTGCCAGCATGATAAAGGGGACAAAAAACAGCCAGGCATAGGGAAACACCTCGAGTACCGGCCGGACGATCCCCATCGACCAGCTTTCCAGGGTCATGATCTGAAACAGGGTGTACATGGAGGCGTTGATGGAACCGAACCAATCAGGAAAATCAGCTCCAAACAGCTTGGTGCTCATCACTGCTGCGACGTAAAATACCAGCAACAGGAGGGCGACAATTGAACTCATACCCGGAATCGCCGCCAGCAGCGCTGAGACCACCACCCGCATCCGCGGTGAGGCTGAAGCCAGGCGCAGCACCCGCAAGACCCGCAAACTGCGGAGAATACTGAAGGCCCCAGTCGCCGGTACCAGGGCGATGCCGACAACGATAAAATCAAACACCCGCCAGGGCTCACGAAAAAAACCACGTAGCCCCATAGCAATGATCGCCAGCGTCAATTCCACCACAAAAATCATCAGGCATAAACGATCGAGCTGAAGGAGCAGATGGCCGTAAGGTTCGTTGACGCTTGGTACGGTTTCCAAGCCAAGGAGCACCGCGTTAGCCAGGATCACGGCAATCACCAGCCGCTGGATGGTACGGCTTTCAAGCCAGTAGTACAATCGGATCCGCCAGTCCATGAATTGTTTTGTTGTTTGTTTTGTTGTCATTTTTTATCCGTTATAGAATACCATTGATTGTTACTACCTTGCGGCGCTAGAACTTAAAGCAGGAATCAGGCTAAAATTCAACGGAAAATGGACATTCCCAGTAACCCTTTTGCCCGGATCAACACCATGACCCATCATTCATCTCCATCAATGCCAGACCCACAAAGCTGCCGCCGACATCTGGATCAGATATTTCGTGCTGCTCTCAACCGAGTCGATCCTTACCGGGCTATCCGCAGCATGGTCTGTCTGTCCGGAGAGCTATTGCAGGTTAAAACTGAAGGGCTGTCGATCGATCTGGATCTGACTCACTATGACCGCATCCTGCTGCTAGGGGCTGGCAAGGCCACGGCCCCGATGGCGCGCGCATTCGAAGAACTGTTGGGGGACCGCATCACCACCGGACTGATCTGCGTCAAGGAGGGGCACAGTGAACCGCTACAGCGCACTGAGATCCTCGAAGCCTCCCACCCGATCCCCGATCAGCGCGGCTTGGAGGCCGCGCGCCGGTTGACGGAACTGGTGCGGAAAGCCGACCCAAGAACCTTGATTATCAACTGCATTTCCGGGGGGGCGTCGGCGTTGCTCCCCTATCCCCTCGATCCGGAATCTTCCGCTGGTGTGGCCGCTATCTCCCTGGCCGACAAACAGCAACTCACCAGCCTGTTGCTGGGCTGTGGTGCGCCCATTGAAGAGATTAACTGCGTTCGCAAGCACCTTTCCGCCATCAAGGGCGGGCGTTTTCTGCGTCTTGCCGCACCAGCCCGGAGTCTGAATTTTATTCTGTCTGACGTGGTCGGCGACGACCTCGGCAGTATCGCCTCCGGCCTGACCAGTGCAGATCCTACCACCTTCAACGATGCTATCAGCATCATTGATCGCTACCAGCTCCACTCCCACACCCCGGCCAGCATTATGGCTGCCCTTGAACGCGGGCAAGCAGGAGAGATTGCTGAAACCCCCAAGGCAGGTGACAAATGCCTTAGCTATGCCACCAATATCCTCATCGGAACCAATCGCCAGGCGCTGCTGGCGGCGGAAAAACAGGCGCAGAATCTCGGCTACCACACCAGGGCAGGCAGTGTCGTCATCACCGGTGAAGCTCGCAATGCCGCCCGTTACCTGGCAACGATTGCCCGCGAGGTGGCGGTCAGTGACATGTTCATGGAAAAACCGGCCTGCCTGCTGTTTGGTGGTGAAACAGTGGTGACGCTGCAAGGAAAGGGTAAAGGGGGACGCAATCAGGAGCTGGCACTGGCATTTCTGCAGGAACTGGCCGGATGGGACAATAAACAGCAAGCACGGGTCAGTTTTTTATCAGCAGCAACCGACGGCAATGACGGGCCTACAGATGCTGCCGGGGCTTTTGCCGATGCAGAGGTCCTGGCACGAGCCAACATCGCTGGTCTGGACCTAGAACGCTATCTGGGCAACAACGATTCCTACCATTTTTTTAAAAAAGTTGACGGACTGCTGATCAGCGGTCCAACCAACACCAATGTCGGCGACTTGCAGATGGTTCTTGTCTACTGACCGCGGCGGGGAAGCAGAAAGCGGTAAGCGCCACTGCGCAGAATCGCCCCGTCACCGGTAATCTCATCAACACTTAAGTTTTCCGCTATCTGCGCTCCCTCGCGCACCAGGCGACCATTGATCTGAACCAGACTGGCATCGGCATCTGTAGCATTATAGGCATGCAATGCCATCTGCAGAGCAGGCAAACGGCGGCGCACATCGGTCGGCAGGTCGCTAATAGTGTAGACCTGATCCTCGACCGGCTGTTGAGCTGTCGGTGTGACAGGCGCCACAGGAGGTGCTTGAGCTGGTACAGGAGTCGGTTGGGTAGCAACTGCTGAAGGAAATGGAACAGTAACAGCCCTCTTCCGGGGTTCCGCTAACGAGGGTTGTGTGGTGGGCTGCACATCCTCTTGTGGCTGCACTGCCGGCGCAATAGCCGGCGGCTCGGCAATCACTATTTCCGACATCCTCGACCTGTCCGTAGCATTCCAGGGATTTTGCCACACGAGAACACCGAGTAACAGCAGGATTCCCAGCAATAAAAAAATGATCAGCAACTGCAATGATCGTCGCCGAGCGCTTATTTTTTTTCCGCTCATCTCAAAAAGCGCAGCAGATTCTCCACCAGCCTGTGCTCGGCGCTTATGTTCCGATTTTTTCAAGGCATCAAGAATAAATGACATCTTCATTGCTCCCGATGATTGGCAAGCCGCGGTTGATCTGTTGAAATCAAACCGTTTATAGCAATCAGCGTATTAGGACCTACAAGTCCGTCAGGAACCAGGCCGTAGCGACGTTGAAAGCGTTGCACGTCATTCACCAACTGCTGATCAAAACGAAGGGAATGTACGGGGCGAGGTTCACGACCACTCAACTCAGCCAACTGCTGCTCAAGCCAAAAAACCATGACCCCCTCATCACCATAACGCAGAATTCCTTCGTAACCCGCAGGAGGCTGCCAGAGCAGAGTAAAGTCACCATTCCATTGATCCAACAGGGTGGCGACCGGAACTCGAAGCAGATCTGTCCCAACCACCAGGGTCACAGTGTCTGCGTCGAGACCTGTCAGCAGAAGATAAAATTCATCATCTCCGTACGCATCAGTCAGCGCTAGAATGGCAGGATGATTAAACATTCGCAACAATGCCAGGTCTCCTTCTTCACCCAGCAAGGAAAGTCCGTGCAGGTCCGCAATTGTTGCCAGGTCTGCCTGGGCTACAGAATCTGCGTAGCCCCAGAGGGCCAGCAACGCCTGGATGGCCTGATCGTGACTCTGGTCTGTAGTTAGCGACGGTGGGGTGATGACGAGGTTGGTTTCCGGCTGCTCCTGCTGTTCCGGCGGCAGCGGGTTCTCGACGGATCCTTGGGTCTCGATCGGATCCGATTGAACTGGCGCCAGCGGCATCATCGCCACTGTTTCTTGACGCTGTGGCGTTGGTAAAGAAAGAAACAGGGCAATAATGACGGCAACAATCACAATCGACAAAAGCACTAGGGAAAAAAACCACTTATCCGTCGTTCGAGGGCGGTGCTCGGCACCAAATATTTCCCTGGCGGCTTGTATCACTACCTTTTGATTGACCTGGTGCTCGCCCAGAGCATAAGCCCCTAACAGGGCCCGATCACTGATCAGATTAATCAGTCGCGGCACGCCACCACTTAAACGATAGAGTTTTTTGATAGCTCTTGGCGTAAAAAGCGGACGTTCAACACCGGCTTTTTCCAGTCGGTAGCTGAGATAGGCAGAAATGTTGTGCAGTAACAGCGGCTCAAGATGATAACGGGCGGTAACGCGCTGCGCTAATTGGCGCAATTCGGGACGTTCCAACAACTGGTTGAGTTCCGGTTGACCTAGAAGAATTACCTGCAACAGTTTACGTTTATCAGTTTCCAGATTAGTCAGCAGGCGGATCTGCTCAAGAACGTCGATACTGAGATTCTGCGCTTCATCAATAATCAGTATCGTTCTTTTGTTACGACTGTGGGCATCAAGCAAAAACAGATTCAGGCGATCCACAAAGCCCTTGATAGTGACCGTCCCGGGAGGATATTCGATTCCCAGCTCATCGCAGATCGTTGCCAACAACTCAAGTACCGACAACTTGGGATTGAGAATAAATGCAACCTCAGAATGATCCGGAATTTGATTTAACAGACACCGGCAAACAGTAGTTTTTCCGGTGCCCACCTCGCCGGTCAGCAGAACAAAGCCGCTATCGACTTTCATACCGTAGATCAGATGAGCAAGAGCCTCACGGTGCTTCTCGCTCATGTAGAGAAACTGGGGATCGGGTGCAATAGAAAAGGGTTCTTCCTTGAGCCCGAAATATTCTTTATACATGATTAACCTAAACCCTGACTGGGCTAAAAAAACGTATCTGTTCAGCACCGGGCGTTCGGATCCTATGCCAAGGGACGCTTTTCGTCATCCCTGACCGCTTGCTGTCGCCGTCCATGGCGACAGACACCCTTGTCACAGGACCCGAAGACCCTGTGTAAGAATTGAGCTGAATAGTTACAAAAAAACAAGCGTAACAGTCAGGATATACCACAAACGACAAACTCAGGTCAGCTGAAACAATAAGGGTAACCAACAGAAGGTCAGCACCACACAAAAAAAGCCCCGTGATCAGGAGGGGACCACGGGGCGACACACTAAGGAGGTAACGAGAGAGTACTACCTAAATACCTTTTGCCTGCCACAACAAAATGTATTTGATTCATTTATAACCTTTTTGGTTATACTTGTCAACAATATTTTGAACGTTTTTTTTTCAGACGAGCCCACGGGAAAACAACAGAAGATCAGCATCACACAAAAAAAAGCCCCGTGATCAGGAGGGGACCACGGGGCGACACACTAAGGAGGTAACGAGAGAGTACTACCTAAATACCTTTTGCCTGCCACAACAAAATGTATTTGATTCATTTATAACCTTTTTGGTTATAGTTGTCAATAAGTTTTTGATAGTATTTTTCTACCTCCAATCGGGGACGTAATACTTTTGTAAAACAACAGCTTCGACTGCTTTTTCCTTTATGTCAATGCTATAATGAAGGTCAGAGTACATTGCCATTAGCTGGAGCAATAGATGGACGAACTATCATCACATCCCAAAAGATACAGCCTCGCCGAAGAGATCGCCAACAGCATTACCCACGGCATTGGCGCGTTGTTGTCCATCTTTGGGCTGGTCGTTCTGATTACCCTTGCCGCCACCCATGGCAATGTGTGGCACATCGTCAGCAGCACTATCTTTGGTACCACCATGATTCTGCTGTATCTGACCTCAACCCTTTACCATTGTGTCACCGTTCCCCGCACCAAGGAAATTCTGCGCCTGCTCGACCACGTCGCCATCTATCTGCTGATTGCCGGGACCTACACCCCCTTCTTGCTGGTTAACCTGCGTGGCCCTTGGGGCTGGTCAGTATTGGCTCTGGTCTGGGGTATTGCCCTGACAGGAATCATTCTCAAGGTATCACCCCTCGGGCAAAAACGTGGACTTTCTCTGACTCTTTACCTTGTCCTCGGCTGGATTATTCTGATAGCAATCAGACCATTACTGAGCTCACTTGACCCTGTTGGTATCCGCCTGCTGGTCGCGGGGGGGCTCGCTTACAGCGGCGGCGTGATTTTTTATTGCTGGAGGCGCCTGCCCTATAACCACGCCATCTGGCACCTGTTTGTCCTGGCCGGCAGTGCTTTTCACTTCTTTGCGGTGTTGCTGTATGTTCTGCCGCGAAGCGCCGCCTGAACACTCGGTTAGAGCTGTTCTTTGTCCAAATCGAAATCGAAATCGGGATCGAAATCGTTCTTGCCGTTGCCGTAGGTTAATCGGGGGACATAATACCTATTTTGAACATTAATAGGTATTATGTCCCCCGATTTCGATAGCGATTTCGATTGGATTGCAGCTATAGCTCTTCAGTAGACATTTGACATTTGGTTTCCGCAACCGGAATCAGAGCCAAGACAGACAATAAGACACAACCAAAAAGCCAGAGAAAAGCAAAAAAATAGGCCTCTGCACTGTAACTTGGCGTTCCACCCAAAAGAGTGCCATCCCAATGGCGGTCAAGAATAAAGCCCAGCAAGGGTTGTAATAACGCAGCGAATCCTAGAATCGACATATTGACAACTCCCCCCACCGTGCCGGCAACGGCTGGGTGATTCGCTTCACGTGCGAAAGCAAACCCGACAATCAACCCTCCCGAGAAAAAACCCATAGCCGCAAAGAGTGGATAAAGCAGCGGTTGGGGAATCTCAACAAACAAAAACATGCCCCAGAGTACAGTTGCGCAGACATTTGTCAGCAGATAAGGTAATTTGCGGCGTTTGAATCGATCTGAGATAGCTCCCAAAAATGGTCCGCCAATAGCCCACGCAAGGAGCATGGTGGAGGTAAACCCGGCGGCCTGGGAGCGTTCCATCCCGTATATCTGAGTCAGATAAGGGACACCCCAGAGGCCTGCAAATACGAGTAAGGGCGCAGCAGAAAGACCACCGGCAAAAAACAGCAACCAGGTATCCCGCTTTTTCATGACCAACTTCAAAGCCTGGCCGGCAGATAGTTTTTGTTCGTCAACCGTGGCAGCATAAGCAAAAGAGGTATAGCCCCGTTCGCTCGGATCATCACGCACCACCACCCAGATCAACAAAGCGCCACCAAGGGTTACCAGACCACTGACAAACATGGAGGAACGCCAACCGAACAGGGCAATGGCTTCAGACAGAGGAATCCCTGCGAGGATGCCGCCGAGATTGCCCATAAGCAGAGCAACCCCGGTGATGGTAGCAAAACGATTGGTCGGAAACCAGTGCCCGGCCAGTTTCATACAAGCAACAAAAGCCACAGCGACCGATGCGCCGATCATAAAACGTCCCAGATAAGCCAGCCACAGGTAGGGCGATAAGGCAAAAGCAAAAATGCCGAGAGACGCTATCAATGCTGCATAAGCACTCAGGCGGCGAGGTCCGATGGCATCAGCCAACATCCCGCTGGGAATCTGCATGGCGGCATAGGCATAAAAATAAGCAGCGGAAAGATTGCCCAGAACTGCCGCGCCGATCTGAAAATCGGCCATCAGTTCATCGACCATGACCGCCGGAGCCACCCGCTGGAAAAAACCGACAAGATAAAGATTGGCAACCAATCCCCACATGATCCAACCCAGCAGCGGGGAGGCATAACGTTCAGATGTCACAAAAACTCCTTAATAAGTAGCTGTTTAGTTAATCGGGGGACATAATACCTATTAAAATTAATAGGTATTATGTCCCCCGATTCCCGATTACAGGACAACCATCCAAAGCGTCAATGTGGCAACACTGATCAAGGTTGACACAATCACTACTGAAGTAACAAATTCAGGCACGACATCGTGCTCCTTGGCGATGATGGCAACCAGAATGGCTGCCGGCATTGCGGCCTGCAGGATACCCGCCGTTTGTTCAATTGCACCAAAAGAAAACCCGCGCGCCACAAGGACAGCGATGAATGGCACCAGGAATAGCCGCAGACCCGATCCGAGAAAAACATCGGTATTGAACTGGATCTTTTTTTGTTCAAGCATCTGCAACCCAAGGGTAAACAGCATGACCGGAATCATCGCCTCAGCGAGCAATCCAACCATTCGTTGCACCATTAACGGCACCTGCAAATCTGTTGATGAAACCAGGACCGCAGGAATCATGGCTAAGAGTGCCGGGGTTTTAACCACTTGCCAGAGCGCCCCGCGTTTTCCACCCCGCGCCCAGCCGGCCGCGCCGACACACATGATAAAAGCGCTGATGGTAATGGCAACATAAAAGATTGTTGCCGAGGCAATCGCTTCATCCCCCAGGCGAAAGCGAATCAGTGCCAGACCATAGTTGCCGACATTACCAAAAGAGGCAATCATAACAAAAGCAGCAATCATCTCCCGTGAACGCTTTAAAACCGCACCCACGACAATTGCTATGGCAACACCGATCAGGTGGACCAGCACAATATAGCCGATCATGCTCAGGGCACTTGAAAATTCAATCTGGGCAGTGCTGATGGAGTGAAAGATAAAGGCCGGGACAAATACGTAGTAGGCCGCTCTGGTCAGGGTACGAGCTTCCAATTGCAAACGACCACCCACCAGAGCGCCTAAAATGATGATTCCAAAAACCGGCAATGTTACGTTCGCAAAAACAAAAAAAAGATCTTCCATAAAGGATATTTCTTCCCGTCCCAGATTAGTTCAGATTTTCCACCAACCCATTTATGATGCTTTCGCAAAAAGCATTAGAAACACTGGATAGGCAAAAAGCTCCAAATGCAAGGCGCGCAATTGTCGAACAATGGGGCATACTTACCTACGTCGAAGCCATGAGGCGGTTACAGCAACGTAGCAGTTGGTGAATTTTTTCGACGCCATCACCCATCATACCCCCAGATAACGGGCCCTCAGATTCTCATTGGTGATGATAGCGGCAGTTTTCCCCGACCAGACCACCTGACCTTTTTCCATAATGTAATGGCGGTCGGCCAGCTTCATCAACGCATCCAGATTTTTATCGATCACCAGGATCGCCTGTCCGCGTTCTTTCAGTACGCTCAGTCCGTACCAGATTTCCTTGCGGACCAGTGGCGCCAGCCCTTCAGTTGCTTCATCCAGAATCATCAGCTTGGGATTGGTCATCAGGGCGCGGATAATAGCCAGCATCTGCTGCTCACCGCCTGAGAGCTGATCGCCGTAATGATTGAGACGTTCGGCCAGACGGGGAAAGATCTCCAGCACTTCCTCAAAGGTGTAGGGTTCTTTGCGACCGCCACGATTGGCGGCGGCGACCAGGATGTTTTCGCGCACCGTCAGATTGGGGAAGATCTGCCGACCTTCAGGCACCAGCCCGATCCCGAGCTGGGCGATAGCGTAACTGGGCAGCTGGTGGATGGTAATGTCGTTGAAGCATATGCAACCACCGCTGACCGGAGTCATCCCCATAATCGATTTGACTGTGGTACTTTTGCCCATGCCGTTACGGCCGAGCAGGGTGACCACCTCGCCGTCGCCGACCTCAAGGCTGACACCGAACAGGGCCTGGCTGGTACCGTAAAAGGTTGCAATTCCTTCGACTTTCAGCATGCTCATTCTTCTCCCAGGTAGGCTTCGCGCACAGCCGCGCTGGAGCGGATCTCATCTGCCGTTCCGGTGGCGACAATTTCGCCGTAAACCAGCACGGTAATCCGGTCAGCGAGACTGAAAATCGCTTCAACGTCATGCTCTACCAGAACAATCGTCATCTGCTGTTTTAACCTGCTGATAAGCTTACCCATCTCGACGCTTCCTCCCGGGCCCATTCCGGCCATCGGTTCATCGAGAAACAGGACGCGTGGGTTACATGCCAGCGCCATGCCTACCTCCAATTGTTTTTTTTCGCCGTGGGACAGACTTCCGGCGCGCACACGGGCACGCTGCTCGAGTCCAACTCGCTCCAACGCCGGCTCCAGTTCACGACGCAAACAAGGGTCGCTGATCGCCTTTTTCCAGAATCGAAAACTGTGGCCACTGTGGGCCTGTATCGCCAGGAGCAGATTCTCCTCGACGCTGAGTTGAGAAAAAACTGAGGTAATCTGGTAAGAGCGCGCAAGCCCAAGGTGGGCACGGTGGTAGAGGGGAATCCGGGTGATATCACGATTGTCGAGAAAAATCTGACCGGCATCCGGCTGCAGGTCTCCGGACAAGAGATTAAGCAGGGTGGTTTTACCCGCGCCGTTGGGACCGATCAGGGCGTGAGTCTCCCCCGCACAGATCTCCAGCGACAGATTATGGCAGGCTTTAACGGCGCCGAAATGCTTTTTCAAGCCGAGGATTTTCAGCAAGGGTTCAGCCATGATGCCGCTCCCGGCCGGTCAATATGCCGTAAATGCCATGGCGGGCAAAGAGCACAACCAGAATCAACACGGGGCCCAGATAAAGCATCCAGTGTTCGGTGTAGATCGGCAGCACCTCTTCCAGAATCAGAAAGGTTGCAGCCCCGAGAACGGGTCCGAACAGGGTGCCACGGCCACCAAGCAGCACCATGACCAGAATCACCCCGGAGTGGGTCCAGTGCATTAACCCGGGGCTGACATACTCAGTGTGGTTGGCGATCAAAGCTCCTGCCAGCCCAGCGGCGGCCCCAGCGATCACAAAGCCGGCCAATTTATAACGAAAGGTTGGAAACCCGAGAGCCTGCATGCGTTTTTCATTGTCCCGACTGCCCCGGATCACCATCCCGAAACGGGACGCAACCAGGCGATAGGCGATCAGCAGAAAGGCCCCGAGCAGGACAAGGCAGAGATAGTAAAAATGCGTATCATTACCCAGATCGAGCCCCGGGATGCGGTTGCGCGCAAACAGACTGAGGCCGTCATCGCCGCCGTAGGCTTCCAGAGAAACGAAAAAGAAGAACAGCATCTGGGCAAACGCCAGAGTAATCATGATGAAATGCATGCCGCTGGTACGCAGACTCAAGGCACCGATGATGAGCGCGAAAAGGGCCGCAATCAAAATCGCCAACGGCCACAGCAACAGTGCAGCATCCAGGCCGGGAAGAACAAAAGGCCAGGAAAGAACCGGGGTTCCCTCGAAACTGTGATGGGAAAAAATCGCTACCACATAGGCACCGATACCGAAAAACGCGGCATGTCCGAGGCTGACCATACCGCCATATCCAAGCATCAGGTCGAGACTGACAGCCACCAGAGCATAGATCAGGATGCGGCTTGCCAAGGAGATCAGATACTCTTCCCCGAGCAACTGCAGCAGCAGTGGCAGCAACAACAGCAACAGGGTAGCAAAGATCAACAGGAGCGATTTACGGGTTGGTCTGAACATCTTGAATCTTTCGTTATCTTGCGCCGATATAAGCTGTCAGCTATGCGCCGGCAACAGGCCACGCGGGCGCCAGATAAGAATCGCGGCCATGAGGAGATAAATCAACATGGAAGCAATCGAAGCGGCAGCACCGTCTGCTGTTGCAGCAGGAAACAGCAAGCGGAAAAACAGCGGCAAAAACGCTCGTCCCAGGGTATCAACCATGCCGACCAACAGGGCTCCGACAAAAGCTCCGCGCACCGAACCGATGCCCCCGATGACAATGACGACAAAGGTGAGAATAAGGATACTTTCTCCCATCCCTGCTTCGACCGCGAGGATTGGTCCGGCCATCACTCCGGCCAGCCCAGCCAACAGGGTACCGAGACCGAACACCAGGGTATAGAGTCGTCTGATGTTGATTCCCAGGGCCGCAGCCATCTCGCGGTTACTGGCCCCGGCGCGAATCTGCATGCCGACACGGGTGTAGGCGAACAACAGATAAAGAAACAATGCGACCAGCAGCCCGACTCCAATCACCGCAAGGCGGTAACTTGGATAGGGAATGCCGGGGATCAACTCAATACTGCCCGACAACCACACCGGGGCATCCATAAAGAGTGGCTGACGACCCCAGATAATCCGGGTCAGCTCGTTGAAAAACATGATCAAGCCAAACGTCGCCAGAACCTGTTCGACATGCTCCTTTTGGTACAGTCGTCGCAAGATGCTCATCTCAACCAGCATACCGATCAACGCAGTAACCGGCAAGGCAACTGCCAACCCAAGCAAAAACGACCCCGTAGAGGCAGCGACTGTCGCCGCTACATAGGCGCCGATCATATAAAACGAACCATGGGCCAGGTTGATAACCTGCATAATGCCGAAGACCAGGGTTAAACCGGCAGAGAGCAGAAACAAGGTAACGCCGAGTTGCAAACCATTCAGCAGTTGTTCAAAAACTAAAAGCATAAATTCGCCGGGATCGAGTTTTTTTCTTTAGTCAGCCATTGTGCATTCGCCGACATAGGCATTGCTGTGTTCGGTGAAAACGGCCTTGAGGGTGTTGTTGGTATAATTCCCGGATTCATCCTGCACGACTTCACGGATATAGAGGTTCTGGATCGGGTGCTGGTTGGCAGAAAACCTGAAATCCCCGCGCACCGATTCAAAGTCCGCGGCTTTCAGTGCGGTACGCAGCGCCGCCAATTGCCCGACATCACCGTTGACCTTTTTCAGGGCGCCGGCGATCAAGCGTGCGGCATCATAGCCCTGGCTGGCATAGAGAGTCGGTGTGCGTCCATAAGCTTCACGAAACGCGGCAACAAACTGACGATTAGCAGGGTTGTCGAGGTCATGGCTCCATTGGGAACCGTTTTTTACACCAAGTGCTGCCGAACCGACGGCCTGTAACAACCGCTCGTCAAAAGAAAAGGCTGGGCCAAAGACCGGAATGCTTTCGTTAAGTCCTGACTGGGCATACTGCTTGAGAAAATTAATCCCCATGCCGCCCGGCAGAAAAAAGAAAACCGCATCCGGTGTACTGGCGCGCAGGGTGGCAATTTCGGCTGCGTAATCAGATTGGCCGAGTTTGGTGTAGACCTCACCGGCAATCTTACCCTGATAGTAGCGCTTGAAACCGGCAAGGTGATCTTTGCCGGCTGGATAATTGGGGGCGAGTAAATAAACATTATTAAAACCAGCTTCGCTGACATACTGTCCGACCACCTCATCAAGGTTGTCGTTCTGATAGGCGACATTGAAATAATTGGGGTCACAGCCCTTACCGGCAAGCAGCGAGGGCCCGGCATTGGGACTGATATAGATGACGTCGCTGTTAACCACTTTGGGTACCACAGCAATAGCCACGTTGGAGAAGATGATTCCGGTCATGATCCTGACCTTGTCGCGTTTCATAAAACGATCAGCAATCTGCCTGGCCTTTCCCGGGTCGCCGCCATCATCTTCAACCATCAGTTCGACGGGAATACCGCCCAATTGCCCCCCCTCCTGGGCCATGGCCAACCTGAAACCGTCGCGAACATCCTCCCCGAGGTATCCGGCTTTGGTGGAAAGGGTGGTCACCATGCCGATTTTGACCGGGTCAAGGGACCAGGCCGTTACCGGCATGCTAATGGCGATACAAAACAGGGCAAAAAAAACTTTTTTCATTTTTGTCTCCTTGGTAAAAAAAATGTTAACGCAATCCAGTAAAACCATATTGAGTTCAATAATTTCTGTTTAGCACAGGCCATCACACATCATTAATAATGCAGAATGTCAGAACAATAAATTTTTCCACAAACCCATTGGATAGACAGCGCAAAATAGCACAAGAGATCAATTTTTACGATAAAAAGCCAAGTTTTCAGGAGTGACCGCGACTTTTTTGAAGGCGGTCAGCAACCCAGGGCACTAACCCGAGAGACTGAATGGCTCAAGAAGCTATCCGCAATGTCCCAACTCACGCTCAGGGGTGTGGCAATATGAAAGACTCTTGAATATAACTGGTATTACCTCTTTACCATATGTATCAATTCGGTTATATTGCCTGCGTTTATATATTGTTGTTGATCGGTGCCCTTCAGGACTCCTCTTCTGTTCAGGTCAACACAGGCCAAGACAATTTCATCAAATAATAGGCGTTGGCACCGTAACCATCTCATGTTTGTGGAACTCCTTATTGCATAAACTTGTATCCATCACAGGATAGTCCGCCAAGCACAATAAACCTTTTTCGCAAGAGGAAACTTTATGTCACCAGGGATCCAGGCACTACTCGCAGCTACACCAATCATTGTCGCAGCCGTACTTCTGGTTGGTCTTCAATGGCCGGCCCGACGGGCGATGCCCATTGTTTATCTATCAGCGGCAGGCATCGCCCTGTTCTTCTGGGAGATGAGTCTGAACCGTGTTCTCGCCTCAACCTTCCAGGGCATCATTGTCACCGTCGCCGTGCTCTGGATTATTTTTGGAGCGATTATGCTCCTGAATACTCTTCAGAATTCCGGCGCTATTTCAACAATCCGGGCAGGATTTACGAACATCAGTCCGGATCGACGTATTCAGGTTCTGATTCTGGCGTGGCTCTTCGGCTGTTTTATCGAGGGCGCTTCCGGGTTCGGTACCCCGGCTGCCATCGCCGCACCCTTGCTGGTCGCCATCGGTTTTCCCGCTCTGGGCGCTATTATGGTTGGCATGATGATTCAATCAACGCCGGTTTCTTTCGGCGCCGTTGGAACCCCTATTATCATCGGTGTCACCAATGGACTGGATCATATTGCCATTGGTAACCAACTCGCAGCCAACGGTTCAAGCTGGGAAATATTTCGACAGATTATCACCTCTGAAGTAGCTATCGGCCATGCGATCGTCGGAACCCTGATGCCGCTGCTGATGGTCATGATGCTTACCCGCTTTTTCGGCAAAAACAAGAGCTGGAAAGAGGGGCTGGCAATGGCGCCTTTCGCGCTTTTTACCGGCCTGGCCTTTGCTGTCCCCTATGCCCTTACCGGAATATTTCTTGGTCCGGAATTTCCTTCTATTGTCGGCGCTCTGGTCGGCATGGCCATTGTTGTCCCGGCCGCCAAAAAAGGCTTCCTCGCACCCAAAACTGTTTGGGACTTTGCTCCACAGGAAGAGTGGCCAAAAGCCTGGTTTGGCACCATCGTTCCAAAACAACCCAGCCTTGACGAACGCAAAATCTCCCTGCCCATGGCCTGGACCCCATATCTGCTGGTAGCCTTGATTCTCGTTGCCAGCCGGGTTTTTCCCGCTCTCAAGTCGGCATTGCTCAGTCTCTCGTTCGGCTGGTCAAATATTCTTGGCGAGGCCGGCGTCAGCGGCAGCGTTCAACCCCTCTATCTCCCCGGTGGAATTCTACTGTTCGTCTCGGTACTGACCCTGTTCCTCCACAGGATGAAATTCTCTCAGTTTACAGAAGCGGCCGGTTCTGCCGGAAAAACCCTGATTGGGGCCGGATTCGTTCTGATTTTCACCATTCCGATGGTGCGGATTCTGATCAATTCAGGGGTTAACGGCGCTGATCTGGCATCCATGCCGGTGGCGATGGCCGACTTTGTTGCGGTGACCTTTGGTTCCATCTATCCGTTACTTGCTCCGACCGTTGGTGGCCTGGGCGCATTTATTGCCGGATCCAACACCGTCAGCAACATGATGCTCAGCCAGTTCCAGCTTGAAGTAGCAAACGCCCTGAGTGTTTCCGGTGCGGTCATGATTGCTCTTCAGGCAATGGGCGCAGCAGCAGGGAATATGGTCGCTATTCACAATGTGGTTGCCGCCTCGGCAACCGTCGGGCTCCTCGGGCAGGAAGGTAGAACGATTCGCATGACAATTATTCCGACTGTCTTCTACGTGCTTGCTACTGGAATCCTAGGCCTTGTTGCCATCTATGTGTTTGGCCTGACTGATCCACTGATGGGACTATAATTCAGGTTGGACAACACATAACTGTCACGACACAGTCCTTGTAAAACTCAAATCAGGGGGCGCAAAATCAATTGTGCCCCCTGATTATGGTTACAACCCTAAAAACCCGACGGTCGCGGCCTGTTCTTTTTTTCCTGGGCTGGATTATCGCAAATCATACCGATAAATCCTTGCTAAACCTTTCTCATCGACTAGACTTAAAGTTTAGAAAACCATTTTTTCTCCACTGTTAAATCGTCCAAGAGGCATCGTCATGGCGAAGCACCAGACATTGATCAACCACATGCTTGAGCCTTGCTTCTTCGGCCCCTCAGATCCGGGAGCAGAACTGATCGAAACCCACGCCTCGTGGATTTTTTTAAGTGGTAACTCCGCCTACAAAATGAAGAAGCCGGTCAATTTCGGCTTTCTCGATTTCTCCAGCCTTGCCAAACGCTACTTTTTCTGCACTGAAGAACTGCGGCTTAATCGCCATTTTGCCCCGGAACTCTACCTTGCAGTTATTCCTGTCGGCGGCTCCGTCGACCACCCCCGCCTGAACCAGGAACCGGCACTGGACTACCTGGTAAAAATGCGGCGTTTTCCTCAGGAAGACCAGCTCGACCGGATGCTAGCGGCAGGAACATTGGGTGTTGCCGTCTTAATTGAGTTTGCTGAAAAAATAGCTGAAGTTCACCTGCAGGCCGCTCAAACTGACCAGCAGCATCATTTTGGAACACCACATAGTATCATCGAACCTGTCCGCCAGAATTTCACGCAGATCAAGTCTGCACTCCCAGAGAATGTATCGCTTCAAACAATCAGCAACTTACAAGACTGGAGCGAATCAAGCTTCTCAACTCTACAGCCGGTTCTGCTGGCACGGTGCAAAAGCGGTTTTATTCGCGAATGCCACGGTGACATGCACCTGGCCAATATGGCCTGGTTTCAAGACAGACCGCTGTTGTTCGACTGTATTGAATTTAACGAAAACCTGCGCTGGATCGATACCATCAATGATATTGCATTTCTGGTGATGGACCTTGACGATCGCAGTCGAAAAGAGCTCGCCTGGTATTTTCTCAACGCCTACCTGCGCCACACAGGTGACTATGCCGGGCTCAAAGTCCTGCGCTTTTATCAGGTTTATCGCGCTATGGTCAGAGCCAAGGTCCTTGGTTTACGCTTGCGTCAATCGGACTTGTCAGCCCGGGAACGCAACACCGACCTTGAGCAGCTTAAAAGCTACCTGACCCTTGCTGAAAACTACACGCAAACACCAGCACCCCAGCTGGTCATCACCCATGGATTATCAGGGTCAGGAAAAACGACCTTTGTTAACGAACTGGCACCCCTTATCGGAGCGATCTGTATTCATTCCGACCTGGAACGCAAGCGCCTTCATCATCTTGAAGCCAATCAGTCCGGCAGATCAGCCATCGAGAAAGGGATCTACAGCACCACAGCAAACGAGACAACCTACGACCACATTTTCTCGCTGGCCGAGCTGATTCTTGCTGCCGGTTTTACGGTGATTGTCGATGCCACCTTCATCAGGCAGGCGGATCGCCAGCAGCTGAAACAGCTAGCGATAACGCGCCAATGTCCCTTTAGAATTCTGGATTTTCAGTTGAATGAAGAGCTGTTCCGGCAGCGAATTCAACAACGTGCCGAGCAGGGGAACAGCTGGTCGGATGCGGATGAAAAAGTGCTGGAATATCAGCTCACAAGGATAGAACCATTGACCGCCTCCGAAAAGAACATCAGCATCACCATCGCTGAACACACAGAAATTGAGTCGGTTGGAATCCAGCTTAAAAGAGGACTGCCCCGCTAACGCAAATCATACCATTCGAAATTGGGGCAGCTTTAAAAACTGTCCGGCGCCCGTTTTCGTTCAGATTCGTTTTAATGAATCTAAATCATATGGAGACCACCATTAAGATTAAGACTTTGACCGGTCATATATTCGCTATCACAGATGAAGAGAACCCCCTTGGAAATTTCTTCGGGGTCTCCGAGTTTCTTCATTGGCACCATGGCAATGATGGCTTCTTTGACCTCCTCAGGCATCGCCGCTACCATTTCGGTCGCGATATACCCAGGGCAGATACAATTTACCGTTATTCCGGCCTTTGCCGTTTCCAGGGCGAGAGACTTTGTGAATCCGATGAGACCGGCCTTGGCCGCAGCATAGTTGCTTTGACCAAAACCCCCCGATTGACCGATCACAGAGCTGATATTGATAATGCGCCCATATTTCTGTTCCAGCATACCAGGCAACGCTGCCTTACAGGTATTGAAAGCCGACGACAGATTTGTATCGATGACCTTGTGCCACTCCTCAAACGACATCTTCTTAAAAGATTTATCCCTGGTAATACCGGCATTATTGACCAGGATATCGATCCTGCCGTACTGAGCCAGAACCTCTTCGATGAATTGACTTGTCTGTTCCATGTCCGAGATGTCAGCCTGAATGGCAATGGCCGAGCTTCCACCTGACTTAATGACGTCGACGACATTATCAGCCTCGTCCTTGCTGTGATTATAATTAATAACTACCGTGGCCCCCTCTCCGCCAAGCCCTGTGGCAATCGCAGCTCCAATCCCTCGTGAGCCTCCCGTAACTACTGCAATTTTTCCGGATAATTTTCCCATGAGATGCCTTTTCTCCCCTATGAGGTTATGAGTTTACATGAATCCCTACAGGGATAAAAACGAACAGGCTGAAGATTTCTGTAATGTCAATTTTCCACCAACACGTATATCTGGATGCTCCGACTAACGACAAATCACGTCTGCAGCCCGAATTCAACGTACACTCAATAGTTAAAAGAATACCGGAAAGGCATGAATTACATATCAAGCCCGCCATTTACGCCCCAAACCTGCCCCGTAATATAAGAGGAAGCGTCAGCAGCGAGGAAGTGTACAACGCGGGCGATTTCTTCAGGTTTGCCGAGTCGCCCCTGAGGGATCATAGCCAGAATTTTTTCCATCATTTTTTCAGGGATATTCTCCAGCATTTCCGTAGCAATAAAGCCCGGAGTGACGGTGTTAATGGTCAGCCCGACGCTATTTGGTTCCGTCAGTTTTCCAGACCTGGCCAGCAACAGCGCGGCCTCGCGCGCCATGGTCTTGGTCAGTCCAAAAAGGCCGGATTTCGAGGCAGCATAATTAGCCTGACCGATGTTGCCCATCTCGCCGATGACACTTGAAACATTGACGATACGACCGCTGCCACGCTCGGACATATGACGAAGCGCTGCCTGAGAAAGGAAAAATGCCCCAGACAAGTTAACGTTGATCACGTTATACCAGTCCTCGTCGGTCATTTTGAGCACGGTCCTGTCGATACTGATGCCAGCATTGTTGACCAGGATGTCCAAACGACCGTGCATCGTGAGCACTTCGTCGATGGTTCGGCGACAATCCGCCGCGTCACCGACATTTCCCTTGTGGGTGCTGACAGGAGTGGAATAGTTCTCGGTAAAAGCAGCGCAAAAATCTGCCGCTGCCTTGTCGTTACCGGAATATCCCGCTGCTAACGTAGCACCCTGACTCGCAAGGCTGCGGCAGATCGCTGCACCAATTCCACGGGTTCCACCGGTCACAAGGGCGACGCGACCTTTGAGTTTGTCGCCAATTCGGGTAGAAATGTTTTCATGTTGGGTGAGATCAAGTACGTCCATAGATTCTACCTCTTTGAATGTTTTTAGTAGAGACCATTGTATCTATACAGCACCGGGTCGGGGATCCTATGTCAAGGGACGCTTTGCGCTCTCCCTGGCCGCTTGACTGTCGCCATCCATGGCGACAGTCACCCTTGTCATAGGACCCCCGACCCTGCGCAAGAACAGAACTGAATAGTTACACACCATTTAACTGCGAATCCAGTGAGATCAGCTCAACCGGTCAAGGTGCCCCGTGCCGAACCCAATCTGCTGACAGGAAATCCTTTTATTTTTCTGTCCCGGACAGGGCAAGAGATTTGGCAATACGGCGTTCAAGTGCGGCAATAAGCTCCGGCCGTAATCTGCCGGCTGGAACAATTGCGTCAACCGAACCCATTTCCTGCGCCCGCTGGATGGTATGAACCGCATCATATTCAACTGCCTTCTGCCCCAGTTTTTCCGCACGAACCATAGGACGCAACTCACTAAGCTCGGCCTGAAGAGCAACCCGTTCAGCTCCGGTTGAGGTGGCGATCCGATTGTAGAGCACGACAATGCGTTCATCGGCGTCGGTTCGTTGATCAACCTCGCGGGTGAAGACCACAGCAGCAGCCGGTGCACCACCGAGCACCGATGCATAGGTTCCTTCTACGGCTAAAGCCTCCATATTGTCGTTGAGCACCTTTGAAAAAACCACGAAGGCGCCACCGTGATAGCGTGAAACAACACAAAAGATGATCGGACCGTCGAAATTGGTAACGGCTCGGCCAATCTCGGCACCATATTCCAGTTGACACTTGGCCAGTGATTCGGGTGAACCATCGAAACCGGACAAGTTGGCCAGAACAACGAGTGGACGGCTGCCGCTGGCACTGTTAATGGCACGAGCAATCTTTTTGGATGACATAGGGAAGAGCGTACCGGATGTCCAGACATCCGGACCGTCTCCCGGAAGCAGTCCCTTGCGTGCAATTGCCCTTGATGCTATCCCAATCATCATCACAGGATAGCCCCCCAGTTGGGTCTCAAAAACAACGCCGGTGTCGGCGTCGCGCATATCTTTCCAGCGTTCCATCGGAACGTGATCCTGATCGGAAACGGCACGCATGATGGAACGAATATCAAAGGGCTTTTTACGACCGGGATTGGTTTTGTCCGAGAAAATCTCACCAACTGTTTCAAATTCAGGCCCATCGTGCGGAGCGGTTCTGACATCGCGCTCAAAATCGTCAGAGGTCTCGGCACGACGTGGGAAACGCTCTCCCTTGGCCCGATAAGCGTGTTCGTTATGCTGCCGCATCATTTCACAGGCCGCTTCAAGATCGGGAGCCCAGTACTGAGCCTGGCCGTTGGGGCCCATGATCCGGTCGTAGCCGCCGAGGCCGAAATTATCCTCAGCCGAAACACCACCGGAAAAGTCGAGGGATTGTTTTCCGGTAAGAACCATAGTGCTGTCGGGGGTCATGATCAGGATACCCTTGGTGTGCATCAGCATCGTTGCTTCTGCATTCCAGTAAGGCTGCCCCCCGACCGTAATCCCGGTAATGACAAGGTTAATTTCGCCGCCGTCCTGAGTAAACTCGATAAGACGCCGTAACACGATAGATATCCAATCCATATTTTCGGTGCCGCTGGTCATGGAGATCCGGGCCCCCGCAGATACCGCATACCATTCAAGTGACGTTTCGAGCTCCCTGGCCAGTTCGAGGGCACCGATGGTCATTCGACATTCCGGTTCTGCCAGCGAAGCCAGCTCCTTGGTCGGATCCCCGAGCAATACCACCCGCTTGATCCCTTCCGGATAACGGTCAGATGGAGTTACCAGCACCCCAGCAACAAATCCGCAGTCATTCTTCCCCTTCGGCCGATCGACTGGCACGAAGGCCCCCTCATCATTCACGGCATATTCACTGAACGATCCTCCGTTCTTGATAAGTCGGTCAATCAGTTCGTAGGGGTAAATAGAGCCGCGCTGCTGAGACAGAATAACGTTCTGTCGATATCGATCAAGGACGGCGACCGGTTCGTCGACCTTATTGGTTATCTCGAAGGCCGACGAACTGAGGGTATCAAATCCGAAACGGATAATGGTCTCTTGAGCCTGACCATTTTCAACCAGCGAACCGATGACTTCGATGCCCTCAAGTCCTAAGGGGGCCATCAGTGCTGCGAAGCGTTCATGTATCAGGTCAAGACCCTTCAACGCTAAAGAAAAGGATGGCCAGACATAAAGGATGATTCGATTCATAGCTAATCGGTGGCGTGGATCATGCTCGGTCTGTGCGGCTCGTATCGCGTTGGCACAGGCAGACAGGAGCCTTTCCGTAGAGGCCAGGCCGGTCACTCGCCCTTTTTCATCATGGGTTGGAGTCAGATCGCGCACCTCTGCGACCGCAGTCAACCGAGTGTCTCTCGGGTTATCGATACCGACAAGCTTGTATGAGTAGATACCAGGTTCTGATTGGAGTCGCTCGGCTTTAAAATTTCTGAAGCGGTGATATTTTAAACGCGCTGCGATCATCGGGTGACAATGCCGGATGGTCAGATCTTCGACGAGAACCCCGTCCACCGGTCGATAGGTGTGATGGTAGACCCGACCGGCTGGGTCGGCTCCGGAGAAGGTTATCCTGCGGATATTTTCCGGTGTGATGGTCTCAGCTACAACCTTCTCCACCCAGGCCGAAACGCCCTCCTTTGCGACGGAACCGTCCCAACGGTTGTAGAGATCGATGGAAAGTGGCTGGGATGCGGGCAAGGTTAAGCCATGTTCAAGGACCACCCGTAGTACACTTCCGGTCAAGGACTGAGGGCTGATGGCCACAACCACACTACGCCGCTCCCCATCAGTAAGATAGTCAGCAGAACGGATCCCCTCCAATTCCTGGATATTCTGCAGCTCCTTGACCCGATAAAATCGTTTGAACATGACATCGAGCATCGGGTCGCCGTTGGCGCCCGAGCCGTCCGGATCTGCGAAGAGCTCGATCACGGCCTCAGGGCAGTTAATCACTGCATCAAGATGAGTAGCCTCTGCACCGGGTAAGCGCAAAGCAGCAATGTGCCCGCGCATTTCGTCAAGAATCGCCGCCTTGTACGCAGCAACTGCCGGCTGTTCAAAACTCTGATAACGGATATTGCGCGCCTTATTGCCAAGATTAGGAAACCGCAACTCGGTTGCAACCACAAACTCATCAAGGGTCGAACTCAATTGCCGGGCGCAGGCCGGACTGAGGTTTTTTGGGTCGAGTCGCAAGCCGGTCAGAACCGCTGCAATCAAGGGGACATGAGCGCTGGCTACCTGCTGGGCATTGAAGGTTCTGAAAGCAGCGCGCTCCAGATCCTGGCAAGGCTCAAGGCTGGTTACTCCGTAATGGGCAAATGCGCGTTCGAGTTTACCGCGAAACGACTCCGGCAAACCTTCGGCAGCAAGATCAAGGGCACGCAAATATTGGTGAAAATGCTCCTTAGGGTTACGGGTTTCCTCCTCCGGCATATCCCCAAAGGGTCGATTTCTTGCCAGTGAGTTGACATCGCTGAAAGCACAGAGAACTTCCAGCCCGGCTGCGACGATCTCTGGATCATTCAAGTCGGCTTCCGGGTAAATACTGAGCAGACGGCCGGCAAGATCCCGCACTACCCCAGGCTGGGTATCGTACCCCAGAATTGTCCAGCGAACGGTTTCAAGAAGGTCGAGACAGCGACTGCGCACACTAAGGTCAATTTCGCGCTCTGCTGCGATCGGGGCGAAATCAACGCGACCTCTTGCTTCCTCGGTGTCTTCCAGTTCAGAGAAAGTTTCGAGTCTGATCAGACCGGCGCCGGCATCGACCTGAATACTCGGACCGATCAGGACATCAACCACGGTTCCGGAGAAGGGTGCAGGGATGGATGTTTCCATCTTCATCGCCTCGAGCACCACCAGTGAATCCCCCTTGGCGACGGCGTCGCCCGGCTTGACATTGACAGCAACAACCAGCGCCGGCGAGGGGGAGCGAATCATCCCCACGTCCCCTCGACTGATCCGGTGGATAACCTGATCGACCTCAATGAGATGATCTTTGCCCTGTGTTATAGAGATCACCCGATGGCTGCGATTCCCGATCATGACACGCGACTCAAACTTGTCGATGCTATCGATTGTCATGACGACAACCTGCCCTTCGACCTCCAGGCGATACCGGTTAGGACAGATCCGTTGTACTGTCAGCCGGTATTTCTCGCCGCGCAGCCGACAGTCAACTGTAACCAGGGATTCATGGCTTGACTTCGGCCGACCGCGGGCAGCTGCAGCAAAAAATGCCGCTCGCGCATAACGAGATGAGGACAGATAGGCTTCGATGGCGGCAACGAACAGAGCGATATCGGCATGATCATTGTGCGATCCCGCCTCCTTTGTATTCAGCCGATAGAGCAAGGTGGTATCACAGAGAATCTCGGGAATATCCAGGAGACGATAAAGGAGTGATGCGTTTGAACCCCGGCTCGTCATCTTATCCATGGAAGGCCTCTTTAATGTCTTCAAGTGATGAATGGGCGGTGACTAACTTTGGCCCCATATTGAGGCTGTTTTTGACTTCCGGCGCTACGATCGCAGGATCGAGCGACAGCACCACGTACCCACCGACAGCACCGGCCCCGAAACCCGGAGCGAAAACCAGCGACGGTTTGGTGACCGCGCCATCAAAGACTGAGTCTGCCAACGCGATCGGAATACTTGCGGCGGAGGCGTTGCCGACTTCGGCGATGTTAAAATAAATATCGTCAGCGGAGATCCCCTGGGGAACGGCAATATCAATAATCATGGTCTTGTTCGCCTGGTGTGGCACGATCACATCGATGTCATTCATGAGCGATTTTCCTCCCTTCAGGCCCTTGAGCTCGTTGAGCTCGCTGATCATCTGGTTGAGGTAGCGCTTGACCAGCGCTTTGACCTCCGGACCGTAAACCGTGATATCATTATCGAAATCGTAATTCGGCCAGATGATTGAGTTCACCTGGCTAAAAGGACCACTTGCATAGGTCTGGACAACATGGATGTCTCGCTCACCCGTAGTCGGGGCGATCACCAGCGCTGCCGCACCGTCGCCAAAAATCATTCGTGAAGGGCGGGCATTTCCGATTTTATCAGAGAATTTTTCAGCCAGAACCAACAGAATCGGACGCTCTACCTCCCGCAACAAGCGGACAGCCTCAGCAACGCCATAGGGAAAACCGGCACAGGCGGCGACAATGTCTGCTGAGCAATGGGTCTGCAGAATACCAAGTTGGCCGGAAAGCCAGGTCGCAGTAGAGGGAATCAGCCGGTTAGAGGTGCAGGAGCAGAACAGGACTGCGCCGATCTCTGCTGGACCACGACCGGCGTGCTTCATTGCCGCCCGCGCCGCTTCGAGGGCGATATTTTCCAACGGCTCCGCAGTATAGCGCCGGCGCTCAATACCGGTTTTTTCGGTAATTTCTTCAGCACCCATTGGCGACCAGGAGGGCGGCGAGTTCCTGATCACATCCTCGTTAGTACATAGAACCTCCCCCTTGCGAACGGCAAGTGCTTCAATTTTAGGTTGAACTGGAAATGAATCATCAATAACGATGGGGTTCAGGGGGCTTTCCGGCTCGACCGCCGGGCTCGGTGTCGGAGATAGAGGTGTATACGTGGTTCCTTTTCTGACCCGGCTGATAAAGTCTTGGACAGCACGATTTTTGGGATGAAAGAGAACAACGACGTCATCATCCTGTAACTCGGCACACGATTTCAGTCTTGCTCGGCTACGGTCCCAGGGGTGTTGGTTATGAAGCAACATCGCCCAGCGTCGCAGGGCTTCAAGTTCAGGCTGACCCTCCGAAACATCGAGAATATCATCGTCACTATAGCGGCGGTGATCAGGATTGTAATCTGTAAGGATTGTGGTTCTAGCGTCCGGCGTGGAAAGGAACTCACTAATGGTCGCCTTGATCGGGGGGAGTGAAGAAGCCTTGTAGAGTTTGTTGGCAAAACAATCAAAGAGAATAGCGAACAGATCCTCTTCGTCCGTCGCATCCCACTTGGCGGGTAATTCCCCAAAAGCTTTGAGAACACTGGCAGCCTTTATCTCACGATTATCCCTGGGTTCCAGCAAAGGAACGAATACGTCGTCACGGCAACGTGGAACATCCCGCCAACGGGTTGGACGCTTGTCATACATGGCCAATGCAAAACGGTTTGCCCAGAACAAATGCAAACCGATATCCCGCAACAGGTCATACCGGGTTTCATATTCGCCGGCAGAGGCCCGATCGGCAATTTCGATCCCGGTTGGTGCCTTTACTTCAAAATCTCGCCGGATAATCGCTTTAAGTTGATCTAGATCTGCTATCACTGAAAAATCAAGTTCGATAAAGATGCTCGAAGGGAACACCAGTCTGCCCTGCTTGTTCAATCGAAACGGCTTCATAGTTCCTCCACTTAAATAGAACGGTTGATACAATGAATGTTTTTCAAACGAATTTTCAGATAAAAGTTCCCAGTCTTGACACCTGCTCGTTGTGCCATTGCTCGGTCATTTGAGACATCTGCGTCCGGCACTTCAGGGTGTTGGGGGGATAAATGCTGTCGCCACCAGCCACTGAACAAATCACGTCTGATACAGATTTGAATATTTGCCGGTCATAGACGACCTGCATGGGCTGTTTTATCAGGAATATTGCGATAAATCGGGTGGGAATCCAGCGGATATGATGAAGGGACTCTGTTCGCGTAACTGCGGCTAAAAGACAAAAAAACAGGGAGACTTGTCATGGGAACCCTCCTCTTGAAATTAAGTGGCCTGGCTTACTGAAGATTCTCCGTTCATCGACGCTGCAAAAAGCGCGGTTAATTTAATAAACAGGGTGATAAAGGCA
Organism: uncultured Geobacteraceae bacterium; assembly: GCA_964565445.1. Lineage (GTDB taxonomy): Bacteria > Desulfobacterota > Desulfuromonadia > Desulfuromonadales > Geopsychrobacteraceae > Pelovirga. The sequence continues at coordinate 58,146 of CAZMFD010000007.1, forward strand.
CACCTTACCCAATGAGGGGAAGAGCACCTTTGCCCATTTTTAAAAAACAACGTTGGAAAAAGCAACAATACTCAGATGACTAAGAATCGCAAATGGAACGCCGTTGTTCCATTGAGTAGGGCTGAATGCCAAAATTCAGAACGGCAAAATCATTTGGCAAAATACTTGTCTGACATCGAACGTGCGCAGATCGAATGTTTAAAATCAGGACCTTGAAGAGTACAAGAAGAAAAAATGCTGGTTACTAAAAGTACTCATTCTAGTTCTCATTAAACCTGAAAAGAGGACTGATTGTCAAACCGCCACGACGGAATATCATTTTTCCATGCAATTATCGGAACAGCGTTCTACTAAACAAAAGACCTTAGATTGCTAAAAGTATCAGGAAAGAATTATGGGAATCGGAACAATAGCAGGAAAGAGATAAAGCACCCTTCTGAGGACAGAAACAACCACGCATCCGCCAGGTATAGGGGATGCGTGGTTGGCAAATTAAAATGTCG
>CAZMFD010000008.1:0-2638 GCA_964565445.1 uncultured Geobacteraceae bacterium
TATCTGCAGTCAATGGAAAAGTAGTGTATTGTTAGTGGTTTGTAGTATTCAAATAGGCATATATTGCGTTTAAAAGAGCGCATAAAAATAGCGGTAGTGGGGCTGTGCATTGCTGAGTAAAACTATCTACTTTGCAATTGTTGAACCTGAGTTTGGGGGTCGGTTGGGGTTCCGTGAGTTTACTCTGCTGTTGTGTCGTCTCCCCAGAGTTGCCACCCTTTGAAACGCGGAACCCAGTCCGAGTTTTTAGGTTCGGGTTCGTTGAGTTCTTTTTGGGCCGGAATAGCAATCGGTACGGATGGCTCTGTCAGGTCGGTGGCATCTGCAGAGGTGGCAGGCGCTTTTTGAGCCGGGGTGATTGCGGTTTGGTGATCGGTTGGTTGTGGTGGTGTTGCTCTTGTTTTGCGGGTATGCTTGCGCAGGTCATTTACCATCAGGGTCAGACCATGCCTTGGACTTTGGGTCGCTGCCAGCTGGTAGCTGCTGCGCGCCAACTCTGCACCGTTGTAGCGATCCTCAAGGCGTAGCAGCAGGTTTTTTGGCCGGCTAATTTCTTCACCGGTTTCGGCAATACTGGAACCTTCAGTCACTTCAAGGGTTGCGATCAGGTCGACGTGCTGGTGGTCTTGTTCGACCGGCACAAACCCCCAGTCTGCCAATCGTTCGGCAACCAGGGGTCGCAACTCCCAGCGATCTGGCTCGCTAACGGAAACGTTAACGCTGCGGTACGCTGCCCAGTCGACATCGTTGCCTACCCTGGTTTGCAACGTGCTGCAACCGGAAGCGAGCATCAGTACCGTCATCATCAGGCTGTATAAAAGAGCTTTCATGTGCTTGGATCCTTCTGTTCAGGTTGAAGTGGGGGCCGACACCAAGGAACTCTAGCGTAAATTTCTTGTTTATGCCCACTCTTTTTGTTGATATTGTTGATGCTCGTGTCACACTGGAGATTCCCTTTGAATAATCTGGAGAAACACTATGAAAACCGTAAAGGAAATTCTCGCAAAAAAAGGCAGACGGGTTATCACGATTCATCAGGATAAGACAGTATTGGAGACGTTGAGCTGTCTGGTTGAAGCCGGTATCGGTGCTATCGTGGTGGTTGATGATACCGATAAGCTTGCCGGTATTTTTTCGGAGCGCGACCTTATTCGTATTGTTGCGCAAAAGCAGGCTTCGGTGTTGCAGTTATTGGTTAAAGATGTGATGACCTCGAAAGTTACCTCTGTTGTGCCTGAACAGACCGTTGATGAATGCCTGGCCCTGATGACGGAAAAGCGTTTTCGCCACCTGCCGGTGGTCGTAGATGGCTCGCTGCAGGGACTCATATCGATTGGCGACCTGGTTAAAGCGGCGATTGCCGATAAAGAGTTTTTGATCGAGCAATTGACCCACTACATCAAATCCGGCGGCTAAATGACGTCGGAAAAATATTGATTCAGGGCAGCTTCCAGTGCGCCTGCAACCTGCTCAGCGTTTAGGTTGGTGCAATCCTGGGTCATCTGGGCATACTTTTCGTAGAGGGGGACGCGCTGTTGATAAAGATGGGCAAGGGTTTGCCCCTTGTGCATCACCAGTCCACGCTGGCCCATATCAGCCAGGCGTTGTTCAAGGACCTTCAGCGGTACCTGGAGATAAACGAAAAGCCCTGTGCCGGCCAGGGCGGTCATCCCTCTGGGGCAATAGATTACCGACCCGCCGGTGGCAATGACGCTATGCTGCGTGTCAAGATCGATGAGGGTTTGTTCTTCGATCTCGCGAAAGCGGGGTAACCCTTGCGTGTCGATGATCTGTTGCAGGCGCAGGCCGGTCCGTGACTGGATCAGCAGGTCGGTGTCGATAAAATCAAAGCCGAAGCGTTTGGCGAGGATAACGCCAACGGTGCTTTTGCCGGCGCCGGGCATGCCGATTAAGATAATGTTCTTGTTCATCGTTTTTTACCTAAAGGAGAGTCCATGAATCTGATTGCCATTAACGGTAGTCCCCGTCCACAGGGGAACACCAATCTGTTGTTGCAAACCGTCTGTGAACCCTTGAAAGAAACCGGAATCAGTACCGAGATTATTCAACTGGCCGGAACCAACCTGCGCGGTTGTACCGCCTGTATGAAATGTGTCGAAAGCAAGAACCGGCGCTGTATTATCGACTCAGATCCGCTCAACGACATTCTGGAGAAAATCTACGCCGCCGATGCTGTTGTCCTCGGTTCACCGACTTATTTTGCCGATGTTACCACGGAAATGAAAGCCCTTATCGACCGCAGCGGTTTTGTCTGTCGCGCCAACGGTCACTTGCTGAGTCGCAAGGTTGGTGCCGGGGTGGTGGCCGTGCGCCGCGGTGGCTCCATGCATGCTTTGCAGACCCTGCAGAATTATTTTCTCATCAATGAGATGATTGTCCCCGGTTCAAGTTACTGGAACATCGCCTACGGACGCAATCCCGGTGATGTTGCCAACGATACCGAAGGGATGGATACTATGCGCCGGTTGGGAGAAAATATCGCCTGGCTGATGGGTAAAGTTTGCGCTTGAAAAATCAGGAGAAATAAAATGAGTAGACCAGAAGACGATCAGGCCATGCCAATTGCTATGACCCTGGAGCCCGGCACCTATTTTCGTTGTACCTGCGGCCAATCAGA
>CAZMFD010000008.1:2738-24294 GCA_964565445.1 uncultured Geobacteraceae bacterium
GATCTCTTCGGTGTGAATGCCGCCACCGGCGTGGCGTTGCATGCTTTTGTCGATTTCGGCGTAAAACAGATGCTGCTTGTTGCCACTGACGCCGACATTGGTGAAAAATGAGTTGATTTTTATGATCTTCTCTGCCGGCACATCAAAGCCACACTCCTCATCAATTTCTTCACGGGTAATCTGTTCCAGCGTCGCCTGTTTATCAACCAGCCCGGCACAGAGTTCATAGGTGCACAGGTGCTCCGAGTGGTTCATATAGACCGCCGGCCGGAATTGTTTCACCAGCAAAAAAGCATCTTTTTCGCGGTGGTACAGTAGAACCGCCACACTGTCGTGACACTTGACCGCTTCCCAGGTGCGGGGCGTCCCGTTCTGATGATAATGCAGGCGGACGGGTTTGACGAAGTGTCCTTTGGTCAGGGGAGATGTGTGGAAATCGCTAATTTTAAATGGCATAATGGTTCCGTGTAGGGGCAATTCATGAATTGCCCCTACGACTCATCTATGTGGATTATTCGGTAGTCTTCAGCACGATTTTACCGAAATGTTTGTCTTCCTCCATCATCGTGTGGGCGGCGACCACCTCATCCATAGGAAAGACTTTTTCGATGATGGGAACAATGCTGCGGTCGGCGAATTTCGGTAGCGCCCGGCGGGTGAATTCAGCAACAATCTCCCCTTTTTCCGAGACCGGACGGCTGCGTAGTACCGAGCCGATAATCTGTTGACGCTTGACCATCATTAATGCCAGATTGAGTTCGGCCTTAATCCCACTGATGACGCCGATCACCACCAGCCGACCCTTGTAGCCGAGGGACTTCATGTTGGGCTTAAGGTATTGGGCGCCGACGTGATCAAGGATGACGTCAACCCCTTTTTTGCCGGTAAATTCTTTGACCACATCAGTGAAATCGGGGGTGGTGGTATAGTCAATGACCAGATCAGCACCAAGTTCTTTGACCCGTTCCATCTTTGTCGGGTGGGCAGTGACGATCAGCTTGGCGTTGGGGGTCAGGGCCTTTGCGAGCTGGATAGCGGCAGTATTAACGCCGCCTCCACCACCGTGCAGGATCGCAGTCTGACCGTCTTCGAGACCACCGATCATAAACACATTGAGAAATGCGGTGATGTAGCTTTCATTGACGCAAGCCGCTTCTTCAAAGCTCATGGTGTCGGGAATCGGCATCAGGTGATTGGCATAGGCGACGGCATATTCGGCATAGCCACCGCCACCGACCAGACTCATCACCCGGTCTCCGACTTTCCAGTTGGTGACGCCACTGCCGACCGCTGCAACGGTACCGGCAACTTCAAGACCAAGAATCTCCGAATCGCCGGCCGGGGGTGGGTAGTTGCCGACACGCTGAACCAGATCGGGACGGTTGATGCTGGTAGCAACAATCTTGATAAGGACTTCGTTATCTTTGGGTTGCGGCTTATCCACATCGCTAACGGACATGACTTCCGGGGCGCCGAACTCTTTTATGACGACTGCTTTCATGGGGGGTCTCCTTTGTTGATTGAAATGATTAGTAATCAATGTCAGTTTAAGACATAATGAAACGCTGATAAATAAACCAGGTTATCAACCTGACAGTATAGTAGGATTATCTACGGGATTCAAATTGCCAATATCGATGGCGTCGCAAAAAGTCTGCCCTCCGGCGTTACGGCGTTTTTTCAGGACCTTGACATACTATATGTATGCCTGCTCCCCTGAAAAACCACCAGGCCTTGTAGAACAAAATTTTTGCTTAGCCATCTCAAGACTTTTAGCGAGAGCATCAAGATTGCAAGGGCAGGTTTTTTGTGACAAAAACATGGCGCTGTACGGTCTGTGGCTATCTGCACGAGGGAGATTTTCCACCGGAATTCTGCCCCTTGTGCCACGCTACGGCAGATAAGTTTGAACTGGTCGAGCCTGCTGCTATCGACAGCTCCCTTGACGTTGGACTAAAGGCAGGTTTGCGCCGGATGCGAGAGACGTTTGCTCCACACGCTGTTGCTGCCCATTTCCCGACGGCTCTGATTCCCACCTGTAGTTTGTTCCTGCTTCTTGCTATTATCTATTCTTATCCAGCACTGGAGTTTGCTGCCTTTGTCCTGTTGATGGTAGTTGTAGCCATCATGCCGTTGACGATGTTAACTGGTTTTTTGCTGTGGCGAAAAGACTACCAGAAAGTCCGCAGTGTGATTTTTAATAGAAAAATCTGCCTGGCCTGGATCCTGTTGCTCGTTGCGTTGGTGACCCTGTCATGGCGCTGGTTCAACCCGGATCTGGTGGCAAAGGGTGGTGTCTCCCTTGGGCTTTATCTGCTGTTGAATCTGCTGATGCTTGTTTGTGTTACTCTGCTTGGTCACTATGGGGGAGTACTGGTAGCCGCAAAGAGGAAGTAATTACAGCTGGGGGCACTGGGTTTATTAAAAATAAATATTTTTTATTTGACGCAATGAATTGTAGGATCAATACTCTTGGTTTTTTTCAATCTCGCAACAACGGATTGGAACATGAGCATTCAAGTGAGTTAGAAAGTGCCATTTAATTTGCAGATATACCTCAATTATATTCTGGTGATATTGGCGCTGGCTGCGGGCCTGGTTGGCGGTATGTTGGCAGGGCGGATGATCCATTTGACGTTTAGTGGCGAACAGAGATACCAGCTGCCAGCAGAGGTGCAACCGCTGGCGGTGCGGCAGCTGCAGGAAGAGGATCTGCAGGTGATCATTAATCGCAGCCTGTTTGATGTGGACGCTATCGGTGCCGAGTATGTCAGGCCCGATCTGCCGGAGGTGGCGGCTGAAAATGATACGGTTCAGGTTTCTGCCCGCAGCGAAAACCTTACCCTACTCGGAACTGTTGTTGCCGGTGAGTATTCGCTGGCACTGATTAACACCGGCAACGAGGTCAAGGTGTTTGGCCTGGGCAGCGAAATCGGCGTCGGGGTGACGGTTGATAGTATTGAGCGCAGAAGGGTTGTGGTGCTTGAACGGGGCGAACGCCGTGAACTGCTGCTGGTTGAAGATCAGGCCGAACCATCACGTCCCGCGACGCGGCGAGCCGCTGCAGCAACAGCAACGTCAACGGCTTCGCAGAATGGCGTTGTTGATCTGGGTGAAGGGCGCTTTCGTGTTGATCGGGGCATGGTTGACAGTGCGCGGGGCAATATGGGCGCTCTGCTGCAGTCAGCTCGGATGATCCCGCACATGGAAAACGGCCAGACGACAGGATTCCGCCTGGTCGGTATGCAACGCGGCTCCCTGCTTGAGCAGTTGGGATTGCGCCTTGGTGATGTGGTCGTCGAAATCAATCAGGTCAAACTTGACAGCCCGGAGAAAGCCTTACAGATTTTTCAACAGGTCCGGGAAGCGAATAATATCAGCCTGGGGTTGATCCGTAACGGCGAGCCGCAGACATTTGAATACAGTCTTGATTGATGGCGTCGCAAAAACTCACCAACTGCGGTGTAGCTACAAATGTCTTACTGCTTCGACGTACACAAAGTACGCCTCATTGTTCGCCATTTGTGCGCCTTGCTTTTGGCGCTTTTTGCTTAGCCATCCAACCTGATGCTTTTTGCGAAAGCATCTTGATGAGGAGCTGATAAAGTGGAGCGTAAAAATCATTTTCCGGCAAAGATGCTGGTTTTCTGGTTGGTGATCCTGCTGTTTTGTTTGCCGGGACGCATCATTGCTGCCGATGATGAGATGATGATCACCCTGGATTTCCAGAATGTTGAACTGGTCGATATGATCAGCACCATCAGTGAACTGACCGGTGAAAATTTCCTCTATGATGAAACCGTTCGCGGCAAGGTCAGCATCCTGTCGCCGGAGCCGGTCTCCCTTGATGAAGCCTATCGGCTGTTTTTGACGGTGTTACGGGTCAGAGGATTTACCGTCGTCCCTGCCGGCGGGGTCAACAAGATTGTCGCTCTGGCTTCTGCCAAGGAGGAAACCCTCCCCCTTACGGATCAACGTGGGCTGGGGGATCAGTATATTACCCGGATTCTCAGCCTGAATAACCTTGATGCGACCGTCGCGGTAGAAACCCTCCTGCGCCCTTTGATGCCACGAACCAGTCACGTGGTCGCCCATCAGGCCACCAATACCATTGTTATAACGGATACTGCAGAAAATATTGAACGTTTAAATCGCCTGCTGAACACCCTCGATAAAACCTGGGACAATGAACGCATTGAGCTGGTGCCGTTGCAGTATGCTGATGCCGCTGACGCAGCGGCGTTGACCATGCAGATTCTCGAAGGCGATGGTAGTACAGCGGTAGCGGGCCGTGCCCCACGCCAAGCCCAATCAGGCAAAAAGCGCGTTGCCGGTCAGATCATCCCTTACGAGCGTACCAATACCCTGGCGTTGCAGGGGGAGCAGCTGTTTATTGACCAGGCTAAAGCGTTGATTGCCCAGCTCGATGTTGAGGTAGAGGCGGGCTTTACCGGGGTGCATGTGTATTATCTTGAGCATGCTGAAGCCGAACCCCTGGCCGAAACCATTAATCAGATCATTGCCGGTGCAGCCAGTACGCCATCAGCCCCACGAGCAGCAGAAGGACAACAACAAGCGGCTGATTTGTTCAAGGATGTCAAGGTTACCGCCGACAAGCCGACCAACTCTCTGATTATTAATGCTTCTCAGGATGAATTCAAAAATGTCATGTCCCTGATCGGTCAGCTTGATATCAAACGCAAGCAGGTGTTTGTTGAAGCGCTGATTATGGATTTGTCGATGAATGCCGTGCTGAAGTTGGGTACGTCTTTGCAGGGTGCCATCGATGTAGGTAATGACAGCTTGCTTTTTGGTGCCAGTGGGTCTGCACCCGCGTCAGCTGCGGGGCTTGTTACGGATGGTGTATCCAGTGTGCTTAATCAGGCTGTCGAGGGAATTATGCTTGGTGGGCTATTTAATCCTATTACTTACACCGTTGGGGATATAACTATGACTGTGCCAGCTTTATCGGCACTGATCAATCTGTCACAGACAGATGATGACATAAATATCCTTTCAGCCCCTAGATTGCTAACGTCTGATAATGAAGAAGCGGAAATCATTGTCGGTGAAAATGTACCGATAATTACTTCACGCGCAACGCCTTCTGGTGGTGGAGATAATATTATCAGTGCTGTTGAACGTCAGGATGCGGCGTTGATATTGCGCTTTACTCCCCAGATTACTGCCGGTGGGTTGGTGAGGATGAAAATTCATCAGGAAATCAGTGGAGTCAAGCAGGAGGGTGGTGTTGGTGACGCAAATGATATCGGTCCGACGTTGACAAAAACTTTATTACGTAATTCTATTGTTGCTCGAGATGGCGAAACCGTGGTGCTTGGTGGTTTGTTCAGAAACCAGATTACAAAAAATATTACTAAGGTGCCCTTGCTGGGGGATATTCCGATTCTTGGCTGGTTGTTTAAGTCGACATCCGACCGTGAGGTGAAAAGAAGCCTGCTTATTTTTATTACGCCACGAGTTATTGACGATAGTGAAAGTTTAGGTAGCCTGACTCGCGACACGTACAGCGATCTACAGCTCTTCCGTTCTGAAGGCGGCACTGAAGCGTTTTTTGATCAACAGCGGATGAAAACCTTCGGAGATTTTGCCGTACCTTTGGAGAATTAGACCCATGCGACCGATGAAGTGGCGAAAACTCGGGGAAATTCTCATCAACGATCAGGGGATTCCCGAAGAGATTGTTCGCGTGGCTCTGCAGGAGCAGGAGGGCAACGATACCCGTCTTGGTGATCTTCTCAAAGCCAGGGGTGAGATGACGGATACCATGCTGGCGGAGGCCCTGGCCAGCCAGAGTGGGGTTGACTTTGTTGCCGAGCCGAACATCACCGCCACCGCCCTCGAACTTCTGACCACCATTCCCATCGGTTACGCCAAAGAACACCTGGCCATTCCCCTCGATATCCATGGTCAGACCATTCGCCTGGCGGTGGCTGACCCGAGCAATAACCGTGTGCTTAACGATTTGTCAGTGATGACCGGCTGTCGGATCGTTCCGGTGATTGCTTCTGCTGAGCGGATCATGCGTGCCATCAACCAGGGCTACGAAGCCCTGTCCGGTGGTGGTGGCATGATGGAGGATATCAGCCAGGGGGACATTGCCTTAGAAGATAAGTTGCAGGTTGATGATCTGCTCGATACCAGCGATGAAGCACCGGTGATCCGTTTTGTTAACGGGCTTCTGACCCAGGCCTACCGCCAGCGTGCCAGTGATATCCATATTGAACCTTTTGAAGCAGAGGCTGTGATCCGCACCCGGATCGATGGGATTCTCTACGAGTCACAGCGTCCGCCGTTTCGTGCGTTAGCGAACATTGTGTCGCGGGTCAAGATCATGGCGAACCTGGATATCGCCGAAAAGCGGCTGCCCCAGGATGGTCGTTTATCTGTCCGCATTGCCGGTAAAGATGTCGATATCCGGGTGTCAACTCTGCCGACAGCTTTTGGTGAGCGGCTGGTGTTACGTCTGCTCGATAAGAGCTCCGGGGTGTTGGGGCTGGAGCAGATCGGTATTGATGCCCGGATGCTGCCGCAAATTGAGAAGATGATTCACAAGAATCACGGAATTTTTCTGGTTACCGGTCCAACCGGTGCAGGTAAAACCACGACTCTCTATTCGGCGCTGTCGTCCATTAATTCACGTGAACAAAATGTTATTACGGTTGAAGACCCGATTGAATACCAGCTGGCCGGGGTCGGGCAGATTCAGGTGAATCCCAAGATCAATCTGACCTTTGCTCAAGGGTTGCGGTCGATTCTGCGTCAGGATCCCGACGTTATCATGGTTGGCGAGATCCGCGACAGTGAAACGGCAAAAATTGCCGTTCAAGCAGCGCTTACCGGCCACCTGGTGTTTTCGACCCTGCATACCAACGATTCGGCCGGAGCCTTGGCGCGCCTGGTTGAAATGGGGGTCGAGCCGTTTCTTGCGGCTTCAGCCTTGTTGGGAGTGATGGCGCAGCGGCTGGTGCGAACCATCTGTCCTCACTGTCGGGTCAGTTATCACCCCGATGAAGAGGTTCTGGCACAGCTCTTTGAAGGTCAAGCCGTTCCCAAGCAAGCGGTTTTCTTTCGTGGTCGGGGTTGCAGTCACTGTATGGAGGTTGGTTATCTGGGGCGTACCGGACTCTATGAAATGCTTGAAGTAACAGACGCTATTCGCTCACTGGTAACCGCCAACTCCGATGCCGCCACCATCCGCAAACAGGCCCAGAAAGACGGCATGCGCCCATTACGTCTGGCGGGACTTGACAAGGTGCTGGCCGGCCAGACAACCGTCGAAGAAGTGCTGCGTGTTACTCAGGAGGAGGTGTAGTTCGTGGCGCTGTTTGAGTACAATGCTCTGGATGCCAACGGCAAAGCCAGGCGGGGCGTTATAGAGGCTTTAAGCTCCAGTGCCGCCAGCCGCAAGCTGCGCGATCAGGGCTTGTTTCCAACCAAACTCAAGGGTGCCGGCGAGGCTGCTACCGGAGCAACCCGCAGAAATCTGTTTCGGCGGGTGACGGTGCTTGACCTTGGTGTCGCGACCCGTCAACTGTCGGTCATGCTGAGTGCCGGCATGCCCCTGGCAGACGCTCTGGCTGCGGTAGCCGAACAGCAGGCCCGGGGAGAACTGGGGTCGGTGCTGTCTCGGGTGCGTGACGATGTTCTGCAGGGCAGCACATTACATCATTCGCTTGGGGCCCATTCCCAGATTTTTCAGCCGTTGTACGTCAGCATGGTCCAGGTCGGCGAGGCCAGCGGTACTCTGGACAAAGTGCTGATGCAACTGGCCGATTTCATGGACGAGCAGTCACGTTTTAATTCGCAGCTCAAAGCGGCGATGACCTATCCCATCCTGATGTTTCTGGTTGGTACCGGAGTGCTCATCTTTCTGATGACTTTCGTCGTGCCGAAAATTACCCGCATGCTCGAAGACCTGGAACAGGTTCTCCCCTTGCCAACCCGATTGCTGATGGGGTTTACTGAGTTTTTAACGGGTTATTGGTGGGTGTTGCTGCTTGGCATCGCGGTGATTGTCTGGGTTGGGCATCGCTATTCCCTGACGAATCGGGGGCGGCTGTGGTTTGACCGAAAAAAATTCGACTTGCCGCTGATCGGTACCCTGGCACTACATAAAGCCACTGCCCGGTTTGCCCGGACAACCGCCACCCTGCTGCGTAGCGGCGTTCCCTTGTTGACGACGCTGCAGATTGTTGAGCGTTTGCTGGGGAACAACTTTCTGCAACAGGCAATGGTTGAGGTGCGCGAAAAGGTGACGCAAGGTGCCGGACTGGCCGTGCCGTTGCGGGAAACCGGAGCTTTTCCGCCGATGCTGGCGCAAATGACAGCCGTCGGCGAACGCAGTGGTGAGTTGGAGGGGTTGTTGTTTCGCGTTGCTGATATCTACGAACATCAGGTGCAGACCAGGTTGAATGGCCTGATGGCATTACTTGAACCCTTGATGATTATCTTCATGGGGGGTGTTGTCGGTTTTATCGTCCTGGCGGTGTTGTTGCCGATTTTTCAGGCCAGTCAGGGAATGGGTTAGTAAGGAGAAGAAAAATGAAGTATTTGAAGCACGGCCAACGGGGATTCACCCTGATTGAAATTATGGTGGTGGTGGTCATTCTGGGCATTCTCGCGGCGATTGTTGTGCCCCGGTTGTTGGATGAGCCGGAAAGAGCGCGGCGAACTTCGGCGGCAACCCAGATTCGCAGCTTTGAAGAAGCACTGGGAATGTTTCGTCTTGATAATGGCTATTACCCATCGACCGAACAGGGATTGGAGGCGCTGGTAACTCAACCAACTATCGGCCGTATCCCTACTCGTTACAAAGAGGGCGGCTATATCCGGCGGATACCCAATGACCCTTGGGGCAACCCCTACGTGTATCTGTCTCCCGGTGTACACGGCGATTATGACCTGCTCTCTTATGGAGCCGATGGGCAACCGGGCGGAGAGGGCGACAATGCCGACATTGCCAACTGGAATCTCGAGTAAAAGTCAGGGCTTTACCCTGATCGAACTGATTGTCGTCATCGTCATTCTGGCAATAATCGGGACGATCAGTGTCCCGCTGCTGTTCAATCGTCTCGGCACTGATGAGCGCACAACCCTGCGCCGTATTGTTGGTACAGTAAAAGAGCTCTATAACGAAGCAACCTTGACCCGCGACGAACACCAACTGGAGTTTGACCTTGACCGCCATACCATTCAGGCTTATCGGCTGCGTGCTGTTGCGGCAGATCGGGTAGAAAAAGAACCCTTTCGGCGTGAGATTACGCTGGCACCCTTAACCCTGCAGCAGATCGAGGTTGAGGGGCAGGGGAGTTTCCGTTCCGGTCAGGTTACTGTGCGGATTTTCCCTTTGGGCTGGATGGAGCAGACCCGTTTGCATGTGCGCAACGCCGATGGCAGCGATATGCAGTTGATCTTTTCGCCTTTAACGGGAACGACTCGGATTGAAGAAGCAGAGAACACAGCGCGCTGACGGCTTTACCCTGCTTGAGGTGATGATTGCCCTTGCGATTGTGGCCATTGCTCTGGTCACCCTGCTTGGCCTGTCAAATCGAACCGTGCTGGTACATGAACACATTCAGAAGCTGACGCGCGCAACTCTGCTGGCCCAGCAGTTGATGAGTGAACAAGAAGTTCAGGTAGAGGGTGTCGGTGCCGTTGACGAGGAGCGGGAAGGGATTTTTGAAGAGCCCTTTGCCGATTTCAACTGGCGGATCTACTATGAAAACACCATGATCCCCCAGGTGCGACAGATCCATGTGCGAGTCAGCTGGGGGCAGGAGCAGTCCAATCAACAGGTGGAATTGATTTCTTTTGTTGCTGCCGGAGGTCCTTGATAATGAAGCGAACTTCCGGTTTTACCCTGATTGAAGTGATCATTGCGGTGATGATTGGCGGGTTGCTGCTCAGCAGCATTTACGGTGTGTTCGGTGCCGTTAGCGCGGCGCGCGATCGTTTGGAGGGCGAAGGGCTTCTTTACCACCAGGCGCGGATTTTTTTTGATCGGGTCGGTGGTGAGCTCAGCAGTATGAGGCTGACCGCGTTGGGCAACCGACCGGTACTTGAGGGTGGAACCACGGTTCAGGGAACGGCATATCTGGAGTTCAATACCGAGCTGGTATCTCCTCTGCAGCGCCAACGTGGAGGATTATCACGGGTGCGCTATGAATTACAGGAGGAGGATGGGGCCTACTCCCTGTATCGCAGCGAGGAAATGCTGTTGGCCAATTTAGCTGCGTCGGAACCGCTGGAGTTTATCGCCGGGTTAAAGACCCTTGATATCCGTTATTATGCCGCCGGCCAGTGGCATGACAGCTGGGCGAGCAGTCAGCCCCCGCAGCTGATCGAATTTCAGTTTGAGGTTGATGCCGCCCATGGCGGGTCGATTCCTTTCCGCAGTAGTTTCGTTTTGTCTGGAGGGCGTGGATGAGCCTGCCGACAAATGACAAGGGGATGGCCCTGCTGATTGTTCTGGCCATCGTGGCGTTGCTCAGCGCGCTGTTGATCGAGTTCTCCTTCTCAACCCTGGTTGATTTGCGTTCGGTGGAAACTTTTCGAGACCGATCAAAGTCCTACTACATCGCCCGTGGCGGGGTGGAGGCAGCGCGCATCATTTTGCAGGAAGATCGCAACAATTTTGATCACCCTTCCGAGTTCTGGGGTGAGCCGCTGGCCGGTATTCCGGTGGGGGACGGTGATGTCAGTCTGAAAATTGAAGACTTGAGCGGCCGAATGAATATCAATTTTGTCGCTGATGAGCGTGGCAATCCGCTCCCGGGTTATCATCGCTTTGTTGCCCTGTGTGAAGAGGTTCTGCAGATCGATTCGGGCGAGGCCCTTGCCCTGGCCGATGCCCTGGTTAACTGGTTTCATTCGGATCTGGAGGTGGTGACCGCCGATGATGATTTTTATAATCGCCAGACGCCGCCCTACAGTCGTCGTGGTGCCAAGTTGACAGCACTGGATGAGTTGCTTCTGGTTCGGGGTTTTGACGAGGAGACGGTTTCGGCCCTTAGCCCTTATATCCGCGTCGTCGGCGACGAACCAATCAATATCAATACCGCTCCAGCGCAAGTTTTGTTAGCCTGGCAATACTCAGCGGCAGCGGGTAATGTCGCAATTATTTTTGATCGCCTGGATATCGATATGCTCATCCAGTACCGGGAGAATACCCCTTTCCGTGAACTGGCTGATCTGGCCCAGGTTGAAGGAATTGGACCGCGCTGGGCAACAGCATGGACACAGGGGTCGGTAACGGTACAGGGTAAAGTTTATCAGGTTGAAAGTCTGGGGCGGGTCAATCAAGGCGGCCGCCGTGCTCAGGCCATTGTTGCCAAACAGGGGAATATTCTGCTGAGTTTGAAAATGGAATAAACTATGTCAAAACGTTTTATCGGTATAGATCTGGAGGGAGCTGAAGTACGGGTTGCTCTGCTGCAGATGGTTGCAGGCAAGATCAAGGTAGATCTTGAGCGGCGGGTATACAGTTCACCTGAAGAATCCCGTGCGGCGCTGACAGAAATTCTTGCCGGCAAGAGCGTCATGACCGATCGGGTGGTAACTGCCCTGCCGGCCCGGGTTGGTCTGTTTCGGCGCTTGCGTTTTCCCTTTCGCGAAAAACGCAAGATCGAGGCCTCACTGCCCTTGGCCTTGTCCGCGCAGTTGCCGGTTTCGCTGGAGGAAAAACTGGTCTCCTATCTAGCGCCGCGTCCCTGTGACAATGATTATGAAGTCGACACAGTGGTTGTTAACAAGTTGGAGATTGCTGACCTTCTCGATCATTTTCCCGACCCTGAGCAAAACCCCGGGCGAATCGATATGTTCCCCTTTGCTCTGTTGCCGGCCCTGGCAGAACAGGACGGCGTGCTGATTTACTGTCGCCGGGTTGAGGTGGTTGTTGCCCTGATTGTCGCCGGCAGGGTGGAGGATTATCGTTTGTTGCCCGGTACCACCGAATTGCGTGATGAAGAGCTTTATGATTTTATCAGTCAGCAGGTCAGTCAACTTGAATACGCTCAGGAACAGGATGATCTCCCCTTGTGGGTCATGGGTGCCGGCGTAACCGATCAGCTGAGTCAGTACCTCGAAGCCTCCGGACGCACGATTCTCCCACTGGTGCCGGAAGTGTTTGGTCCTGATCTCTCCCGTGAGATGGCTCCGGCGGCGTTGCTGGCGCTGGCAGAGTTACGCAGTAAAAAGAGCGTGCAACTTAATTTCCGGCAGGGCGAATTTGCTGCCCGCGGCCAGCTCCAGATGATGCGGCCGAAATTGATTGTTGCGACGGTGCTGCTGATCCTGGTGCTGTTTGGTGGAGCTTTGACTATGCACTTGAGTTATCTCCAGAAATCAGCAGAGGAAGCAGAGTTAGCGACGCAACTCAATCGTATTTTCAGGGAGGTTATTCCTGCCGGTGCTATCGTCGATATCCCGCTACAGATGGAGAGCCTCCGTCAACAGCTGCAGGCCGATGTGCAGATGCTCGGTCTTGACGGCCGCGGTGCCGTAGCGGTGCTGCATGAACTATCCACAGCCATCAGCACAGAGCTGCGCGTTGAGTTGCAGGACTTCAACTATAGTCCTGATGAAACCCGGATTTCCGGTTCGGCCGAATCGTTTGATGCCGTCAATCAGATTGCTGAAGTGTTAGGTGCCCGGCCGCTGTTTCGTGAGGTGACCATTACCAATGCCCGGCTGGCAACGGATAATGTGCGGGTCGATTTTGAAATGCGTCTTGCCATCGCAACCGGGAGGCCGTGATGTTCAGCAGACTAGATGAACGCGAACGCATCATTGTTCTGGCAGGGATCCTGTTTTTGGCAGGGATCCTGGTCTGGCTGGTGTTGCTCAATCCTTATGTGAACAGGATGCAGAGCCTTGACCGTCGTATTGAAGGACAAAGGCGCAATCTTGAAGAGGTGGCAACCCTGGGCCAGGAGATCGCCCAGTTGCGTCAACAACTGGCCGGCCTCGAGTCGCAGCAGGGTTCCGGCCGGCCGCTTTTTTCCCAGGTCGAAAGTCTGACCAATCAGATGGGGGTACGCGATCAGTTGCTCTCCATGCGTCCACAACCTGATTCGATGCAGGATGGTTTTCGTCAGCAGACGGTAGAGATTCGCCTGGAACGGGTGAGCTTGAGCCAGTTGGTCGGTTTTCTGCATGCGGCTGAACACCGTAGTCACGGGATTAAGGTGCGTTCGCTGCGGGTGCGTCCGCGCTTCGATAACCGCTCGCAGCTGGATGTTAATCTGGTACTGATGTCATTGGAGCGGGCATGAAAAATATCCTTATTCGCGTAGTCTCAGGGCGCGCTCTGGGCACTAACGTAAGGCTGTTTACCCTCTGTCTGGTGTTGTTCTGCGTCAGCAGCGTTTTCTCTTTCTGGGTTTTCTTCCCGGCCGAGGTGTTGCAACAGCGACTGGTGCAGGAAATATCCCGGGAAGCCGGACTGCGCATGCACGGTGAACAGGCGTCAATGCTGATGCCGCTGGGGCTTAAATTTGACTTGACCGTCTTCCCTGATCAGCCGGGGATAACCCCGTTGGAAATAGAGCAGCTGCGCTTGACTCCGCTGTGGACATCCTTGCTGACCCTGAATCAGGCGGTTCATCTTAATGGCTCCCTGGCTCAAGGTACTGTCAGTGCGCGGCTTTGGCGTAACGGCAATATCGCTGTCAGCTTACAGGAAGTTGCGCTGCTTGAGCTCCAGGAGCAGGATCTGCCCTATCGCCTGGAAGGTTCTCTTGATCTGTTTTTTCAGGGGGAGGAACTGCTGGTGCCGGGGGTACAAAGTGAGGGTCGTTTCAATATGGACATTAACGACATTGTATTGTTGGGTCTCGAGCGGATTGGTCTGCCTCCCGATGTATCTTTAGGGATGCTACGGATGAATGGACATTTCAGCGAATCGCGGGTAAGTATTGAGCAGCTGGTAGCGACCGGTGGTGTCCTCGAACTCAGCGGTGGTGGTACCTTGCTCGTTGGTGCAACGCCGGAACAGACTCGACTCAATCTTAATGTTCGCCTCCACCCGACCAACCAGACTCCGGAAAACCTGCGTGATTTGTTGATGTTGACCGGTCCACGTCCCGGTCCGGATGGCAGCTATACCTTGCAGATAGGCGGGACGGCAGCGCGACCGCTAATTCGCTGATGAGCTTGACCCTGTTCAACGTGGGCTTTTACCAAAACGGTAGCCCCGCCCGCGTACAGTTTTAAAGTAGCGGGGCTTGGATGGATCGGCTTCAAAATATTTGCGCAAGCGGACGACAAAGTTATCCAGCGTCCGGGTTTCGGTTGTTGGTGAAACCTCCCAGACCTTTTTAAGTATTTCCCCCCTGGTCAACACCTTTCCCTCGTTATTAATAAACAGGGTCAGCATCTTCAGTTCCAGCTCGGTCAGCTGGATGGTGCCTTGTGCTGTTCTTGCCTGACGGCTATCCAGATCGATGAAATTAGTGCCAAATTGATAGGTTGGCAGCTTTTTTTGCGCCGGCGGCCACTGTCCACGACGGAGTAGGCTGGCAACCCGCAACAGGAACTCTTTTAAATGAAACGGTTTGGTCAGATAATCATCGGCACCGGTACTCAGCCCGGCGATGCGATCCTGCTGCGAGCTGCGCGCAGTCAGCATTAAAATCGGTACCGCATTGCCGCTCTCGCGCAACTGATCGCACACCTTGAGCCCGTCCATTCCCGGCAGGGTAAGGTCAAGAATCACCAGGGCATAGGGCGTGTGTTGCAGGAACTGAAGAGCTTCTTCGCCGCTGGTGACATGGGTAACCAGGTACCCTTCAGCTTCCAGATTGTAGGTCAGCCCGTGGGCGAGATGGGGTTCATCTTCGACCAGGAGTAAGGGGATCTGATCGGTCATGTTGGTGGCCTTACGCTGCTCAGAGGAATAAGTAGATGAAAGGTGCTCCCTTGGTCTTGGGTCGCGGTGTCCAGCCAGATCCGACCATTATGTAGCTTGATGATGTTGTGAACGATGAACAGTCCCAGGCCGCTGCCGCGAATACTTTTACCGGGATGCCTGATCCGGTAAAACATCTTGAAAATCTTCTTGCGCATGGCCGGTGGGATTCCGTAGCCGGAATCGCGAAAGATGAGATGAACCATGCCGGCGTTACGTTTCATCTCAACCCGGATGCGTGCCGGGCCTTCGCTGTAAAGGATGGCGTTTTCAATCAGATTACGCAGTACTGTTTCCATGGCGTCGACATCAAAACTCGCCATTAGTCCCGGCTCCAGAGTCCAGTCAAGATCGGTGGCGGGGGGCAGTGCAGAACGTTTGTTGCGCAGATAGTTTTCGATCATTTGCGACAGATTGCCGCGTTGCAGGTTAAGCAGCGAATCCTTGTGCTGAATGCGGCTGGCATTGAGCAGATTGTTAATCATGCCATCGAGACGCCCACAGTCTTTTTGCATGAGGGTGACAAACTGATTGAGCTGTTCCTGGGTGGGGGGCCGCATCTGGATGGTGTCAAGGTGCAATTGCAATGATGCCAGGGGTGATTTGAGTTCGTGGGTCACCTGACTGACAAAGCGTTGTTGGGCTTTGTACAGGGTGCTCTGTTTACGCCAGTAGATAAAAATGACATAAACCCCAACCAGAATAGCAACCAGCAGCACAATTCCTTCAGCCAGAATCAGCCAGTCGGTCTTGTCTGGTAACCATTCGGCCTGATACTCAATAGCCAGATCTTTAAGTTGGCGATGGCGCCCAAGAAACCAGTAGATCCAGAAAACCAGCACCATGATCCAGAGGATCTGAATGCTGATAAAAGTGATGAGTGGATGAAACAAGCGGCGAAACAGCTTCATGGCATTATCCAAACCTTTACTTGATCAGACAATAATGATCTATCCATCAGTTTTTACACAAGTATTACATTTGTGGCGAGATGATTACGATATTATTCCTGGCGATAGTGAATAAAAATTGATGGCGTCGCAAGAACTCACCAACTGCTGCGTTGCTGCGCTTATTTTACTGCTTCGACGTACATAAGTACGCCTCATTGCTCAATAATCGCGCGCCTTGCATTTGGCGCTTTTTGCTTATCCATCAAAATTGATACTTTTTACGAAAGCATCAAAGTTCGTTTAGCTCAGGGAGTAATCAATTCTATGATAAATGGACTGACAATCGGCAAGCACAGTGTACCATATCCCCTGATTCAGGGCGGTATGGGGGTGCGGATTTCCGGCCATCGGTTGGCCGGCCATGTTGCATTAAACGGCGGCATTGGTGTGATCGCGACCCCTGGGCTGGCATTAGGGAGTGATACCGCGGCCGGTGATAATTATTTTGCTGACGACCGCCAGGCGCTGCTCGACGAACTGCGCAAAGCCTACGAAATAGCCCCCAACGGTGTTATCGGGGTTAATTGCATGGTGGCAGTGAGTAATTATGACGCTGCGGTCAAGGCATCGTGTGAAGGCGGGGCAAAGCTGATCATCAGCGGAGCGGGTTTGCCCCTGAGTTTGCCGGGCTTGACAGCAGATTATCCGGACGTGGCATTGGTTCCTATTGTCTCTTCTTTAAAAGCAGCACAATTGATAGCGCGCAAGTGGCACAAGGGTTATGGGCGATTGCCGGATGCTATTGTGGTTGAAGATCCCGATACAGCGGGAGGTCACTTAGGTGAAAAACCGGAAAAGATCGGAACCGGTGAGTATGATCAGTATGCAACGGTGCGGGCGGTCAAGGAATACTTCAGCAGCGAGTGGAATCTGCAGATCCCGATTATAGCCGCCGGGGGTGTCTGGGATCGTGAAGATCTCGAACACGCTCTTGCTGAAGGGGCGGATGCTGTCCAGATGGCTTCGCGCTTTGTTGTGACCGAAGAATGTGACGCTGATGATGCCTTTAAACAGGCCTATCTTGACTGCACCCCTTCCGATATTGGCCTGATGATGAGCCCTGCCGGTCTGCCGGGCCGCGCCTTGATCGGTAACGTGGCAGCCATCCGGCAGCACGATCTGGATGATGATCTTCACTGTCCGTTCGGGTGCCTGAAAAGATGTGCCTACCGGGATAATCAGGAGCGTTTCTGTATTGTCGAGGCCCTGGATCGGGCGCAAAAAGGTGATCGTGAAACCGGGTTGATCTTTTGTGGCACAAACGCCTGGAAGGCCGATCGTATTTCAACGGTGAAAGAGATTTTTAAAGAGCTTTTTGGGTAAAAATAAAAGCCGCTCTCAAAAGGAAGCGGCTTTTGGTTTTTTGTCGGGTTGGGGGGCGGGCTTTTGTTAGAGAAGCTCTTTCACCTGATGCACAAAGGTCGCCTTTTCGTCATCATCATCAATTTCGGGTAAGAGCAGTTCAGCAAGATCTGGCAAGCGGTCTGCGGTTGGTTCGCCCTTCTCCAGCCAGGTTTTTAAGGCGCCATCCAGGGCCATTCCAGCAACCGGACCAATACATTTGGCCAGGGCCCGCTTTATCCCTGTCAATTTCTCTGCAAGGGGGCCGTTAAGGACCTCAGCTGGTGTCGCCTTTGCCTGTGGCGCTTGCGCCGGGGCTGATTCCGCCGCCGGTGCTGTTGTTGGGGCTGTTGCTGTGGTCGTGTTGCCCTGGCCCTGATGCGCGGCTATTGCCTCCAGCAGTTCGGCGCTCTGCATGCCACAGGCCATTGATACCAGGGGGACATTGACATCCGGGGCACATACAACCACCAGTGTTGCTTCGGTGTCCAGTCGGCGGGCCATCACTAAAGCTTCATCGTACTGGATCTCATAGGCGTTGACATCGAGCTTTGCGGCATCATTCAGGCGAAATACCCGATGGAGGATGTTGGTAATTCGCTGCTGTTGCTCCGAACTAAAGGTTGCCGGCAGATTTGAGCCGACAATTCCCTTTTTGATGGAGTAGACGCAGGCTCCCAGAACTCCCGGCGATGTTTTGATTTCTTCAAGCAGATTTTTCATTAATGCCCCATCTCTATAGCTTCATTTCGTTGACGATTGAAGCGAAGTTATCAATGATATCGAGGTATTCTGTGTCTTGTTCGAGCAGGATTCCGGCGCTGAGTTCTTCCCCGAATAATATCAGCAACGTCTGGCCGGAGGAGAGGGTGACTCTGGCGTTATAGGGTGCACTGATGCTCAGGTAGGTGCGCAGCTGGGTCGAGGTAACGGAAATGAACGAGATGTAGTCTGCCAGTTTTTTTTCATCTTTTTCCCCAGTCTGGGCACGTACAACCCCGCGTTGATCAAGCAGGATAATTCTTAAAACTCCCGGGGTGGAGTGAATTCTTTGAACGATTTGTGGCAGATCCGACATCTTGATTGCCTTTCTACTGATCGGCGCGGTTCATCAGCTTTACCCGTCCATCATACGGTTTTTGCCTAACTTTTCAAGAATCAAGTAGGTGCTCATCTGATTTTTCTGAATTCAACCCGTCTGTTGATTGCTCGATTGCGGCTGGAGTCGTTGGGTACCGCCGGGCGCGTATCTCCATAATAAGCAACGGAGAGACGATCAGCTGCGATACTGTAACGATCGATCAGATGCTGTTTTACCCGCTCTGCTCGCAATTTTGACAGCGGCAGGTTAACTTCAGGAGAGCCGCTACTGTCGGTATGGCCGGCAATTTCGAAACGTTGGTCGGCCAGCGACGCGTGCGACAGGGCGGTTCCGACTGTTTCGAGTTGTTCCACAGCACTGGCTGTCAGCCCTGCCGAGCCAATCTCGAACAAGATCTGCATCCTGACGATGGGACCATCCATGGCCCCTTCGGTGGTGCTCTGTTCTCTGCTTTCCTGCATGACCCGGACAAATTCTTCTGAGGTGATACGCTCACCCATCTCCGAGCGGTACTTGATCCGGGCCAACTCAAGAGAAGCAGTAGCACGTTGATTGCCAGGCTCCAAGGCCAGTCCGGACTGGTAAGCCCAGATGGCCGGCTCGAGATTGCCGAGGACGACAAAGATATCGGCCAATCCGAAGTAGGCCTTGGCAAAATTTTCATCAAGCTCGGTCGCCCTTAAATAATAGGTCAGCGCTTCATCGTAGCGGCGCAGACGTTCCTGTGCAAAGGCCTTATCATAGTGTAACTGGGCGTGGTTCGGGCATGACTGAATCGCGTCTTCCAGGAGTTGCTGTTTCTTGATCAGGCTACGTTCCTTCTGAACGCTTTGGCGCAGCGTGTCACAGTCAGCTGCATATGCCGGGCCTGGATGAAATAGCAGAATCGTGATCCAGAGCCCGGCCACCCATAAAGAGTGTTTTCGCATGGATGTCTCCTAGCGGTTACGTTGCATCAATTTATTGAGGCTGATCCGTAAACGTTCAATCGATTGGGCCAGTACCCCAACTTCACCGGTCGCATTTTTGTCGATCGGTTCGTCGAGGTTTTCGCCCAGACTGAAATCCTCTGCCCGCTCGGCCAGCCGGACGATGGGATTAACAACATCGCGATTGAGGAACCAACCAATGATAACGAGCATGACGACGATGCCGCCGGCACCATAAAGCACCAGGGTCAAGGACATGGTTCTGGCGGAGGCGATGGCATCTGCAACCGGAACATAAACAATAAAGGCAGCAACGACTTCATCCATCTCCCACCAGTAGCCATTGGTGTCACCATAGATCTCGATCTGATCCTTGGGCGCATCGGCCGGATCCCCGTGGCAGTTAAGGCATTTTTCATTCATAACTGTAAAAGGAGTGGCAGTGTAGAAGACTTGTTCGCCGTTTCTGTTGAGCCGTCCTTCTGCAGCCTTAAGATCCGGGTTGTCAATAAACTTCTGAATGATCTGGACTTCCTGGGCATCCGCTTTATTGGAGGGATGCAGGGGATCAAGGGTCGCCCCTTTGAAGACGTAACCGGGGAAGGTTTTTTCAAATTCTTCATAAATACCGCGCGAGGTAGCAAAACCGGACATGACTTCCGGGTAAAAGCGATCCGGCTCCACCAGTTGCCTTACCAGGGGTGACTGGGCTACACGGGTGTATTCGCGCGTTGCCATAGCGTAGTTCATAACGATATCACTCTTGGTTTTTGCTTCCTCAAGGGCACTCTTCATACTCAGGCGATAACTGGTAAAACCGAGAACTCCGATCGCCAGAAAACCGAGAATGCCCATGACCAGGATAGATCTCATGCGAATGCCCATTTGTTTTGACTCCCTTTCTTCTGTAGCGCTTATGCGCCTCTGTACCGCGTTTTCTGGAATCAGTGCTCGCGGTTTGTTGATTGGCCAGGTTAGCCCATGGGGGCGCTCAGTGAGATTAGATTTTACACATCAATTAGGGCAGGTCAAGATAAATCGTAAGAAAATGCTCATTTTTTGTTTTCCATGTTGGTTTTTTCATGATGATTTTTTAGTCTATTTTTGACCTGTTACTGGTTGTGTTGGTATGTTCAGGGCAGATAAAGGTTACCCATTTTGCATAAGAAGGCTTGAGCTGTGCAACGTACCGTAGTAAAGTCGAGCGTTCAAATCAACTTCAAGGAGACGACATGGCAGAACCGAAAGAATATATTCCCAAATGGATCGCCTGGGAGAGCACTCAACGCTGTAACTTAAGTTGCGTTCATTGTCGCTGTTCCTCAGAATTAACATCGTCAGTTGGTGATTTTAATACCCAGGAGGCGTTCAAGCTGATTGATGATATCTGTGAGGTGAGTACCCCGGTCATGGTCCTGTCGGGCGGTGAGCCGCTGATGCGCGAAGATATCTTTGAAATCGCGCGCTACGGTACATCCAAGGGCCTACGTATGTGTATGGCGACCAATGGTACGCTGATTACTGATGCGGTGTGTGCTGAGATGAAGAGTGCCGATATCAAGATGGTGTCGCTCTCGCTGGATGGTTCAACGGCGGAAATCCATGATAATTTTCGGAGCTCACCCGGAGCCTATGCAGGGGTCATGCGCGGGGCAGAGACCTTGAAGCGTAACGGCATTCCTTTTTTGGTCAATTCCTCTTTTACCAAGCGCAATCAGCAGGATATCGCCGCGACCTTCCGGGTCGCCAAAGAGCTGGGGGCAACCGCCTGGTATATGTTCATGATTGTGCCGACCGGGCGCGGTGAAGAGATTATGAGCGAGCTGATTTCTCCGGAAGACTACGAAGAAATCCTCACCTGGCATTATGAGCAGGAGAAGAACGAGGAGGATATCCTGATGCGGCCGACCTGCGCGCCTCATTATTATCGGATCGTTCCCCAGAAAGCCAAGGAGGAGGGGGTCGATTTCAAACGCCGCAGTCTGACCTTTTCCACCGGTGGCGGCAAGGGCTGTATCGCTGCCCAGTCGATCTGCCTCATCGATTGTTTCGGCAACCTTAAGCCCTGCTCTTATTTTCATTCATCCGTTGGCAACGTCAAACAGATTCCGTTCAAGGAACTCTGGTTCAATTCCAAGGTGTTTAACGACCTGCGCGATAACAGTAAATATACCGGTAAGTGTGGTGAGTGTGAATATGTCAATGTCTGCGGCGGTTGCCGTGCGCGCGCTGATGCGGTTCACGGCGATTATATGGCCGAAGAACCCTTCTGCAACTATATCCCGCCAAAAACCCGCAAACG
>CAZMFD010000008.1:24394-57094 GCA_964565445.1 uncultured Geobacteraceae bacterium
TACAATTTTATCAAGGCCTGCTGGCGTCAGCCGGTTGATCGGGTACCGGTCTGGTTGATGCGTCAGGCCGGGCGTTATTTATCCCAGTACAAGGCCGTGCGCGCTAAAGGGGGAGGCACGTTCCTTGATCTATGTAAAGATCCGGCGCGGGCCGCCGAGGTGACCATCCAGCCCATCGATATTCTCGACGCCGATGCCGCTATTCTTTTTTCCGACATTCTCACACCCTTGGAGCCGATGGGGATGGATCTCGATTTTGTGCCGGGGCCGGTATTTGCCAATCCGGTGCGAACCCGCGCCGATGTCGATGCCCTGGTGGTCCCCGAAGATATGGCCACAGCGGTTTCTTACGTGCCTGAGATCATCAAACGCTTGCGCGTTGCCTTTGAAGGACGTGTGCCGCTGATCGGCTTCGGTGGTGCTCCTTTTACCCTGGCGTGCTACATGGTTGAGGGGCAGGGAAGTAAGGATTTTGCCCGCCTCAAGCAGATGATGTACAGCGACTTTCCTCTCTATGACGAGCTGATGAAAAAGGTCACCGAGATGGATCGACGCTATCTGAATATGCAGATTGCCGCCGGCGCCCAGGCGATCCAGGTTTTTGATACCTGGGGGGGCCTTTTGGCTCCCAACGATTTTGAGCGCTATAATCTGCCTTATGTGAAAAGCCTGATCGATGGTCTTGATCGCAAGGATATCCCAATTATCTATTTTGTTAAAAACGGTGGCACCATGCTCGACCTGGTCAAGGCTGCCGGCAGTGATGTCATCGGTCTTGACTGGCATCTCAATATCGACAAAGCCCGCGCTATCCTCGGTGACGATGTGGCCGTGCAGGGCAATCTTGACCCCACGGTTCTTTATGCTCCGAAAGATTATATTGAGAAAGAAGTCCAGCGGATTTTGAATGAAAATGCTGACCGTCCCGGTTTTATCTTCAATCTGGGTCATGGCATCTTGCCGACGGTACCGCCGGAGAACGCGATTCATCTGGTGGAGTGTGTGCATCGATTGAGTAGCAAAAAATAGCAATTTCTTTATTCGTGAAGAAGCTACGAAGAACATCTTCAAATCGGGTTTCACACAAAGTCACAGAGGCACAGAGGTCAGCCTGAAATGATTTTAAACCTAAAATCTCAGCTCTAGATTTACCCTCTGTGCCCTTTGTGACTGGTTGAGATGACTCGGTTTTGTGTTTTCTGGAATTTTGCAAAAGGTTGTTCGTATGTCCGAAACTACCGACAAGCACGCGCTGATCCTGCTGAACATGGGTGGTCCCGACTCCCTCGAAGCGGTGCGGCCGTTTCTGTACAATCTTTTTTCCGATCGTGAGTTGATTCAGTTGCCCGCAGGCGCTGTCCTGCAGAAGCCTTTTGCGCGACTGATCTCCTACTTTCGGGCAAAAAAAGTGGTGGAAAACTACCGCGCCATCGGCGGCAAGTCTCCCTTGCTCGAGTGGACGCAGAAGCAGGCTCAGGGAATTGCACAACGGCTGGGAGATGGGGTTGTCCCTTGCGTGGTGATGCGTTACTGGCACCCTTTTGCCGCCGAGGTGCTGACCCAATTAAAAGCTGATGGCATCACCAGCGCTACGGTACTGTCCATGTATCCTCATTACACCGGCGCGACCACCGGCAGCAGCGTCAACGACTTCAGGCGGACAGCGGCAAACGTTTATCCAGATCTGGAATATCGGGTCATTGAACAGTGGCATGACTGGCCCCTGTATATTGATTCCCTGGCCAATCGTGTGCGTGAGGGGCTCGAGACCTTTCACGAGCTGATGCGTGATGATGTGCAGATCCTTTTTTCTGCCCATGCCCTGCCGCAAAAATTTATTGATCGCGGTGATCCCTATCAGCAGCAGGTGGAGGAGACGGCAAAAGGGGTGATGGCGCGGGTTGGCAACTACTCCTGGTCCATCGCTTATCAAAGCCGCAGTGGCCCGGTCAAATGGATGGAACCGGGCACCGAAGAAGAAATCACCCGGATTGCCGCCGCCGGCCATCAATCCCTGGTGATGGTGCCCATCTCCTTTGTCTCCGACCATATCGAAACCCTCGAAGAGATCGATGTCGAATACCGTGAACTGGCGGTCAGCTCCGGGATCGTCAACTTCTGCCGTGCCCCATCCCTGAATGACCATGGCGATTTTCTCGACGCCATGGCCGCGCTGGTTCAATCCCGCCCCGCATGAAAGCACAGCAATGCCTGCTGTGCGGGCATCAGTACGACTCTGATCAACCTCTCACAGAACCAGCTGAGCTGGCCGGTTTGCATTTGGCCGAGCAGGAATATGGTGATGCCGGCAAAGTATGTCCCGCCTGCCTTGCCAGCCGCGGCCGCCTGGCGATGATGTACCGCAGTGATTGTTTTGACTGACGGGCGGGGTTGATTGTGGCGTGGTCTGTTAGTCGTTTAGAGTTTGTGACAGCCGCCAGTACCGGGAACAAAACAACCATGCGTTCATGCCACAAGAGCCGCGGACAGAATTTCCAGCCCTTCGCCAAGTTCCTCATCGCTGATGACCAGCGGCATCAAGGTGCGCAGCGTGTAGCCGCTGGCGGTCATGGCAAGCAGACCGCGCTCGCGGGCGGCAGTGATGATCCTACCGGCGATTTCCGGACTGCCCTGGCCGGTCGCGGGATCGACAATGTCAATCGCACACATGGCCCCCAGCCCTCGAGGGCGACTTACATGGCTGTGAGTTGCGGCAAAGTTATGGAAGCATGCCATGACGCGAGAGCCGATACGTTGGGCACGGTCCGGCAGCTTTTCATCCTGCATGATGTCGAGAACAGTGTGGGCTGCGGCGCAGGATAGCGGATTGCCGCCGAAAGTTCCGCCGATGCCGCCGACCTTTATTGAATTCATGATTTCGGCAGGCGCTGTTACCGCGCTCAGAGGCATGCCGGCCGCCAACGACTTGGCCATCACCATCATGTCGAAGCGTACATCAAAATGCTCGCTGGCGAAGAGCTTGCCGCAGCGCCCGAAGCCGGTCTGTACCTCGTCGGCAATCAACAGAATGCCCTGTGCGCGGGTCTCTTCACGCAATACATCCAGCGCCGCCGGATGTACGGGATAAAAGCCTCCCTCGCCGAGCACCGGCTCAAGAAGAACGCAGGCCACATTGGCCGCGTCCACCCCGTAGGCGAATAGGTCATCCAGCGCTGCGCGCGCCGCAGTTGCGATCTCGGAGTCGGAGTGTTCAGTCGGCGGATCGAAAAAAGGTCGCCAGGGCAGATGGTAGACTTCGGGGGCAAAGGGACCGAAGCCGGCGGTGTAGGGATGGACTTTTCCGGTCAGGCTCATGCCCATGAGGGTTCGGCCGTGGAAGCTGCGTTCAAAACTCACAACCGCTGAACGGCCGGTATAGGTGCGTGCAATTTTGATCGCGTTCTCACCCGCTTCCGCTCCGCTGTTGAAGAAGGTCGTCATGTTGTGACCAGGAATGGGAACCAGGGCATTGAGTCGCTCGGCGAGATGCAGGTAATTCTCGTACATGGCAACGTGCCAGCAGGTGTGTAAAAAATTGTCGGCCTGTTCTTTGATGGCGGCCACCACCCGAGGATGGCTGTGGCCGACATTGACGCAACCGATGCCACCGCAGAAATCAATATAGACCTTATCTTCAACATCCCAGATTTTGGCGCCCTGGGCGCGGGCCGCAAACAACGGCGCAACATTGAAGGGCCCTTGCGGGACGGCGTTCTCACGACGCTTGAGCAGGTTAGCTGTGGTCGATAAATCCGGGGACATAAATTAGCCTTTCTGTCTTGGTGCGTTGTCGCTCTGTATTGCGATCATGGTTTCAGCCCACCGTGTTTACGGCATCAATGATCGTTCCACCAGAACCGCCATTCCCTGTCCGCCGCCAATACATAAGGAGGCGACGCCGCGCTGCAAATCACGTTCGCGCAGCGCATTGAGCAGAGTCATGATCAGCCTCAGGCCGGTTGCGCCGAAGGGATGACCGATGGCAACCGCACCGCCGTTGACGTTAAGTTTTTCGGACGGAATATTCAGTTGGTGATTGACGGCCAGAACCTGGCCAGCGAAGGCTTCATTGATCTCAAACAGGTCGATATCCGTTGCTTGCAGTGCACATGCTGCGAGCAGTTTTGGTATCGCCAGCGCCGGGCCCATTCCCATATGCTGCGGATCGAGGGCAACGGTGGCTACCCCCTGCAGCCAGCCCGCCGGCTGATAATTGTTTTGCGTGCATGCCTCGGCGGAACACGCCAGGGCTGCGGCAGCGCCGTCGGTCAGAGGTGATGCGTTGCCGGCGGTGACCCGACCCTGCCTGCGGAATGCCGGGCGCAGCTTGGCCAGCATCTCCAGGGAGCTGTCGCCGCGAACCGTTTCGTCGTGACTCAGATCGGTAGCGGCAGCTTTCCCGGAATTGGGCAGGGGGATGATTTCGTGAGTGTAAAAGCCGCGTTCGCGCGCGGCCACCGCACGTTGGTGGCTTTGCAGCGCAAAGAGATCCATGGCCTCGCGCGTGATCGCGTACAGATCAGCAAGGATTTCAGCTGTTTCACCCATTGACGGGTCGCCTGCTGCGTCGCTTGACATGCGGATTTTAAAGGGTCGGGGTTCGAAAAAAGCATAGGGGCGTGCGGTCTTTTCCATGAACCAGGGACAGCGGCTGGCACTGTCGACGCCGCCGACAAGCACTTGATTCGCCAGGCCGGCGTTAATTTTGGCTGCCGCTGTCGCCAGGGCCTCCATGCTCGATGCGCATTGGCGATCGAGCGTCATGGCGGGGATATCCTGGGGAAGGCGCGCTTCGAGCGCTGCGACACGGGCAATATTGCCGAGGCTGTTGCGAACGCTGCCGACAATAACCTCATCGATGGGACCGGTGATATCATCGATAAGTTTGCCAAAGATGGCTGCAAGCAGTTCATGGGCCTCGTAACCGGCAAGGATGCCGCCGAGCTGGCCGAAGGCGCTGCGCGCGGGATGGACAATGGCGATCGGATGCCGAAGCCTCATGATGTCGGTTTCCTATTTCTCAGCCCGCACCAGTTGGCGATCAGGCTGGTGAGGACTTCGGCAACCCGTTGCATGGACTCGACGCTGACGCGCTCGTCCACGCCATGAATGTTTTGCGCCAGCGGCCCGTAGCAGGTGGCGGGAGTGCCGTAATAAAGATCAAAAAAGCGCATGTCGGTAGTGCATGTGGCTTTGAGTTCAACCGCCGGCCGGCCACGCCACAGCGTATGGGCCTGTTGCAGGCTGCGACCGAAAGGACTTGTTATATCAAAGGTTGCACCTTCGGCCTGAAAACCGACGTACTCAACCTGCGGCGGACTTTCTTTGAGCCAAGGATCGTTTGCGGCAACAGTGGCGATGCGTTCTTCAATGGTGCGCATCAGCTCGGCAGATTTTTCCCCAGGAAAAAGCCCGAGCCGAAAGCGGGTGACACATTCGCCGGCGACAGTGCTGGCCCAGTCTCCGCCGTTGATGACGCCGATGTTTAAATTGATAGGGTGTTCCGTATCACGGTAGGCCGGAGGGATTCTGCCCGGCTGGTTGAGCTCTTCTTCGAGTGCGCGCATGGCTTGAATGACAGTCCAGGATTTTTCAATCGCATTCGCGCCCCGACCCGCTCTGAGAACATGCTGAGTGTGTCCCAAAACCCGAACCTGGAACCAGACGACACCCACCTGATGGGTCAGAATCGTCTCGCCAAAGGGCTCGGGGATAATGCAGGCATCGGCGGTGTAACCACGTTCGAGCAAGGCAAGTGTACCATTGCCGGTACATTCTTCCTCGACCGGTGACTGGCAGATCACCTTCGAGGCCGGCTCCAGACCGAGATCCTGCAGTGCGGCCAGAGCCCAGAGGTAGCTCAAAGTGCCGCCCTTCATGTCGCCCGCGCCGCGTCCGTAGAGCCAGGTTTCATCTTTTTCTGCAACGATACGTGGGTCAAAAGGGTCCGAACTCCAGAGTTTGATCGGTTCAGGACTGACAACATCGATATGAGCGTTAAACGCCAGGCTGCAACCCCTGTCGACTCCAGGATCGTGAATGGCGACAAGGTTCTGCTTGCCTTCCAGTTTCCAGTCGATCGGGCTGAAACCGGGCAGGTTTTTAATGCGCTCAAGCTTGATCGGTTCAATGTGCGTTGCATAGCCGAGGCGATCGAAAACCCCGGCGAGATAACGCTGCCCGCTGTCTTCCTGGCCCAGCAGGGTCGGATAACGTACCAGTTCGGCCAGCGTCTTGAGCGTCCAGTCGCGGCGCCCGGCAATGGCCTGGTGAAGGGTTTCGCGTGGAGGTATATTCATAGCATCTCTTTGTTCCAGGGTTCCAGGGGACTGTCCATGCCGATATCGGCATCGATGGATCGCAAAACGCTTTGTGTAGTTTCGCTCGGGTGAACGCTCGAGAGTTGGAGTCTTTGTCCGCGGCGGCGGAAAACCGCACGCTCGGTAATCAGGGTGTCCACGCAGCCCGCGGCGGTCAAGGGCAGTTCACAATGAGTAACAAGCTTGGCGCGCCCAAATTTGTCGTTGTGACGGCTGAGAACCAGCACCTTGCGCGCTTTCTGTGCTAGTTCCATGGCCCCTCCCATGCCCGGAGTCAGCTTGCCGGGAATCTTCCAGTTGGCGAGGTCACCATTGATGCCAACCTGAAAAGCGCCGAGCACGGCGAGGTCAAGGTGCCGACCACGTACGAGGCCGAAGGACAGAACGCTGTCAAAGCAGGCCGCACCGGGCTGCAAGGTTACGGCGCGCCCGCCGGCATCGACAACGCTGTGATCCGGGGTTGCGCCCGCAAGCGGTGGCCCCATGCCGACAAAGCCGTTTTCGGAATGAAAATAGACATCCAGACCGGCCGGCAGAAAAGCTGGCAACTGTGTCGGCAACCCGATCCCCAGGTTGATCAGCATGGCGTCTTCTACTTCTTGTGCCGCGCGGCGCAGGATGATCTCTTCAATGCTTTGTTCAGAGGGTGCTGCAACGATCATCAGGGTGCCTCCTGCATGTGGGCGCGCGGTTGTGCCTGAACGATGGCATTGACCAGAATTCCGGGGATATGGACGTTTTCGGGCGCTATAGAGCCGATGTCGACGATTTCCCTGGCCTCCACGATCGTCGTGCGGCAGGCGGGAACCATCGGTACGCACATGTTGCGATTTGACCCACGCCACCAGGCATTGCCGGCCCGATCAACCACATCCGCGCATACCAGCGCAACATCGCCCTTAAGGGCGGTCTCAAGCAGATAGGACTGCCCGTTGAGCTGGTGAATCTGCCGCCCTTGAGCCACTTCGGTGCCAAGACCGATATCAGAGAAAAAAGCCGGAATGCCAACGCCTCCGGCGCGGATGCGCTCGGCGAAAATGCCCTGCGGCACCAGTTCGCAGGCAATCTCACCCCGGTTCATCCGGGCGATGAAGTCAGGGTTGAGACCAATGTGGGTTGCAATCATCTTCTTGACCATACCTTGTTTGAGCAGCAGGTCAATGCCCAGTCCCGGTTCATTGGCGTCATTCTTGATCAGAGTCAGATCGGTCAGCGCACCCGAAGTCGCAGCGATTGCCTCCAGCAGTGTAAACGGCACGCCGCCGCGACCGAACCCGCCAATCATCCAGGTCTGGCCGGCCATGAGATAACGTTCAATCGCCTGATCCGGGGTGATCTCCTTGTTCTTCATACGCAATTACTCTTCTTCTTTTTTAAACTCCGGATGGAGTGAATCATAGAAGTCCTCTTCGGTCTGGGTATGTCCCGATTCCATGGCACTGGTGATATTAGCATCTTCAGCCGGGCCGATTTCGTCGATGGCGCCAATGGCATAATCCGGGAGATCTTTGGCGACGCGAAAGCGCTCGACGGTGCTGTCCTTGAAGGCCTCTTTCTCCTGCATCATGTAATGCAGAAGAAGCCTGGTCAATTGTTCCAGGGTCTGCTCAAAGCGTTCGACGAGAATATCGATTTCCGCGTGTTCGATAATCAGCGGTGGTGCGATTAATACGTGATCACCGCTCAGGCCGCAAAGCGAGCGTCGCGGATAAATCAGCAAACCTTTGGCCCGGGCAATCTCCGTGGCCTCCAAAGCGACATACCAGTTGGCGGGAAAGGGCTTGCGAAGTTCGCGGTCGCGGACGAATTCAATGCCGGCAAACAGACCGCGGCCGCGCACGTCTCCGATGATCGGATAGCGGGCTTTCAAGGC
This sequence comes from uncultured Geobacteraceae bacterium, assembly GCA_964565445.1. Classification (GTDB taxonomy): domain Bacteria; phylum Desulfobacterota; class Desulfuromonadia; order Desulfuromonadales; family Geopsychrobacteraceae; genus Pelovirga. Next base: position 32,588 of record CAZMFD010000008.1, read on the forward strand.
GTGCAGCCGTTCATGCAGATACACACCGTATTCGCCGGAGCGCTCAACCAGGCTGTCATCAAGAATGATGCGGACCGCTTCATGGGCGATTGCCGCTGAAAGAGGATTGCCTGCGTAGGTGTGCCCGTGCATAAAGCCACCCGCTTCGAGAATCGGCCCGACCAGATAGTCGGCGGTGATAACGGCACCGATAGGTGTGTAGCCTGCGGAGACTCCTTTCGAAACGGCAACGATATCGGGGGTGATATCCCAGTGGCCATAGCCGTAAAAGGTTCCGCTGCGGCCGCATCCCGTCATGACATCGTCGATGATCAGTAAAATATTATTCTCGTGGCAGATACGCTCAATCAGCGGAAAATATTCATCCGGCGGCACGGCAGCTCCGGTTGACGCCCCACCAATAGGTTCGACAATGAACGCCGCAATGTTGTCGGCCCCATACATGCGGATGGTTGTCTCTAGCTCAAAAGCACAGGCGATACCGCATTCGGGATAGGATTTGTCCAGCAGGCAGTGATAGCAGAAAGGAGCCGGAATTTTCGGAGATGTTCCCGTCATGGCAACAAAGGGAATGTTCAGGGGGGCATAGTCCGTTCTCGCGAGAGCTCCCATGGTCGCACCATGGTAGGAAGGGCGGCAGGAAAGAACCAGGGATTTGCCTTTTTGATTGACCGACCACCAGTACTGGCGCGCGATTTTCAGTGTCGTCTCAACGGCTTCGGAGCCGGAGTTGACGAAAAACACACGATCCAATTCCGGCGGAGAGAGTTGTACCAGCAGCTCGGCCAGCTGGTTGGCGGGCTCATTTTCAAATTGCTTGCGGTAAGTAAAGGCGATTTTATCAAGCTGGGCAACCGCTGCTTCTTTCATCCGCGCGTTGTTGTGGCCGAGGTTGGCGGAAATGGCTCCGCTACAGCCGTCGAGATATTCCTTGCCTTCGGTATCATAGATGTAGATGCCCTGACCGTGACTGACTTTGGGCAAACGGCTCTTGTCCTGGTAAAACAGAAACGATTTGTCCAAACCTGGAATGCCTTCAGCGTTGTCTGCCGCCTCCTGGCCGTCACGGTTGGGAGAATACTCACTTGGGGTGCGGTTGCCGATTTTTTCCAGTGACATGTCAACCTCAAAAAGTCAGTGTAGAAACGGTGGATTTTCATGGAGGTCAAGGGAAAATCCGTAGCGGATTGTTGTTTTTTTCTTATCTGCCTAACAGTAGTACAGCAAGCCTTTGCTTATGTCAAAAAGGGCGACCCTCGAAGGTTGGTCCAAATATCTCCCTCTCCCTGAGGGTTCTCTCGGCTGCTGCTGATGTGTCTATGTTATGATCATCACATCAGCGATGATGATGGTTCATTTGCATCAAAAGGAGAGTTGGAATGGGTTTGCTGATTGAGGGCCGCCGCCACGACCAGTGGTACAATATTAAAAACAGCAAAGGGGAATTTGTTTGCAGCGAATCCATTTGCGGAACTGGTAGCGGAAGCCACGGACTATTATCCCCAGGCGGTCAGGCCGAAGATTGAACGCCTTAATCAGATGATTTATCCGGGGGTTAATAATGCTGCTGTTTGCCGGTCCGGTTTCGCCACCACAGCAGTGGCGTATGAAGCTGCTTACGACGAACTGTTCAGTACCAGGGAGTCGCTGAAAGCGTCGATTTTGAATAAATTAAAACCCATTATTACGGCAGTCACAAGCAGATTAATCCGATCGGAATTGTCCCCAAGGGACAGCTGCTTGATTGTCTGCAGCCACACAACCGGCAGAATCTTTGATGTATTTTCTTCTTTGTATGCAGAAGGCTTGTCCTCAAATTTGATTTTCCCGAAGCGATTGTGTATAGTGAAAAAGTTAAGGCGGCATCTTGCCAGGATGTTTCAGCCTGATCCGCGTGAGAATCGCTGAGGATGTTGCCCTGCGCAGTCATCTGAAGATTTTCATTTCACCAAAAGAGCAGCGCCTGGTTTGTTCCGTTCGGTCAATTCGGGTTGCGGGTTGCTCTGTCTGTAAAAAAAATAAGAAATTCGCTTCTGACCTGCAGTGATCTTTTTTTGGATCCTTGCCCCTTGTTGATGTCTCCAGAAAAAGTTCCCCTGTTCGTCAGTTATTGATGAGACCCCTTGCGCTCAAAAAGAGGAGTCTGATCGCTGTATTGGTATTTTTACGACAGGAACACAGATGAATAAAGACATCAAGATCAGTGTTAAAAATCTCTACAAAGTCTTTGGTGCCAATGTCAAACAGGCCATGAAGATGCTGGATGAGGGACACGAGAAGACCCATATCCACGAAAAAACCGGTGCCACCGTCGGCGTCCAATCAGCCAGCTTTGATATCCGTCCCGGAGAAATATTCGTCATTATGGGCCTATCCGGCTCCGGTAAGTCGACCATGGTGCGGATGTTGAATCGTTTGATTGAACCGACTTCCGGTCAGGTGCTTATTGATGGCGAGGATATCACTGCCATGAGTGACGATGAACTGGTCAAGATGCGCCGCAAGAAAATGAGTATGGTGTTTCAATCTTTTGCCCTGATGCCTCATTTAACCGTGTTGCAGAATGCCGCATTTGGACTGGAACTGGACGGCGCTGATAAGAAAGCGCGTGAAGATCGTGCCCTCGAAGCCCTTGATCAGGTCGGTCTGGCTCCCTACGCACAATCGTTCCCCAAGGAGTTGTCGGGAGGTATGCAGCAACGCGTGGGCCTCGCCCGGGGGCTGGCGGTCGACCCCGATATTTTATTGATGGACGAGGCTTTCTCCGCTCTGGATCCACTGATTCGTACCGAAATGCAGGATGAACTACTCAAACTACAGGCCAAGGTCAAAAGAACGGTGGTTTTTATCTCGCATGATCTTGATGAGGCGATGCGGATCGGTGATCGGATTGCGATCATGGAAGGGGGGAGTGTCGTCCAGGTTGGTACCCCGGAGGAAATTTTACAGAACCCGGCCGATGACTATGTTCGCGCTTTCTTTCGTGGCGTTGATCCAACCAATATCCTTACCGCGGGTGATATTGCCAGCGATACCCAGGTTACCATCATTGCTACCGATGGAAAAAATCCCCGTGCTGCCCTCCAGCGCCTGATCAAGAACGACCGCGAATATGGTTATGTTATTGATACCGACCACAAGTATCTCGGACTGGTTTCGGCTGATGGCCTGCGCGCAATGATTGATCGCTCCGATCATGAACTACGCTTGTCAGATGCCTATATTAAGGACGTCACCGCAGCGTCGGCTGGAGCTTCATTGCAGGACATTCTTCCGGAGGTTGCTACCCACTCCTCACCGTTGCCGATTATCGATGAGAATGGCAAGTATCTGGGAGCCATTTCCAAGAATCTGTTTTTGAAAACCCTGCATCGTAATCAACCGGAAGACATGCCGGATACAGATCAGGCTGAAAAGGAAGAGGTCTAACCGATGAACTTTTTTACATTCGAAGAACAGCTTATCCCCCTTGATCAGTGGATGCAGACATTTGTTAATTGGCTGGTAATCAATTATCGTGATTTTTTTCAGGGGATCAAGGTTCCTATCGAGTTGAGCCTGCAAGGGCTTGAATGGTTTTTTACAACCTTGCCGCCGCTTGTTGTCGTCCTCCTGTTTGCTGTCGCCGCCTGGCGTTTTGCCGGCAAAGGGGTGACCATATTTACCATCGTGTCATTTTTTCTGGTGGGTTATCTGGGGTTGTGGCACGACACTATGATTACCATTTCGATGGTCATCAGTTCAGTGTTTTTCTGTGCCCTGATCGGGATCCCTTTGGGGATCATGTCGGGCCGCAGTGATCGTTTCCAGACATACTTACGCCCCTGCCTTGATGCTATGCAGACCATTCCGCCATTCGTTTATCTGGTGCCGGTGGTTATGCTTTTTAGTATCGGCACCGTATCCGGAATTCTGGCGACGATTGTTTTTGCCTTGCCGCCCATTGTGCGGTTGACCAGTCTGGGGATCCGTCAGGTGCATCCCGAGCTGATCGAAGCCGCTCTGGCTTTTGGCGCTACTTCCGGCCAGGTGTTGCGCAAGGTCCAGGTTCCCCTGGCGATGCCTTCGATTATGGCGGGATTGAATCAGACCCTGATGATGGCTTTGTCGATGGTCGTTATCGCCGCTCTGATCGGTGCGGGTGGCCTTGGCAACCCGGTTGTTCAGGGCTTAAATTCATTACAGATTGGTCTGGCGACCATCGGTGGCCTGGCAATTGTCCTGCTGGCGATGGTTCTGGATCGGATTACTCAGGGGATGGCTAAAAAATGATCCCTGGTTACCTCAAATCAAAAAGGAGAAAAGAATGAAAAAATTGTTATTGATTTTAATGATGGCGCTGCTGACAGCGCCGGCATTTGCCGCAGCGGACAAGCCGGGGCAGGGCGTGACGGTGAAGCCGGCACGGGCAACCTGGGATACCGGTTATTTTCAGGAAGCTCTTGTGCGAGCAGGCCTGACGGAACTGGGGTACAATGCCAAACAGCCGACGGAGTTAACCAATCCGCTGTTTTATCAATCAGTATTTCTGGGTGATGTTGATTACTGGACCAACGGCTGGTTTCCCAACCATGTCGGACAAATGCCGGCGGGCTGGGAACAGAATGTCGAAATTGTCGGCTATGTTGCCAAGGCTGGTGGCCTGCAGGGTTATTTGGTCTCGAAAGAGCACGTAGAACAGTACAACATCAAATCCCTCGACGATTTCAAGCGCCCTGAAGTCAAGAAAGCCTTTGATGATAATGGCGATGGCAAAGCTGATCTGACCGCCTGTCCTCCGGGCTGGGGATGTGAGCAGGTTATTACCCATCACTTTGATGTCTATGACCTGGACGATCACATCAATCCGATCAAGGCCGGTTATTCTGCCAGCATGGCAGACACCCTGGCCCGTTATCAGGCCGGTAAACCGGTTTTCTTTTATACCTGGGCCCCTAACTGGACGATTTTCAAGCTGAAGCCGGGTGAAGATGTCATGTGGATCAACGTTCCGGAAATTAAACCCCGTGAAGCACAGATGGATGGTGTTGATCGCATGACCGTCAGCGGTGTTGAAGGTGCTGTGACCGATCCGTTAAAGGCCGGTTTTGTGGTCAGCGACATTCAGGTTGTTGCCAATAAAAAGTTCCTTGAGAAAAACCCGGCAGCAAAAAGGTTTTTCGAGGTATTTAATTTGCCGTTGGTCGACATCAACGAGCAGAATACCAAAATGAATGAAGGCGAGAAGAGTCAGCGTGACGTTGAGCGTCACGCTCAGGAGTGGATCGACAATAATCGCTCTACCTGGGATGGATGGCTGGCCGAAGCACGTAAGGCTGCTAAATAACAACCCCTTGAGCATCACCGAGCCGGAGCACAGGCATCGGCTCGGTGATGCTCAACCTGCCTTTCCTAAACCACTGAATCGGCAATCTTTCTCATTGCTCCAAAAGCATTTGTCATATTCTGGGCAAAGTCCTGGTTGGATGGTTCTGCCCCTTCCTCGTCGTCAGCAAGCAGGCTGACAATCAGCTCCGGCGAATAGATCAGAAAGCGGATTTCCGTTTTATCCCCCTTGTTGTAAACCGAGAAAAACTTCTGGACAAAAACGCTGCGTTCGGGGTTGGCAGGCAGTGATTTGCCTGAATTCACCGGCTTACACATCTGGATCATGGCGTGGCGGTAGTTTTCCGGCATGTCCACCCCCTGCTGACGATAAAATGCCACGAGATCAGATTTGTCGAGGTGATGGACGCTGAACCCTGATGCGACAATCGTTTTTTTCAGATCGTCGACCAGAACCTCAAAGGATTTATTCGAACTGTTGCGATAAATGGAAACATCGGCCATGATTGACTCCCTTGGTATGGTTTGTATTTAGAGTTCTTGTTTTTGTCAGTTATTGTTATATCGTAATATTCAAGAAATTGAATGTCAACCGCTTTCTTGTTTGTACTGGAGTTGATCATGGGTGATGCCCCGGTAATTTTCTGGTTCCGTCAGGATTTGCGTCTGGTTGATAATCCAGGTCTGACAGCGGCTGCCAGGCAGGGTGCTGTCGTCCCGGTCTATATTCTCGATGAGGAAGCGGCCGATACCTGGCGTATGGGCAGTGCCGGTCGTTGGTGGCTGCACCGTTCATTGCAGCAACTTGAACAGCAATTGCAAGGGCACCTGCGGTTTTTTTGTGGGAACGCCGGCGATCTCCTGTTGAAACTGACGCGCGAGGTCGGGACGCAAAAGGTTTTCTGGAATCGTTGCTATGAACCCTGGAGTATAGCCCGCGATCGCCGGATCAAAGAAACCCTGAACCAGACCGGCATTGCGGTGCAGAGTTTTAACGCATCCTTACTGTGGGAACCCTGGGAGGTGCTTAAAGGTGACGGTACCCCCTACAAGGTGTTTACGCCCTATTATCGCAAGGGCTGTCTAGGCCGTAATACCCCCAGGTCATCTGCCGGTCCTGCTCCAACCCTGCGTTTTTTTCCTGCAGCTAACTTATCCGGTTTCTGTCATCTCGATGAACTGGAGTTGTTGCCGCATCACAGTTGGTACAAAAAACTCGAGCAGCACTGGCATCCGGGGGAAGAGGGGGCGACCCGGCGCTTCAACGACTTTGTCGCCGATGGCCTTGAGGGTTATCGCCAGGGGCGTGACGTTCCGGCCCTGGCGCAGACTTCCAGATTGTCCCCCCACCTTCATTTTGGTGAAATTTCTCCCCATCAGATACGCCAAGGGTTATTGACGGCTGCGGCATCGGCAAGGATTCCGGAGGATGATCTGGATCATTTTTTCAGTGAGCTGGCCTGGCGAGAATTCTCCTACTACCAGCTTTATCATAACCCTCACCTGCCGGAATCACCTTTGCGTGCCGAGTTTCAGCGTTTTCCCTGGATGAAGGATGACAAGGGGTTGCGCCGCTGGCAGCTTGGGATGACCGGTTACCCGCTGGTTGATGCTGGGATGCGCGAACTCTGGCAGACCGGTTTCATGCACAACCGCGTGCGGATGGTGGTGGGGTCTTTTCTGGTGAAGAACCTGTTGCTCCCCTGGCAGCTTGGAGAACGCTGGTTCTGGGACTGCCTGGTGGATGCCGACCTGGCCAGTAATGCCGCCGGTTGGCAATGGGTTGCCGGTTGTGGCGCCGATGCCGCGCCTTATTTCCGGATTTTTAATCCGGTCACCCAGGGCCAGAAGTTTGATCCCCACGGCGACTATGTCCGTCACTATGTCCCGGAAATTTACGCCCTGCCCGATAAGTACCTGCACGCGCCCTGGATGGCTCCTGACGCAGTGCTGGCCGCGGCCGGAATCGTCTTGGGGGATGATTACCCATTGCCGCTGGTGGACTTGAAACAATCACGGCAGCGGGCGCTGGATGCCTATCAGCAGATGCGCCACAGCAGTTGATATTGGCTAGAGAAAAACCGGCCTCACACGAAGTCACGGAGATCACAGAGAAAATCTTAAAAGGAAGGCTTTTGTTTTAAAACCTGAAATAGCTTTAACTGGAGTTTTAAATTCTGATTTTTTCGTGTTGTCCTTTTATTCAATAGCTTTTTTTTGATCAACCTTCTTAATGTCTTCGTGCCTTAGTGAGAGAAAGCGTATCTATCCAATATTTCAAAATGATCGATCTTCAGACAGCTGCTGCAGTTGCCGGACGATCATCTCATGCAGGCGCTTACTGGTTTTTTCCAGCGTATCGGTATCCTGTTTCTGCAGAGCCTGGAAAAACTGACTGCAGACCTTGCGATCATCATTGTCCCAGCCGCTGGTAACACCTTTTTTTTCGCTATCCGCTTCTTCAATGAGGGCTTTCTGGTCATAGTCACGACGCCCATGGGCCCAGTTGATGACCTGGGCGGTGAACAACAGGCAGCGATCAAGCAGTATAAACAGCAGCTGGATATTGCGCGCCGGTCCGACCTGGATCGATTCGCCACCGACCTGGAAACCGAGCAGCTCAAAGCTATTCAGCAGATCCTTTCCCTTGAACAGGGTACCAGCGGCACCGAGAAAGCCCCCCAATGCTGAAAATACCCCGAAACTGATGCCCCCGGCGGCGAGGTCAATGCCGGCACCGATAGTGGCGCCACTGATGGCCCCGGCCAGCACCAGCTGCTTGTCGGTCAGCCCCAGAAACTCCCAGGTTTTGTCGCTGAACAGGTCCTCTTCAAGGATCGAGTGCGGAGCGAGCTCAAGATCAAAAATAGTGTGTTTATAAAGGGTGCGGATCGCCTTGCGGGTCTGCTGCTCTTTGTGACTGACATAGTCCATATAGTTTTGTGTCAGTTTCATTTTGATCGCGATTTCGTCATCCTTTGGGCTACAGGATGCTGTGGTTCGGTAATCAAGGACATCACGCAGTAATTCAAGAATCAGTTCGGCCGTTTGCTGATGCCGCGCCTGCCAGTCGCTCTGAAAGGTAGAGATGACCATTTTCAGTAGCGGTTCCAACTGTTGATCAATCGCCTTGAGGCTCTCCAGCAGTTCAATCCGTTGGGCATAATTGGCGCGACTTGAATTGAACACCCGGATGGCATTGAAGTGCTTGCGAAATTCGGCGTGCCAATCATCGAGATAGCGGCTGTCCTCGCCCTTACTGTTGATCACCGCCAGGCGCGGCGCACCGGTCAGGCGCAGAATCTCCATTTCCGCTTTGTCCATATTGCGCAGCGGCCGTGAGCCATCAACCACAAAAATCACCCCGGCGCCCTGTGCCACTGGTGTTAACAGACTGCAATCATCGCGAAAGCCAGGATCATCACGATGCGCAGCAATGAACGCCGGCAGTAACTGGTTAGCCGGGCCGTTGTAGGCTTGCATCCAGGCCAGGGTCTGGCGGGGGTTCTGGAACCCGGGGGTGTCAACAAAGCGGATGATTTCACGCCCATCGATGGTGACCGGAAAGCTTTGAACCTCGGTGGTTTCGCCGGGAATCGGACTGACCCTGACGCTATCATCTTCGGCCAGGGTGGAAAGAACGGAGGACTTCCCCTCATTGGGGTGACCGACTATAGCGAATATGGGAACAGAGGTCGTCATCAGTTGCGCACCAGGGGAAAAACATCAAGATAAGGATCTGCCAGCGCTTGAGTGGTTTTCAGCCAGATGGACAGATCCTGCGAATGAACCGGTGTCAAGGGATTGTCTGCAACGGGCCGGCCGACCAGGGCGACAGCAAGGGGCGCGGATGCGCCGATCATCCGGCGCAGTTGCTCTAACCGGGTAGTTACCTCCCGGATCGGTGGTTGCCAGGCTTCCTGGATCACAACAATGCCGGCAAGGTTCTGGTCTTCTAGTGTAATGCTGATTTGATCGAGCAAGGCCGTGCCGGATTGTTCGATGGCGCCGTAACGGATCGCAACCAATGGGCTGCCTTTGTCCAGATTACCAAGATGGGGAGTCAGCAGATCGATGGGACAAGCATCCCAGAGTTCATCAGGGATTAATACCAGAAGGCCGCTACCGGTCAGTGACAGCTTGGATAGTTCCGGTTTTGGGGTCGGTTCTTGATGTGCCGCCAGGGGAGGAATCTGCTGCTGAGCTTCGGTGTGGACCAGTGGCGTCAGCATCCGTCGGCGCAACTGGCGGAAGGCGGCACTGTCGCAGGGGAGATTTTTCAGTCCGGAGTGTAATTGATAGCTCCCCCAGCCCAGCAGCAGCAAGCGTGGCAGAAGTCCATAAACCAGGATTCCACCCAACAGAAATGGCCACCAGGAGACAACTCCAGCGCTGGTCAGGCGCAGGTTTCCTTCAATCAGGACAATCTTGCTGCCGATAATCTGCTCAAGGCCGGGATAAGCCCAGTCGTATGGCAGTAGCCAAGCCCAGGGCAGGGCAATCAGGCGTACCAGTTCGGCGAGAAAGGCATCGGTCAACGGCAGGGTCGACTGCCAGCCAAAGGCAATATCGGTAAAGCTGATTTTGGCCAACAGGGTCAGCAATACCCCCAGATTAAAACCGCTACCGGCAAGCTGCAACAGAATAAAGGCCGGCCACAACAGCAGATTGCCATAGACCTGACGAAACTGTCGCAAACTGCCGGACACGGCCTGCAGATCAAGGCGCCGGGATGCCGTCAGATGTTTCTGGGAGCGCTTGAGCAGTGAGGTAAAGAGGTTACTCAAGCCCTGGCCGAGCAGTGCATAGAGGACTGACTGCGGAGCTTTTATCCGGCGCACAGAGCGATAACCAAGAAGGGCGAGGTTAAGAAATAGCAGCAGTAGTTGAACCAGGATGAAAAGGGCAAAAAAACCGGAGACATTGACCGGCGTGGTGCCGTCATAACGCAGAAAAGAAGCTGCCATGCCGCTGCCAATCAGCAGGCTGAGCAGAAATAACAGAACCGCGCTGAAGGTGGTGGTTTCCCGCCAGATCTGCCCGGGTAGTGGCAGTTGTTGCCGCTGATATTCCTGACGGCGGGCACGTAGCCACAGGCCGGCCAGCTCGCGGGTGGTAGGTTCGGCAGCCGAAGTCAACTTCGTGGCGACAAAAATCGCCCGGTCACGCTGGCGCAACTCCGCATCATCACCCTGTTCAAGACGTGGTTCATCACGCTTGAACAGGAATTCGATGTCGAGGATATCTGGAAGAGTTAAAGGTGGTTTCATGGCTGGCGGCAGTACCCGTCAAAAAATGTTAGGATGAAAATTATCGCGATCATAGCAAAAATTGCTCTGTTGTAACAGCATCTTGCCACGCTGATAGGCTCAGGAGATTGATTATGAATGATCTGCTTAATCATCCGCTCATTTCACAACGTTATTTTTTCCCACGGCGGGGGTTTTTACCTGAACCTTTTTTGGTTGAGGTCGAAGGGGCACAGCTCGCCTGCTATTACCATGAAGTTGACCCCCAAGCCAAAACCCTGGTGCACTTTCATGGCAATGGCGAGATTGTTGATGACTGGCTGGAAGGATTTGTCGAGGCCATCGCTCAAATAGGGTGCAACTGTTTTCTTGCCGAGTATCGCGGTTACGGGTCGTCAACCGGAGACCCTGAGTTAGGGAAGATGCTGGAAGATGTGAGTGCCACCATCACTGCGCTGGGGCGTCCGCAAGCAGAGTTGATCATCTTCGGGCGCAGTGTCGGTGCCATTTTTGCCCTGGAAGCGGTTCGGCTTTTCCCGGAGGTAGCGGGATTGGTGATCGAAAGTGGGATTGCCGACGTGCGCGAACGGCTGCTGTTACGCGTTCATCCACAGGAGTTGGGAGTCAGTCCGGCGGAACTCGATGCGGCCGTAGATGCTCATCTCAATCAGCAGCGCAAGCTGGCGGCCTATCCGGGCCCAGTGCTGGTGATGCATACGCGCAACGACGGGCTGGTAAGTGTCCAGCACGCTGAAAAGCTTCACCTCTGGGCTCCCGGGCGCAAGGATTTGAAGATCTTTTCCAACGGCAATCATAACGACATCATGTTCGTCAACGTCCAGGAGTATTTCGCGACCTTGCACCGTTTTATCGTGTCTTTGTGATAATTTCCGGGTATCTGTTCAGCACCGGATCGGGGATCCTATGTCAAGGGACGCTTTTCGTCATCCATGACCGCTAGCTGTCGCCGTCCATGGCGACAGACACCCTTGCCACAGGACCCCCGACCCTGCGCAATGATAGAGCTGAATAATTACGTTTCCGAACAGAAATCCGGTTTGTGTTCGTCTGGAGTTTTCGGTTAATCACGAGCTAATTCTGTGGTGGCGTTGCTGAACCCCGATTGAGGACATGTTCAAGTTCACTCAGATCAAAGGGTTTTGCCAGAACCGAACAGAACCCGTGTTCCCGATAATTGGCCATGATCGGATCTTGAGAATAACCGCTTGATACAACGATGCGGGCATCAGGATCAAGGGCAAGAATCTCCTGTGCTGCTTCTTTACCGCCTTTGCCACCGGGAACGGTGAGATCGAGAATTGTCAGAGAAATAGGAGGTTCTTTGCCCAGATGTTCCCGATACAGACGAACCGCCTCTTCGCCGTTTGCCGCCGCTAGCGATTCCAGGTTGAACTCCTCGAGCATCAGGCAGATGGTCTGACGCACCGGTTCTTCATCATCCATCACCAGCACTGTACCCTGAAGCCGGTTGTTCGAAAGTTGGTCCGACTGGCTCTGGAACTCCTGGCGTTTTCTCGCCGCTGTCGGCAGGTAAATGCCGAAGGACGTTCCTTTCCCCGGTGATGATTCAACCTGAATATGGCCATCGTGTTTGCTGATAATCGAGTGGACGATAGACAATCCCAAACCGCTGCCCTGGGACTTGGTGGAAAAATAGGGATCAAAGATTCTGTCGATGATTTCAGCAGGAATTCCCCCACCCTGATCACTGATCGACACCAGCACGTATGGTCTGCTGGGATCAAGGGGGGTGGCGGCTATTTCATCTGCATCAGCGATAGCGCAGGAGATGTCAATAATCCCACCTTGTGGCATTGACTGCACGGCATTAAGAACCAGGTTCTGGATCACCTGACTGATCTGGTTGGTATCGATATCCACCAGCGGTAGATTGTCGACAAAATTGTATTGGCAGGTCACCTCACTGCCATGGAGGATAAAATCTGTGGAATCTTGAATAATTTCCGGCAGGGCGGCTGTTTGTCTGATCGGTTGACCACCTTTGGCGAAAGTCAGGAGTTGCCTGGTCAGATCGCGGGCACGCAAGGATGCTTTAGTCGCATCATCGAGGCGCTTACGGGTTTTTTCAGCAAGGTTGGAATCCAGTAGAGACAGCTCGATATTGCCAAGAATAGCGGAAAGCATATTGTTAAAATCGTGGGCTATGCCTCCGGCGAGCAGGCCCAGAGACTCAATCTTACGAGCTTTTTCGAGTTCACGTTCGAGCCGGTACGTGTCTGTGACATCACGGAACACCAGTACTACGCCGATGGTATCCCCGTCGTTGGTGATGATCGGGGCACCACTGTCTGCGATGCTGCGCATCTGACCATCACGGGATATTAGGGCCGTATGGTTGGCCAGTCCAATAATTTTTCCCGAACTTAAGACTCTTTCGACTGGATTTTCGCAAAGTTCACCGGTTTTCTCATTGATGATATGGAAGACTTCGGCGAGGGGACGATTAATTGCTCCATGGATTTTCCAGCCGGTAAGCTCTTCGGCAATCGGGTTCATCAGTACCACGTGACCATTGGTGTCGGTGGTGATAACCGCATCGCCAATGCTGTCGAGAGTGACAGCAAGTTGTTCTTTTTCTGCGGCAAGAGCTCGCTCGGTCTCTTTTTTGTCAGTGATATCAGTAGCGATTTCAAGGCGAACGATGCGACCATCGACCCAACTGATGGCTCGATCCATAATGTAGTACCAACGCTGGTTTCTGGTGTTATGAAATTCCCAGGTATGGATAGCGGTTGGTTGTCCTTGCGCGTCAGTCAATAAAGAATTGGTACAAAAAGGACAGGGTCCGGTTTGATCTGCCTGAATTGCATGCCAGCAGATCTGACCGGTCACATCGCCAAAGATCTTTCTGCCATGGCGGTTAATAAAGAGAATTTCGTAGGTCTGGATGTCGGCGACGTAGACCAGAGCATCGAGACTGTCCATGATCAGGCGGAAGCGCGCTTCGCTATCGCTCAAAGTTTTGCGGTTGGCTTCGATGTTTGTTGCCATGTCGAAAAAGGCATCGGTGAGGGTTGTGATTTCCTTTGGCTCAAAGCCGCTATGGGGACGTTCTGGAAGGACTCCTGAGGCCAGGTTACGAGAGAAGTTGGCAAGGGTTGTTATCGGTTTGACCAGAGTGACACGCCCAATGCGCCAGGTCAGGATCAAGGTTGCTATCATGGCTACCAACATCAGCAACAGATTACGTGCCAGCATGGCGTTGGCCGATTGGAGAATTTCCTGCTCGGCGATGCCTGCCCAAACGTAGGCATAGACAGGCATGTCAGGATTCAGACTGATGGACTCAAAGGCAACAACACGTTGCGTGCCATCTGAACCGCGACTTTTAAATATTCCGGTTGCTGTCGCAGCGCGGGACTTTGTCCAGGATTCTTTAGATATGGGCTGCCCAATCGGGTTGGTAGCGGGGCGGCTGGGTTGATAGAATAGTCGGATGCCCTGATGGTCAGTAACAGCAATAAAGGATTTTTCCGAAAGGGCAGGTATGTCCTGCAAGACGGAGAAGCGTGAGAGGTTGACGGCGGCGGTCAGTACGCCGCGAGCTTTTCCATCTGCTTTTCTGATCGGGTAGGCAAAGGCCAAGGCGGGTTCGGCTGTTCCGACCCGCGAAATGATAAATTCGCCAACGGCGAAATCATCACAGCTAATAGCCTGACGAAAGTGTTTGCGGTCGGCGAGGTTTATCCTCTCGAAGGGCAGGGCGGATGCCAGCACCTCGCCGTCAAGATCGGTGAGGGTAAAATTCTGAAACTCGGGGTTCTGTTTGATCAGGGATTGAAATATCTGTTCGCTTGCGGCGAGATTGAATTCCTGGATTTCCGGCAGTAGCGCCAGGGTAGAAAGAATACTGCGGCTGGTATTGACGAGATCAATCTGTGCTTGTGCCATGCTGCGGGCCAGGAGTTGAACGTTTTTTTCAGCATCTGTGATGGCGATTTGTCGCTGTTCAAAGCCGCTGAAAAGCAGAATGCTGAAGGCAGGAATCAGTGCGATGATCAGCAGCGCGGCAAGATTTTTGCCTATAGAACCCTTAAGCCAACGATGCATGCAAAGCCCCTCAACGTGAGTGATGTTGCGCAAACTTTTTATTTAAAAGCAACTTTTGCATATTAGCATCTGTATAAAGCAATTCCAAATGGTTATGGTGTTTATTTAATGCTTGCCGTGTTGTGGGTTGTTGGATTATACTCATAAAAACTCACCAATATAGTAGCTAGGTCGTATGTCCCAGGATTCCTTTCTTATTGTCCAGCAATATCCGCAGCCGCCGGAGCGGTTTGAGGGATTTCTACGTCTGCTGTTCGAACGCCACCATCTCGATATGTTTCAGAGTCGACAAAGCCTGCTCGGCAGCAGTATGGCACAACTGACCCAGGGTCCGCGTAACGAGCTGGAACCAATCTCGGCAACCCTGGCCGCAGCAGGTCATGTCCATTGGTTGATTGACCCTGTTCTTCCCGCCTTTCCTTCCTTGCGTATCTATGGACTTGAGGCGTCAGATAGCCGCATCCTGTTTGCCTGTCGAGATGAGGAGATCGAGTTTGCATCCGGCGGAACTGTTCTGGCGGTGTTGGCCGATGCATCCGGCGGGTTGGCGGAAAAACTGATGGCACGCATGCTGGCCGGTAACGCCTACCGCGGACGTGACGCGGTGCAACCTGAAGACCAGCAGCAACTGTTCAACCTGATTCTTCAGGGACAACCCGTCCTTGATTTCTATCGCCTTGATGAAAACAAAAAAATAACCGCAGCAGTGCGAGTCTATCCCGGGCGCTTCAATCCTCAAGGGCTGGGCGCGGCGGCGACCTTGAGTAGTCGTAAAAACCTTGAAGTACTACTTAAGTTGATGGAAGAGCGGTCTGCTGCTTTTCAACTTCATGCCGATCTCGGACTGGCTCGGTTGCCGGGTTGTCAGTTGCGCCGCGTTGATAAAAATGATCAGGATGCCTTGCGCCATAACCTCAATTGCATGACTCACTATGGCTGGTTGATGGCCGATCTCTGGCGCCATGGCTCCGTTCCGCGCCCGACCGATGGGAACGCTGAGCAGAATACCGAGCCAAGCTTGCTGGGAAGCCTGCTGGCGGCACCTCTACTGGCTAGTGGAGAAATAACCCAGGAAACAGCTGTAGGGCAGCATCCCCTGCTGGATGAAATAACAGCTGCTATAGGTGACCATGACAGCGCAGGATCTAAGAATCAGGGCACACCAGCACGGCGGTCGGCGACCCCGATGTTGCCGGCGCCCCCGCCAGGTGCCCCCGCGGCCTGGACAGCACGGCGTATCTGGCCGCTGTGCGCCTTTGGCGGTGGTTTTTTAGTTTTTGCCCTGCTGTTATTAGCTAATCGCAGTGACCTGATCGACCAGATTGCTTATCACAGCATTGCTTCGGGAGCAGCGTCCTTTGTTCTGGCGGTTTTGTCTTTTGGCTATGGATTTTATCATCTACGCATGAAGCGCAAGATCGAGAACACCCCGACCAGCCGCATCCGCTCCGTTGCAATGGGGATGGTTGAGGTCAAAGGCCGAGCGCTGCGTAAGTATGCCCTGGTGACTCCCATGTCCCATACGCCCTGCGTTTATTATCGCCTGACTCGCTATCGCAAGGACAAAAACGACCGCTGGAAGGCGGTCAGTGTCACTTCCAGTGATAATGCTTCATTCTTTCTCGAAGATGATACCGGCCGAATTGAAATCAACCCTACTAGCGGCCGGGTGCGTACCGGAACCCGCCAGGAGGGGTTTCCCGGGCAGGTCGGTCTGACCCGTTTTGACTCTGATCAGACGGAAAAATGGCAGGAAGAGATTGTTGTCGAGGGGGCCTTGCTCTACGTGCTCGGTTTTGCTGCCAACAAGCCGGAAGAGGGTGAATCCCTGCGTGAAGAGGTCCAGACCGCGTTGCGTGATCTCAAACAGGATCCCCAGCGTTTAGAAGAATTTGATCTTGACGGTGACGGAAAAATCTGTGTTGATGAATGGGATGCGGCGCGTCTGCAAATGGAAGATCAGGTCTACCATCAGCGGCTGATCCAGCGCAGTCAGCAGCGCCGCCGCCAGGAAGATCATATCGTGATCGGACACCGGCCGGGCCGGCCGCTGATTATCGCGGAAACCCACTCCGAGACCCATTTGACCGGAAAATATCGTAATATTGCCGTTGCTTTGCTATTGTTAAGTGCCATGCTGACAGGAGCGTCCATCTATTTATTGCTTGATTATATAAACTAATCCTTTCGCGTATCTGTTCAGCATCGGTCCTTGGGATCCTATGTCAATGGATGCGATTGTTTTTCCATTGGGTCACTCATGACCACTTGCCGTCGCCGTCCATGGCGGCAGACACCCTTGCCACAGGATCCCCCGACCCTGCGCAAGGATAGAGCTGAATAGTTACCTCTTCTCTTACATAAAGGGAGCTTGATTATGACCGGTTGGATTATATTGGGTGTGCTTTTGCTGCTGTTGCTGGCGGTAATCGTTTATACCATCATTATTTACAACGGCTTTATTGCTTTGAAAAACACCATCAACCAGGATTGGAGCAATATCGATGTGCTGTTAAAGCAGCGCTACGATGAACTGCCCAAGTTGATCAAGGTCTGCGAAGGCTACATGCAGCACGAGCAAAGAACGCTTGAAGCCGTTGTCAAGGCACGTTCCATGGTCAATTCGGCGCGCACCGATGAGCAGCAGTTGCAAGCTCAGAATATGCTCACTGATACCCTGAAATCCCTGTTCATGGTGGTGGAACGATACCCCGATCTTAAAGCTGACGCCGGTTTTCGCCAGCTCAGCAACCGGATTACCGAAATTGAGGATCAGATTGCCGACCGGCGCGAACTCTACAATGCCTCGGTGACTATCTACAATATCAGGCTTGGGCAATTCCCTGACATGATCATTGCCAATATGTTTAATTTCCAGCCGGGCACCCTCTGGATAATTGACCCCGAACATCGTCAGGATGTCACCGTGAGCTTTGCCACGGGCTAAAAGCTACAGTGCCAGTTTGATGGATTAAAGTTCCGGTTCGATCCGACCGACAAGTACAAGGACGACCGGCTTATCATTCAGATTTGTCGTTCATTATCTATTGGACAGGCTACGGGGCGTTTTTTATGGCACTCAACTATTACAGATTGCTGGGGATACCGCCTGATGCCGATCAGGGGCGGATCCGGGCGTCTTACCGTAGTCTGGCCAAGCGCTTTCACCCGGATACCAATCGCGGCTCGGAATCTGCTGCTGAATTATTTCGTCAGGTCAACAATGCCTATCGAATCCTCTCCGACCCGGCCCGGCGGGCGCGTTACGATGAAGAACAGGCCAGGCGTACCCGGAGTAAACCTGCGCGTGCTCCGGTCAAGCCGGTATCAAACCTTGACCCTACACAAAAATTCAGCCGTTTTATCAACTCACTGCTAGAAGCCATTTTTGCTCCGGAAGAGGTGCCGGCAGCACCCTCACCAGTTCGTCCGGTTACCACCAAACCAAACAAAACCCCCTCGTTCAACTTTTTCTATCACCGCGCCCTGGAAAAAGAAAAACCCCAATATTGCCGTGGCAACGATGGGGTTTTTCGCAAAGTGCAGCGTAAGAAGCCGTCTGCTTAGCTTCATTTCCCGCCGAACTTACACCATCATTTGCGCTCAAGGCCCAATGCGGCTATGATTTCCATCTTGAATAGCGGAACCCTCAACAGGAGTTTTTTTATGAAAGAGGAATTGGCTCAATTAAAGATGTGTGAACTCAAGGCTAAGGGGATGATGGAAGAGATGGATCGCCGCTCAAATAAACCCACTGTCGTCTGTGGTAAGTGCGGTGCCAAGGCCAATGAAGCCGAGCATTTGCATAATCCTCGCCCGCTGGCAAAAAAGTTTTCCGATGGTTTGTGGGGTTGATAGTGCAGGAATATCTTGATTTTTTTCGTGCTAACGATCATTTTGCCCGGCATTGTGGTTTCGAATTGCTCGAGGTAAAGTCCGGTTCGGCCATGGCAAAAATGGTGATTCAGCCATTTCACTTTAATGGCGCCAATACCATCCATGGTGGCGCTCTATTTGCTCTGGCCGATTTTGTTTTTGCTGCGGCAGTGAACAGTCGTGGACAACTGGCGCTGGCGATCAATACCAGCATGGCGTTTATCAATGCGGCTCATGGTGGTACTCTTGTGGCAAAAGCGCAAGAGGTTTCCTGCAATCGCCGACTCGGGGTCTATCAGGTCGATATTCATGATGATCAGAGGAAACTGATTGCCCGGTTTCAGGGAACGGCGTATCGCAAGAGCGAGTCACTGCTGGCGGGCGGTGAGTCCCTGAGTTAAAAGAGGTTTTTTTATTTTGTTGTCCACTTTGGTCACGTGGAGATACAACGATACTCCCCGCCAACAATCTGGATCCTGCGATTCCGCGCAGGATGACACAGACACCGGCCCTGAGATGCACAAACCGACCGTTATTCTGCGCGAAGCGACGCGCAATCGCAGAATCTATTTCTTTTTCAGGAGTTATCCCAAACTATGATCGAAGCGAGTGATTTCCGTCGTGGTGTGATTTTTCAGCATGAAGCCGCACCCTGTCTGGTTGTTGATGTCAGTTTTCAGTCGCCGACCGCCCGTGGTGGCAATACCCTGGTGAAAACCAAATACCGCAATCTGTTAACCGGGCAGGTGTTGAGTGGTTCATTCAAATCGGGTGATCGTTTCGACGAAGCCGATTTTTCCCGCCGCAAGGGTCAGTTTTTGTATGCTGCCGATGAACACGGCGTGTTCATGGACAATGAAAATTTCGAGCAGTATGAGTTGAGCGGAGATATTTACGAAGATATTCGTGGCTATCTGCTCGAAGGAGCCGAAGTCACCCTTGGGGTCTACAATGATCAGGTCGTCACCATGGATCTCCCGCAGGTGGTAGAATTGACCGTAGCTGAAACCGCGCCGGCCATCCGTAATGCCACCGCTACCGCCCAGACCAAAGAGGCCGTCCTTGAAACCGGGATCAGTGTGCAGGTGCCGGGCTACCTTGAGACCGGGGAAAAAATCAAGGTCGACACACGCGATTGCCGGTTCGTTTCCCGAGCTTAGCGCCATGATTGAACTGCAACAGATCAGAACGATGTTGACTCAACATCAGCCGCAGCTGTTGACCCAACAGAATTTCCGCCAGGCGGCAGTGGCCATGCTTCTGCGTGAGCAGGCCGGCGAAACGGAAGTTCTGTTGATCCGGCGGGCCGAGCATGAGCTGGATCCCTGGTCGGGAGATCTGGCTTTTCCGGGGGGAGGTGTTGATCCGGCAGACAGGAGCCCCCGGGCAGCGGCCGAACGGGAAACCTTTGAGGAAATCGGGCTGAAGCTTTCTGCGCAGCAGTATCTTGGCCGCAGCGATGATCTGGCCGGGGCTTATCTGTCGATTCACATTGCCTGTTTTGTCTATGAGCTTGAAAATGAGGTGGACTTTTGCCTCAATGGTGAAGTGGTCGACCTGTTCTGGGTCCCGTTGCGTACGCTGCTTGACCCGGCGCGCAATCGCCTGCATGAATTTCACTATCGCGGCGCCGGCCGTCGCCATCCGGTGATCGATCTCTCAGAATGGAGCAACCGTCCCTTGTGGGGGATCACCTACCGCTTGCTACAGAATTTTCTCGGACGCTTCGAGCTTTCCTTTCGTCACCCCGAACACTTCTGAATAGATCAACATTTACCCCCGCCGCCGGCAGATTTTGACGCTGCTGGACGCGCTCTGTTTGGCCAGTTTTTTCATCTCCGTGCAGGCATCGATGATTTCCAGGACACTGGTGAAAGGCCGCACCCTTAGATCAACGCCTCCCAGACTTAAACTGGCTAACGGGAAAAGTTGTTCTACCCCCTCACGGTTAGCCGCCACGATGTGGCCACGTTGACGATCATCGGGGGAGTAAAATTCAGGGATTCCCAGATCGATACGCCGTAAAATATCATCAGTGACTCGCACTGCAACGCTTGAAGGCAGGGTGAACATGAAATCATCGCCGCCAATGTGGCCGAGAAAAGCATTGCCGCAGCCGCCGGCATGCAGGGCAACGCGGATGACGTTGGCGGTAAAGATGATCATGTCATCGCCGCGGGCAAAACCATAGATGTCGTTATAGGGTTTGAAATGATCGAGGTCAGCATAGATAACACAGGAGTCTTCAGTGCTGTTCAACGCCCGCTCAAGTTCCTGATGAATGCTGTTATTGCCCGGTAGACCGGTGTTGGGATTGGCATCGAGGGCGAGGGTATTGAGGTGTTTAAGTTCAGCCAGGGCGGCCTTAAGTTTTAATTGGTTTTTAACCCGCGCCTTGACTGAAGGGGCAGTAAAGGGACGGGCGATATAATCGGAGGCACCGCACTCAAAAGCCTTTTCTTCCTGCTGGGGCGAAGCCTGTGGCGCAATAAAGATGACGGGGAGATGACCGTTTTTTCTGTCTTGCCTTAGTCTTTTACACAGCTGAAACGGATCTTCCCCCGGCAGGCGGGTGTCCAGCAGCAGCAGATCGATAGATTGCTCATTGAGCAGTGCTAAAAGCTGGTCGCTGGAGCTTGCGGTGACCACATGATAGCGATCTTTCAAAGTACCGATCAGACTGGCAATACCCATCAGGTCAGCGTCGGCGATCAGGATTCGGCGGCGGTCGATGATGGGCATGATATCTTATCCTTTAATGGTTTTTTGTTCGGAAATAGAGTTTGTTCATGATTTTTGTATTGCTTGTAAATGCTCAAACAGATGTTCTTCATTGCGAAAGCAGATAGCGCCCTGTTGTTGCAATTTTTCGATTTTGCGCCAGGCACGCCCTTCGGTAAAGTCATTTTTTTGCTGAGGATCAATTAAGTAGACAACTTTGTTCAAGTCGAGCGCTGCCAGCGCCAGATCCAGACAGTCCAGATTCCCTTCTCCCCACCAGTTGGTTGCAATCACGCAGATATCGGCTTTTGTAATCTGCTCGCGAGCTTGGTTAAGAATCGGTGCCGAATAGGGCTGAAACGGGAGCTCTTCGATGGTAGGAATGCTTAAGGCTAGCGCTGTCGTGTGGTCGGAATCACCCTGATTCAACGGTCCGACGCTGAGCGTGGCTTGGGCCAGATGCAGTCGACGCAACAGAATGCGGCCGCTGCCACCGCCACAGAACAGGTGGATTTTCAGGTGATCCAGTTTGTGAGGTGCTGTATTGACCAGGGGGGTGATTTGTGGGGTGCCGGTATAGGGATTGGTTTCAACGCGCAAATCGACCCGGAACAAGCGGTGAAGATTGGTGGCGGTCATTACTTGCTGCGGTGTGCCCAGAGCGACAATCTCGCCGTGGCTCGAGAGCATCAGAATCCGTCGGGAGATCGCTGCTGCCAGATCAAGGTCATGGCTGATCTGGACAATGGTTTTGTCCTGTTCACGGTTGAGGCGTACCAGCAGTTCGGCGAGTTCAAGGCGGTGGTCGATGTCGAGATGACTGGTCGCTTCATCAAGAAACAGCACCGGGGTGTTTTGCGCGAGGGCGCGGGCGAGCAGTACCCGCTGCAGTTCACCACCGCTGAGCTGGGTGACCTGGCGCGCAGCCAGTTCTAAAACATCGGTTAAGGCCAACGCCTCCTGGATGGCTTTGTCGTCACCGTTTCCGGCCAAACTAAGCAGTCCCTGGCGGTGGGGGTAGCGCCCCATGGCGACCATTTCATGTACAGTGAAAGGGAAGTCAACGTGGGTCGTCTGGGGGACCATAGCGACCTGACGCGCCAGATTGCGGAATGACATCTTTGTCAGCGGAATATTATTCCAGCAGATGTCACCTGTGTAAGGGCGTAGATGGCCGCGTAACAGGCGCAACAGGGTTGACTTGCCGCAACCGTTGGGGCCGATGATGGAGAGGATTTCACCGTGCTCAATATGAAGATCAAGGCCGTTAAAGATCGGCGTGCGCTCAAAGGCAAAATGGAGGTTGTTGGCCTGAATCACATTCCCCCCCGATTGCGCTGCAACAGATAGAGGAAAAAAGGCGCACCAAGCAGGGCGGTCACAACCCCAACGGGAATTTCTGCCGGAGCGTAAACGCTGCGGGCAATGGCATCAGCAATCATCAGAAAACTGCTTCCCAGCAGCGCCGCAAAGGGCAGCAGGCGCCGGTGTCCCGGCCCCCACAGCAGGCGGCAGATGTGGGGAATCACCAGCCCGACAAAGCCGATCATCCCTGCTAGTGCCACCGCCGCTGCAGTCAACCCGCCGGCAATCGCAAAGAGGACAAAGCGCGTGCGGCCGACGTGGATCCCCAGGTTGGCTGCGGTCTCTTCTCCCTGAGTCATCAGGTCAAGCTGGGGCGCGTGTAGGCATAGCAGTATCAGACCGCTGCCGATCCACAGCCAGCTCCAGCTTAACGCGCCGGGATGAGCCAGCGACAGGTTGCCTGCCATCCAGAAAATGGCCTGGCGCGCCGCTTCCGTCGGCGCCTGCCACAAAAGAAACAACAACAAAGCACCAGCAAGGCTGCCGATCATTACGCCGGAGAGGATCAGGGTGTGGGGGGAACAGTTGTGGGCGCGGGCCACCAGATAAACCAGCAGCAGGGTGCCCAGGGCGCCGCAGAAAGCCGCTATTGGCACCAGCAGGGTCGCACTGAATCCCGCTGTCAGGGCAGCAACCGCTCCTAAAGCTGCGCCACCGGAAACACCGAGAAGGTAAGGGTCGGCCAAAGGGTTGCGCAGGGTCGCCTGAAAAGTGGCTCCGGCCAGACTTAACGCCGCTCCCACCAGCCCGGCCAACAGCGCTCGTGGCAAGCGGATCTGCCAGAGGATGACCTGTTCGGTGGTTTCCCCTGGACCTGCGAGAAGCAATGCGGTCAGTTCATTGAAAGACAGGCCAAAGCTACCGGAACTCAGGCTGATATAGAAAGCCAGCGGCAGTGACAGTAACAGGGCAAACTGGCTGAAGCGACGAGAAAAAAAGTGTTGATCAGTTTTCAACATCAATATCCGGGTGCAGGGCCTTGGCCAACGCTTCGATACCGAGGATCATGCGCGGGCCGGGGCGGTGAATCCAGTCGGCAACGGTTACGATAATACGTTGTTCGCGCATGGCTTGCAATTGCGGCCACTGATCGAAGACTGATGCCGGGGCTGGTTGCCCCGGATGGGCGGACACAATAATGACCTCGGGATCGATACGCAACAGCGCTTCCATATTCCAGGTCGGATAATTGTTGGTGCCCGGCGGCACCGGATTGATGGCTCCGGCATAACGCAAGATGTCGCCAACGATGGTGTTTGGCCCGGCTACCACCAAGGGTTGCAGCATGACGCAGACCAGAGCGCTGACCTTTGCACGCTGGTCAAGCTGTTGTTCAATATGCCGCAGGCGCCTGGAAAAATCGTCAAACAATTCTTCAGCGGCAGTAGCATGTCCGGTCACCTGACCGATGGCGAGAATGGTTTCGAGGGTTTCCTGCACCGTGTTGGGATATACCACAAAAACCGGAATATTCAGGGACTCCAGGCGCGTGACCTGATCCGGGCGGTTCATGTCGGCAGAGGCAAAGACCAGATCGGGGTGCTGCAGCAGGATCTGCTCCATACTCGGATCGGCATACTGGCCGACCTGTGGAAGGAGTGTCGCAGCCTCAGGATAGGTACAGGCGTCGGTGACGGCGACCAGTTGTTCTTGCGCTCCCAGGGCAAACAGAATCTCCGTGACACTGGGTACCAGCGAAATAATGCGCCGTGGCGGTTCGTTCAGAACGACCTGCCGCCCGACCGCATCGGTGAAGGTTGCTGCCGATAAGGGACATGCAATAAGGATAAATAGCAGTGTTATCGGCAGTAAATATGTTTTCATGCTCAATATCTGACCATCAGGCCGGCAAGGGCATTGAATCGTGGTGAAGGATAAA
>CAZMFD010000009.1:0-42367 GCA_964565445.1 uncultured Geobacteraceae bacterium
CGCTTGTCATGCAATTTTTTCCCGCGCCCGAGGCCAATCTCCAATTTGACATAATTATTTTTAAAATAAATCTTGGTTGGTATCAGCGCCAACCCTTTTTGCTCGGTCATTCTGATCAGCTTGTCAATTTCAACGTGATGTAACAACAACTTGCGCATCCGTGTGGGGTCGTGATTTTCACGGTTGCCGTGGGTGTATTCGGCGACATTCATGTTGTTGATAAAAACTTCGCCATCTTTGATCCGACAAAAGGCTTCTTTCAGGTTGACCTTGCCGTCTCGAATCGATTTGACCTCTGTACCGGTCAGGGCCAGACCAGCCTCAAACACGTCACTGATAAAGTAGTCATGATAAGCTTTCTTGTTGGTGGCAATAATCTTGATTCCCATTAGTGAGTCCGTCCTTTTACTGCTATTTTTCCGTCTCCACGGCAACGACAATCGGGATAAAAGCATCCCGATTGAGGCGGCGGGTCAGGTAATAAATCAAGCCAAAAACAACCGCCATGCCGATAACCGCTGATAACGCCATGAGCAATTCAGGGTCACTAGTCAAAAGCCCGGAACTGCCGAGGTGATGACCGATACCGGCGCCGCCAAGCAGTCCCAGTACCGGGAGAACATAGAGGATAAAAGATGAGCGCAAAAAATTTTTGCTGGTGGTAGCCAACCTGACCCGGTCATGTTCTATTGCACGTGCATCGTTGCGCGCTTCGACCTCACGTAGTTTTCCATGACTTGGTTGACATACACTGACAGCTTGGCAAGCGTCACAAGCCGCCTGTTTATGACATTGCACCAGAGCAATACGCCCCCCCTCGCGCAGCGCTATAACGGTTCCGAACTCCTCAATCATGGGTACTTTACCCCGGAAAGCTGTGGCACTCCATCACGATAAATTTGTATTATAGCATCCGTGGCAATACCGGAGGTAAAATATTCATATAGCTGCCTAACTGCGCCACCAGGTGCGCTGACAATCTGAAAGCTGCTCTTCTTACCCGCGCTCAAGCTGCCGTAATCATCGCCGACACCAAGGGCATCCGCGCCCTGCCGGGTTGCCATGGCGAAAATTGTTGGGGGGTCGAGCTCACCGGCGAACCAGTGTGCAGCAAAATGCATTTCATCCCAGATCGACAGACTGTCATTGCTGGCCAGGCTGTCGGTACCAAGGGCCAGATTGACACCGGCTTTTAGCAGATGTCCAGCGGGAGCCTTGCCAACTTGCAAACGTTCATTACTGCGCGGACACAGCGCTAGTGACATCCGGTTGCGCGCCAGCAGGTCAATGTCCTTATCATCAAGATGAACACCATGGACCAGCAGATTCTCAGGGAATAATCCACCCAGTTTTTCAAGATAAGTTACCGGACGCAAACCACTCGGTGGCGGGATAAATCCCTGCCAGTTGATCGCCTGATAAAATCTCTCAGCAATCGCTCCGCGGCTGTCGCGGGTAAACTTCAGCTCTTCTTCTGATTCGGCTACATGGGTGCAGCAGTGTAGCCCGCGACGTTTGCATAAATCATAGATGTGGCGCAAATAGACATTGCTGATGGTGTAGGGAGAATGGGGTGAAATGCCAAGCACAGCCTCTGCCGCAAAAGATTCTTCGAGGGTCTGATGCAAAGCTTTTTTCAGGCGCCGGATCATCGCCGGGTCCTGACCCAGGGTTTCCAAATAAACAACACCGGCCAGCGGTGCGCTTTGATAGGCGCTACGGGCACTATGATGGGCAAGGATATCGCCGACCACTCCGGTTCCGACTTTGGCAGACTGCGCAATGCCGTTTACCAGCGCATGGTGATAGCTGTCAGGATCGAGCTTTTTTTTGACTTGTATCAGCTGAAGAATCCAGTCGACAAAACTTTTGGGCTTATCGATCTGCGCCCCATTCTTATCTGCCCAGACAGGATAATCGGTGAGTTCCAGATGGGTATGAGCGTTGACAAACAGGGGGAGAATAACGGCATCGTCATAGTCAGTAACCGCGATGCCAGGATGGGCTTTTTTAAGGGCCCTTAGATCGTCTACGGCGAGAATCCGATCAGCGTTGCAGAGCAATGCGCCCCTTTCAACCGGGGAGCGACCTGCTGTTACCAGAAATCTGGCGGCAATAATACGCTGCTGCTGCCGTTGCATCATCAGCCGTTTTGTGCCGGCGACTGACAGATCTCTGTAATCGTAAAGAGAACTGCCTGTAGATCAGCAGCAGAAATAATCTCAAGCTGTTCCGCCAGCACCGCTTCAAGGATAGCATCGGTGACCAGCGGATTAGCCAGAACGACACGAAACACGGTAATCTGCTCGGCACCATAAACCGCGCTGCGCAGGCGCGTTCTGGAAACAAAGGTTTTGCCGGCTTCGCGTTGACGTTTTTGCAACTCACGGGTTAACTGATCAAGCAACTCGTTAACCTGTTGCCGACGTTGCTGGTCAAGGTTCACCATCTGCTGCTGTAACCAGGCGGGGTGATAGCGATAGGTGAGGATATTTAATTCCGGTGCCGTAACCAGCTCAAAATCAGGATGAGCAGAAATCATCTCGGCAAAACGTCGGGCCTTTTCAATTCCCAGATCGATCAGCAACTCGTAGCCACGGCGGCCAATAATAGATAGTCCGGCGTGTACCAGCATTGCCTTGCCCGGACGTGAACCCTCGAGAGTATGGCTGCCCAGGTCCTTGGAACCTTCACGCAGAATATAATTGGCATGATGCTCAATAGCGGTCAGGGTGTTTGGATCTTTAAAGAGAACCATCCCTGCTCCCATCGGCACATAGAGTTGCTTATGCGCATCTATGGTGACGGAATCGGCCCGTTCTATACCACGCAACAAATAACGATGGGTATCGGAAAAGAGGGTCGGGCCACCCCAGGCCGCATCAACGTGAAAATGGCAACCAACCTCAGCGGCGAAATCAGCCATTTGTTGCAGCGGGTCAACGTGACCAGTCTCTGTGGTGCCGGCAATACCGACCAGAGCCAGAACGCGTATATTCTGTTGCTGCAGCTTGTCATATTCCTCACGCAGACAGTGCATATCAATACGGTTATTGACATCCGTATCGACAAGAATCAGCTGTTTGCGGCCGATACCCAGTAGATCAGCCGCTTTGCCGAGGGAATAATGACCCCGGCGGGACACCAGAATCGCCAGGCCGTTACAATCAAGATATTTAAGGGTTTGCTGCAAACCTTCGATTGCCAGCCCCGCGAAATCACCCCGGGCCCCACAGAGTTGATTACGGGCGGCCCACAGAGCGGTAATATTAGCGATAGTTCCGCCGGAGCAAAAAGCACCAAGAGCATGGCGACTGTCGTGGATCCACTGCTGATAAAAACTGTCATTCCGGCTATAAATCAACCGATGCAGCATAGCTAAGACCTGCCGTTCCATCGGCGTGAAAGCCTTGGAGGTTTCAACCTTCACCAGGTTCTGATTGAGAGCCATCATGATGCGTGACAGGGGCAACATAAAATAGGGCAGTGCCGATGTCATGTGGCCGATAAAACCGGGAGCTGCGGTGTGCACCGACTGGGCAACGAGTTTTTCCTTAACAAAGGTGGTGTACTCGGACACAAAGGTCGGATCATCGGGAATCTTGCTAAGAGAAAAATCCTTCTCAATGTCCTCAAGGCTTCGCTCTAGAGCAACAACGTGTTTCTGCAGAAAATCGGCAACATTCCTGGTAAGGGCCTGATCGATAGCCCCCAGGGTCGAGTCGGGAGCTTCGGGGACGGTAAAGATCCGGTAGAGGTTTTCGAGATTGGCCCGTGCGGTTTCAGTCATGACAAATCCATCAGATAGCCGTTGTCAATCAGACGCGTCTGACCGACAAAAGCAGCAATAAGCAGTACCGAATCTTTATCGATCTGCTGCTGAGGTTCAAGGGTTGATTGATGACAGATGGCAACATAGTCGCTGCGAACTTGTGACTGCGCACCTAAATGACGGCAGACGGCAGCGGCAACAATCTCAGCTCCGGTCTCACCCTGTTTGACCAGATCCTGCGCCAGCGCAAGCGCTTGCGACAGAGCCAACGCCTGCCGCCGCTGCTCGGAATCGAGATTGACATTACGCGAACTCATTGCCAGGCCGTCGGCTTCACGGTAGATCGGCATACCGATGATTTCAATCGCCAGGTTAAGATCCCGGGTCATCTGCTTTATCACCGCCAGTTGCTGAAAATCCTTGGTACCGAATAGAGCCATATGGGGTTGCACAATGTTAAACAGCTTGGTCACAACCGTGCAAACCCCTCTAAAATGTGTAGGCCGACTGGCACCACAGAGTCCGGCGGTGATGCCGCTGACATTAACCTCGGTGGCATAGCCCGCCGGGTACATGGCTGCAGCTGACGGCGCAAAAATCAGGTCGACACCGGCGGCCACGGCCAGAGCACAGTCCTGTTGCAGATCGCGCGGGTAGTCTTCAAAATCTTCCCCTTGACCAAATTGAGTCGGGTTTACAAAAATGGAGAGTACCAGTAAATCGCCACGGCGGCGCCCCTCTTCAAGCAGGGACAGATGTCCCGCGTGCAGGAACCCCATCGTGGGGACAAATGCGATGGTTTTACCAGCAGCGCGCGCACTCATCATACGCTGCTGCATCAACACTATGGATTCTACGATCTCCATTCCTTAAAACCTATTTGAAGGAGTGATCCTCGGTCGGAAATATGCCCTGCTTGACTTCGTGGATGTAGTCCTCGACACCGCGCGAAATCAACGGGGCAACATCGGCATAGCGCTTGACAAACCTGGGCGAATACTTGTCATAAAGACCCAGTAAATCATGAATCACCAGCACTTGACCATCACAACCAACTCCGGCACCGATACCAATCGTAGGGATAGTCAACAGGCGGGTAATTTCTTGTGCCAGTAGTGCCGGAATGCCCTCCAGCACCAGGGCAAAAGCACCCGCTTCCTCAACCGCTCGAGCGTCCGCAATCAGCTTTTGAGCCTGGTCCTCGGCCCGCCCCTGGACCCGAAAACCACCCATCCGATGAATCGATTGCGGGGTCAGTCCGATATGCCCAACCACGGGGATATCAATATCGACCAAGGCACGAATAGTAGCGGCCATCGGCACGCCGCCTTCGAGCTTGACTGCCTGAGCGCCGCCCTCTTTAATCAAACGGCCGGCGTTGATACGTGCGTCGCGCAGATCAGCCTGATAGGACATAAAGGGCATATCGGTCACCACCAGCGCCTGCCGGCTGCCACGCATGACCGCTTTGGTGTGGTAGATCATTTCCTCCAGGGTGACCGGCAGGGTATTGTCATACCCGGATACCACTGAGCCAACTGAATCACCGACCAGAATAATATCGATACCCACTTCGTCCATCAGGCGAGCAAAGGGATAATCGTAGGCGGTCAGGACAGCGACCTTGTTCTTGTCCTGTTTCATGCGGGTAATATCAAGAATGGTTTTTCTTTTTTGCACCATGATGGATCCTGTGTTTTAAATAAAAAAAAGCCTTCCATCGTAACGAAAGGCAACAGCCGAAGCATCAGACTTCGCTGCAAAAAAATACCATTTCGTCCCGGTCGTGATGATCCAGGCAATATGCTGTTCGGTTAACCAAGCAGAAAAACTCCGGCACAAGTTCCGGGTTGCTGAATTGATTTATGTATCAGTCGGTCCCTATGACAACAATTACCATACCACTCATACCGCTGCCAATCCTCGCGACAAAACCGCTCCGGATATAACCTAGAATGTAAAAAGCTGTCCATCATCTTTTCCCCCCTACACCGACAGGGCAGGCATCTGAGCGTCAAGCAACTACTGTTTTCAAATCAGGACTTTACCAGCCCCTCAAGCTGATGCAACAACACCGAAAATGGATGAAAGTTTTGCGGTTCTTCGGCGACTAACGATTGTCGTGCGGTGTCAAGAAAACGTAGCTTGGCTCGCCGTTGGCTGAAAAAAACTTCCGGTCGCTCTGCTGTTTCCGTCGCCACTTGATACACCAGCTTAACATTGACAGCGTGAAGACTGCTGATCAAAGACTCGCGTGCCTGACGATCCCACGTATCACGTACCGGAACTTTCGCCAGTTGCGCCAGGAGCACATCAATATTGACCTGCTGATCAACCAGAACCTTGATCTGAGCCAGAGTTTCAAGACTCTGGCCAGAGCTGTCAACCATACATAAAAGTGGCAGGAAATCGACCAAGTTATCCAGCACCGAAAACTTGTAAGCGATGTCAGGATTCAATCCTTCATTTTGCAGGGTACTTTTACGTTGTCGACATTTCTGCCAAACGTTGACCGGCAGAACTTTGGGCAATAAACCAGCGTAGTCATATAGCCGGCCACTGATCCGCTCAAGATCAGCAGTGGTCGCCGGAATCTCCATGCCATTACCAAGGGCAAACACGCAGAAGGTCGCCAGAATATTTTCAAGGCCGAGCAACAGTTCGTATTGACGCGCTGCCGGCATCTGGTTATCCAGGGCATAAATCGCCTGGCGCAAATCATTACCACTAAGCAAACTATCAAAAATCAGATAGGCATTAGCGACACTGACCTGCGAACGCCCGGTCAAACGACTGCTGGTCTGCAAAAAGGCACTACCAGCCTGATCGACGACGCGATTGGTGAGCATCGTCGCGGTAATTTCACGTGCCAGCGGATGACGGGGTAGTTGCTCCGCATAACGCTCACCAATTTCTGCAGGAAAATAATCAAAAAGCAACTGTTTAACCACCTTGTTATCCGGCAGTTCTGCGTCGAGCAGGCCACGATAAAGGAACATCTTGCTATAGGCCAACAGGACCGCCAGTTCAGGACGGATCAAGCGATTGGGCTGACGCAGTGCTACGTCTTTACGACTTGGTAATCCCTCTCCTCGGCGGTCAAGCAGCCCGGCACGACTTAACCGATCAATCAGTTCCAGATGCGGTTCCACATCTTTTTCAATCCGTAATTCATCCAG
This sequence comes from uncultured Geobacteraceae bacterium, assembly GCA_964565445.1. Classification (GTDB taxonomy): domain Bacteria; phylum Desulfobacterota; class Desulfuromonadia; order Desulfuromonadales; family Geopsychrobacteraceae; genus Pelovirga. The sequence continues at coordinate 6,952 of CAZMFD010000009.1, forward strand.
AGAGATTGACAGGGTTTGGGTGTAGTTGTTGGCCAGCACATCCTGGCAAACAGTCTCTTCAATCTCTTCCAGCAGAGCATAACCTGCTTTGAGTGATCTGACTTTCTTTTCCTGACGCAACAGGCGCAGCATGATCTTCAGGTTGACCTCGTGATCAGAACTGTCAACACCACCAGAGTTGTCGATGGCATCGGTATTCACCCGTCCACCATTCAAGGCAAACTCGATGCGCCCGGCCTGAGTTAAACCGAGGTTACCCCCCTCACCTATCACTCTGGCACGGACTTCAATACCATCAGCGCGCAATCCGTCATTAGCCCGGTCCCCTGCTTCTTCATGGTTCTGGGTTGAGGCCTTGACATAGGTGCCGATACCACCATTCCACAACAGATCAACCGGAGCCGTCAGCAACAACTTGATCAAACTGGAGACATCAATACTACTCTGGCGCACACCAAGCCACTTGGCGACCTGCGGCGTCAGAGGAATCTCTTTAAGTTGGCGCGAATAAATACCGCCACCGGCAGAAATCAGTTCACTGCTGTAGTCTTCCCAGGTTGAACGTGGCAGATCAAACAGGCGCTGACGCTCCTGCCATGAAGATTCTGGATCAGGATCGGGATCAAGGAAAATATGGCGGTGATCAAAAGCCGCCAGCAGACGAATTTGTTTCGATAGCAACATGCCATTACCAAAGACATCGCCGCTCATGTCACCGATACCGACCACGGTAAAGGGCTCCGTCTGGATATCGTGTCCCATTTCCCGGAACAAGCGCTTAACGCTCTCCCAGGCGCCGCGCGCCGTGATTCCCAGCTTTTTATGGTCATAACCATGAGAACCGCCGCTGGCAAAGGCATCACCCAACCAGAAATTGTAGGATTCGCTGATCGCGTTAGCGACATCGGATAGATGAGCTGTCCCTTTGTCGGCCGCCACCACCAGATAAGGATCATAATCATCATGGGCAATCACCCCGCCGGGGCGAATAATATCATCACCAACGCGGTTATCAGTGATATCCAGCAGCCCACGCATAAAGGTCTGATAGGCCTGCTTGACGATCTGTCCCATCTGTTCACGATCGCTACTGGTGTGCTTGGTAACAAATCCGCCCTTGGAACCTTCAGGAACAATCACCGCATTTTTGGTCATCTGCGCTTTGACCAGACCTAGCACTTCGGTTCTGAAATCATCTGGTCGGTCGGACCAACGGATGCCGCCGCGAGCCACCTTGCCGCCACGCAGGTGAACCCCTTCTATCTGGGCGGAATGGACATAAACCTCGTATAGCGGGCGCGGTGCCGGCATATCGATGACCCCCAGCGAACTGATTTTCAGGGAGATAAAATAATCATCCTTGTCACAGCGCACAAAAAAGTTGGTGCGGATGGTGGAGTCAATCAAATTAAACAGGGTGCGCAGGATCTTGTCTTCATTGGGGTTAGTGACATCTTCTAAAACCTTGACCAATTCCTGTCGTACCGGCGAGAGGACCTCCAACTCACGCACCATTGGATCTTCCCACTCGGGTGCCGGTTTGAACCGTCCCTCAAAGTAACGGTACAACAACTGTGTTGCCGCTATATTATTGGTCAGGGTTTCAGCTACCCGTTTTTTAGAGAAAGGGCTTCCCAGTTGTAGATAATAATTACGATAGGCACGAAAAACGTCGATCTGGCGCCATGAGAAGCCGGTTGGCAACAACAGCTGGTGGAGATAATCATTCTCTACCTCGTTCTTGTTCAATGCCCGCAGGGTTTCGATCAGCGGTTTTTTAACCTGGGCCATGGGCAAACTTTTGGCGGTGTCGGCGCGCACGGAAAAACTTTTGATATAAACCGGCTGATCGTTGATGACCAGATCGGAATCGACCTGATGGAGCACGTAAAGATTAAGATTTTGCAGGTAAGGCATCAGATCGTTCAGGTAACAACGGTTCAAACTGTAATACTGCAACCGGTAATAATCACGCTGATCGTGGAACGGGCCCCACAAATCAAAAACATCCTGCTGAAAGTGAAGGAGCTTTTCAATATTACGCAAATCCCGGATGGCAAAACGCGGCTCATTACGCGCACGATAATCTCTGTCAAACGCCTTGATGTAAGTATCCCAGGTGGCATAGGACTCCGTGCTGAAGTTCTTTTCCAGCAGGGTACGAAAACGCAGCTTCCACGGCATGGTCAAACGGGTCAACCCCTGTTCCAACTTGAGCAGATCGACCTGCACCTCTTTATGGCGTAACTGCAGGTTAACGTGCAGGGTCAAATAATCCGATGCGGCATGGATCAGACGGATATCAACGCTGACCGCCTTGAAATAGCGCCGCAGATAGGCCTCCAGGCGCTCGATATGTTCCGGCAGATAATATTCGTTGGGCATAATCAACAGCAGTGTCAGCCCTAGTTCCGCGGTTGTCGGTGCAATCACCACCTTGACCCCGGCCTGACGATGCATCTGGATAAAAGAACGCAACATGCGCCGCAATTCATCCTCTTCCATTAAAAAAAGTTCGATCTTTGGGAAGCTGTTGATGATCTGCATCGTCTTACGATAGTTGTGGCTATCGTGCACGATGTTCAACTGCTGTTGTGCCTTCTCAATCCGCTGGCGCAGGACCGGGATCATAAAGCTGTTTTCATCAATACTTTTCTGGGTATAAAAACCGAAGAAACAGTATTCACGATATCCACCCTTTATTTTTTCACGAAACCCAAGATAGGTCAGACGCTCAAAACGGTGCAACGGACAACGCAATTCAGTTCGCTCAACGTCAACAATTTTACCTTGACCAAGCAGTGAAAAAACTTTCGCCACACTCAGGACGAATGGCTTATCAGCTTTGTGAAAGGGTTGGAAATAAAACTCTGTCAATCCCAAAGCTTTGTTTTTTTCTTCTTTGAAACGACTGATATCACCCCCAGCGCTGTAGGTGAAACTGCGGGTTGCAACGGGAATGAAGTTTTCCTGCTTCAACCATTCAAACAGGGCTTGATGTCCGGCGAACTCTTTTATTTTCAACAGTTCATCGAATTTTCCCAGCATAGCCGGACGATCCTGGTAGATGGTCAGTGCCGCTGAAATAATTGTTTTTAATGCTGATTCAACTTCGTCAACCTGCCCTTCAGCGAGACGCTCAAACTCCATCCAGACAAATGATTCGCGTGGAAGTTCATCGCAAGCGTTGGTGAGGGCTTCGATTTTTCCATCTTTTCTGGCGACTGATAAAATCGGATGACAGACGACATGAAATTGCAGGGCTCTGCGGTGCAGATACTCCTGTACCGAGAAAAAAATATGATTGGCGTCTGGTGAGTTAGTGAACAGACGATATTTACCGGAATCCTCAAGGGGAAACAGTTTAACCCTGACCTCATGTTCCTGGTCAAAAAGAAAATTTCCAGCCTGAATCAACTGCTGGGTCAATTCGGCAAAACTCAACTGGGTCAGTAAATGTTCAGGAATCTCAGTGCGCAGGATCTCTGCGAGCACAACAAAATTATCGAGATGCTCGTTTTGACCCTGCCGCTTCAATTCCTGCTTAATAGCCTCCGGTTCAAACAGCTGTTCATTTTCTTCTATTGATCCGCTACTGAGAACCGTTACCTTCATTACCGACTCCTTTGTTGGTGATTAGAATATCTACTCGTTACCATCAATTATACACCATGAAAACCAAAGATATATAAATTACCCGGAACCTGGGTGCAAGGCAGCAGATAAATTTATTCTGTCGTGGCAACCCCCGAAAACGCTCTGGTCAGGGCAGAAAATTGCTGCAGACTGAGGGTTTCACCGCGGCAGCCGGGATCAATGGCGGCGAGGGACAAGGTAAAATCAATGTCAGTGGCTTTGAACCCGCTGGCCAGCAGGCTGTTGCGCAGGGTTTTACGGCGCTGGGTAAATGCCCCTTTTACCAGTTTTTTAAACAGGGCTTCATCAACCGGATCAACCCGAGGCTCTGCCAGCGGGAGAAACGAAAGGACCAGAGACTCAACCCTTGGAGGCGGATTAAAAGCTCCCGGCTTAACCAATACCACCTTGTTGATATCATACCAGAGTTGGCAAAACACCGAGAGGATACCATAATCTTTAGTGCCGGGTCGGGCCATCAGACGTTCCCCCACCTCGCGCTGAAACATCAGCACCATCCGCGCAAACAGGGGGCGATGATCAAGCAGCTTAAATAGAATCTGACTGGAGATATTGTAAGGCAGGTTAGCAACCAGGGTATAGGGGGGGGCAGTCAACAGTTCGGGCCAGGCCAACTTAAGAACGTCGCCTTCGTGGATAATCAAGCGATCTTCATAACGCTGGTGCAGTAGCGCGATCAGATCGCGATCGATCTCCATCACTTCCACCTGCGGCACTTTCTCAAGTAGCTGGTCAGTAAGGACACCCAGGCCGGGACCGATTTCGACAACGCGCTGTTGTTTTTCGAGGCGGGCAGCGCCAATAATCTTATCGATGACCCCGGGATCATGAAGAAAATGCTGGCCGAAACGTTTTTTTGTCTGGTAGCTCATGGCTTCTCATTCTTACTGTCGCGGGGTAACAGCTTGTTCAGGGGTTTGGGCCAGCGGGGGATGCGGTATTGGCGCAACCAGGGAATAAGACGTAAGGTCAAAGCGTAACTGATCAAAGCCAACGGCAAACCGAGGACAACAGAACCAAGCCCCAACGGCAAACCCAACTGCACAGCGGTATCCCAGGTCAATTCACGGTTAAACATTAAAATACCAAGAGGCGGCTTACCAAGCAGCATGCGACCTATTTCATATTCAAGGGCATAAATAAAAGGAGCCGTCACCGGATTAGTAATCCAGACACCAAGGAAGGTAGCGATCTTGTTCTGCTGCAGAATAAAGGCAAAAAACAGGGCAATCAGGATGTGAAGACCGAAAAACGGCGTGAATCCGATGAACACTCCAAGGGCCATTCCGCGGGCCACAGCATCAGGAGATGACTTGATGCGTGCCAGACGGATCAGATGAAGCTTGAACTGGCGAAAAAACCCGAAATGCTGCCAGCGATTAACAGAAGGATCGCTCAAAGGGAAACCTGCTCCAGAGGCCAACTTGATACCGCATTGAGATCAAAACCGGAACTTTTTCCGTGGCTCAAATAATAGTCGGCAGCCACTGCAATCATCGCTGCGTTGTCAGCACACAACAGGGGCTTGGGAAAATAAACATTCATCGCCGTTGCAGCAGTCATATCAGCAAAGCGCTGACGCAAACCCGAATTACAGGCAACCCCGCCGGCAACAACTATGCGCTCCAGCCCTTCTGCTTCAGCTGCACGCAGAATCTTGATGGTCAGCACATCGACCGCAGCCTGCTGAAAGGCACTGGCAATCTGTCCAACCTGTTGTTCATTCAGCGGTTGCGGCAGTCCCTGAATATAACTAAGTACGGCGGTTTTAAGGCCCGAAAAACTGAAGTCGTGATTGTCACGATGGAGCAAGGGGCGCGGAAATCTAATATCGCCACTAGCGTACCTGGCGGCCAGTTTATCGATCAGTGGGCCACCGGGGTAGCCGAGGCCAAGCATCTTGGCAACCTTATCAAAGGCTTCACCGGCAGCATCATCGATGGTGCGCCCGAGCAAACGGTACATACCGATGCCATCAACACGATAGAGGTGGGTATGGCCACCGGAGACTGCGGCGCCGAGAAACGGATACGCAACCTCCTGTTCGAGACGGATCGCCTGGATGTGCGCCTCAATGTGGTGAACACCAATAAAAGGAATGTTCAGGGCATAAGCAAAAGCCTTGGCAAATGACACCCCAACCAGCAGGGCACCGGTCAACCCGGGGCCACTGGTTACCGCCACCCCGTCAAGGTCGCCCGCCGTTATTGCGGCGCTCTTCAGCGCTTCGTCAACTAACGGATTGATCACTTCCAGATGGCGTCGCGAGGCCAATTCGGGGACTACCCCACCATAGATTGCATGCAGATCAATCTGCGACGAGATAATATTCGACAGCACCTCACGACCGTCACGGACAACAGCGGCGGCGGTTTCATCGCAGGAACTTTCCAGAGCCAGAAGCAACATCACAGATCCTTATTAATCACAACAAATTGGCGGCCAACTCAGCTAACGCTGAGCGCTCCCCCTTGGTCAGGGTCACGTGGCCGATCAGCTCCTGCCCCTTAAACCGTTCTACTGAATAAGAGAGCCCGTTACTGGCGGAATCAACATAGGGATTGTCAATCTGATAGGGGTCTCCGGTCAGGACGATTTTTGTCCCTTCTCCGGCGCGACTGATAATCGTTTTTATTTCATGGGGAGTCAGGTTCTGCGCTTCATCGACAATCATGTACTGTTTTGGTATCGAGCGCCCGCGAATATAGGTTAAGGGTTCAATTTCCATCAAACCCAGATCAATCAGCTCACGATAGCCACGTTTGCGCTTTCCCCCTTCATCATGGGATGACAGCAGCAGTTCAACATTATCAAAAATGGGTTGCATCCAGGGTGCCAGCTTTTCTTCAAGGTCACCCGGCAAAAACCCTAAATCCCGCCCCATGGGGAAGACTGGTCGCGAGATCAGCAGCCGGTTATAGGTTCCTTCGTCGGCGGATTTAAGCAGGCCGGCAGCAATAGCCAGCAAGGTTTTACCGGTGCCCGCCTTACCAACCAGAGAAACCAGCTGAACATCATCATTGAGCAGCAGATCAAAAGCAAACTGCTGCTCGCGATTACGTGGATGGATTCCCCATACTCCCTCTTTGGGAACCTTGATCAGAGGGACAACCTTCTGCTGAGCTGCAACAAAACGACCAAGAGCGGTGTGTGAGGGATTGATTTCATCGACCAGGGTCACTCCCTGATTGGGGTAAAAATCCAGTTCTATATCGATAAAACCTTCTTCGTAAAAACGATCAACCTGTTCCTTGCTGACCAGCTGCTCTGCGGTACCGGTGTACAATTCATCCACCGGCACCTTGTCGTTCTGAAAATCATCTGCCAGCAAGCCCAAGGTATCGGCTTTGATACGCAGGTTGATATCTTTGGAAACAAGGACTACCCTGCCATCAGGCAAGGACTCCATCAGATCGTTTGCCACTGCCAGAATGCGGTTATCACCACGATCAACGCGCAGTTCCGGTGGCAGCTTCTGCATAAAATCCTGCTTGTAGATAGCTACCTTGAGAATACCGCCATTTTCCAGCGTTACGCCCTCCACCAGCTTGGCCTGAGAACGGAAGCCATCAATGATCCGCGAGATATGACGGGCATTACGACCGGTTTCACTCTGATCTTTTTTGAAACGATCAATCTCTTCAATCACCGTCAAAGGAAGAACAACAACATTGTCATCAAATTTAAAGATTGCCTGGGGATCGTGCAGAACAACATTGGTATCCAGAATATAATGTTTCATTACAGGTCTCTTTCGGGGATCAGGACGCCAGCGACGGTCCAGTTCACAAAGTAGTTCACAGAGTCGGCTTCAACATGCCAACCTCGTTGATAAAACAATCAATATGCGCTTCAGTGGTAAAAAAACCGGGGCTCACACGGATGGTTCCCTCAGGAAAGGTTCCACAGCTGCGATGACTGTCGGGGGAACAGTGCAAGCCGGTACGCACGGCAATACCACGTTGATCAAGCAGATATCCTGCTGCGGCCGGATCGATTCCCTTGAGGGTAAAGGAAACCGCTGATCCACGCGCCTGCTGGTCTGACGGGCCATAAAGGCGAACGCTATTGATCTGTGTCAGTCCGTTAATGAGCCGGCGCACGAGTTGTGTTTCACGGGCGTGAATCTGCTCAACGCCGATTTCCAGTAAAAAGCGCAGGGCGGCACCGAGGCCGGTCAGACCGGGAATATTGAAGGTCCCACTTTCGAAGCGTTCCGGCAGAATTTCCGGTAGCTGTGACGAATGCGAATTGGCCCCGGTGCCACCATAAATCAGGGGGCGCAATTCAATCCCCTCATGGATATACAAAAAGCCGGTACCTTGAGGACCCAACAACCCTTTATGACCAGGAGCGGCGAACAGGTCAATCGCTAATTCATCGAGATGGATTGGGATCAGCCCAGCAGTCTGGGAGCCGTCCACCAGCAGGATAATACCTTGCTGACGACACCAGTGCCCCAGATCATCGAGCGGCTGGAGGGAACCAAACACATTGGAAGCATGATTAATCACCAGCAGGCGGGTGGGCGCAGCCAGACAAGCGCTCTGAATATCCGCCGTTACTACCACCCCGGTATGGGCATCGGCAGCGACCTTGACAGTCTCGACACCCTGCTCCTGCAACGCTTGTAATGGCCGGGTCACTGCATTGTGTTCCATGCTGGTGGTAACCACCCGGTCACCGCTATTCACAAGGCCAAAAATTGCCAGATTAAGCGCCTGGGTCGCATTGGCGGTAAAAATAAAGCGTTCTGAAGAGGTGACTCCAAAGAGCTGGGCCAACAGTTCGCGCGTGGCAAAAACCGCACGATCAGCGCCAATCCCCTGTTGATGACTGCCACGTCCGGCACTACCACCACTCCGCAGAGCGGCATCAACCGCTTGATAAACGATTTCCGGCTTGGGATGACTGGTCGCAGCGTTGTCGAGATAAAGCCGATCCATGGACGCTGTTGATCCTGTTGAAGGCAAAAGTTCACTAAGGTTTTGTTAAACTTTGGACAATACTTAAATTTCAGGGTGGCGACAAGACAATCTCGCATCGACACCATACTGCCACAAAGTTATCTTTCACTATAACGGATTCCAGCCCCGATGAAAACCGAACCGGTGCATGGCTCGGAGTGACCAGCGGGTTACAAGAAATAAATAAAAAAGAGCTTGAAACCACAATATATAGTCGTTAGAGTTTCAAACTTCATATATATAGTGCCTAAAAAAACAAAATACAATCTAGCTATCCAACCCAGAAGGACCTGAACATGACCGACAATCCAGCAGAAAACACCCTCAACCTGTCAAGTAATGCCCTCACGGTTTTGCGTAAGCGCTATTTCATCCGCGATGCCGGCGGCAAACCCCTGGAAAACACCGAAGAACTGTTTCACCGCGTTGCTCGCACCATCGCCGGCGTTGAGAAGGACAGCAAGCGGCGTGAGCAGTTTGAAGCCGACTGCTTTGAGATGATGTCTCAGCTTGATTTTCTGCCTAACTCGCCGACCCTGATGAACGCCGGCCGCCCCCTGGGACAACTGTCAGCCTGTTTTGTGCTCCCGGTTGGTGATTCTATGGAGAGCATTTTTGATGCCATCAAGCACACCGCCCTGATCCATAAAAGTGGTGGCGGCACCGGCTTCTCCTTCTCCCGTATTCGTCCGGCCAATGATGAGGTGCAATCGACCAGCGGGGTCTCCTCGGGGCCCATCTCTTTTATGCAGGTGTTTGATGCCGCGACGGAAACCATTAAACAGGGCGGCACCCGTCGCGGTGCTAACATGGCCATTCTGCGAGTCGATCATCCTGACATCATGGACTTTATCATGGCTAAACGCGATCCGACGGTGTTGACTAATTTCAATATCTCGGTTGGCGTTACTGAAGCTTTTATGCAGGCGGTAGAAGCAGGTGATGACTACGCCCTGATCAACCCGCGTACCGGCGCGCAGGTTAAACTGCTGAATGCCACCAAGGTCTTTACCCAGATTGTCGATATGGCCTGGAACAATGGCGAACCCGGCATTGTCTTCCTCGACCGCCTTAACCGCGACAACCCCACCCCTCTGGTCGGGGAAATAGAGAGCACCAACCCTTGTGGTGAACAACCGCTGCTCCCTTACGAGTCGTGCAATCTGGGCTCGATCAATCTGGCGCGGATGATCAACAATGAGCAGATCGATTGGGATAAATTGAAAAAAATCGTCGGGCTGGCCACCCGCTTCCTCGATAATGTCATTGAAGCCAACGCCTACCCACTGCCGGAAATTGATCAGATGACCCGCGCCAATCGCAAGATCGGCCTTGGGGTTATGGGCTGGGCCGACCTGCTGATCCTGCTCAAGATCCCCTACAACAGTCCGGAAGCGGTGACCCTGGCAGAAAAGGTGATGCACTTTATCAATGACGCCGCCCACGAACACTCAGCAGAGTTAGCGGCCGAGCGCGGCACTTTCCCCAACTTTCCGGGGAGTATTTTTGATCATCCCGAAGGTCGTGCCATGCGTAATGCCACCTGCACTACTATTGCCCCGACTGGTACCATCTCAATTATTGCCAATTGTTCGAGCGGGGTTGAACCCTTATTCGCGGTCTCTTATGTGCGCCAGGTTATGGATAACAACAAGCTGCTCGAAGTCCATCCGGTGTTTGCCCGCATTGCCCGCGAGCGCGGCTTTTATTCAGAAGAACTGATGCAGGAGATCGCCGAAAAAGGCTCCGTGCAGGATATTAAGGTGATCCCCGAAGATATCCGCAAGATCTTTGTCACCGCCCACGACATTACCCCGGAAGATCACGTGATGATGCAGGCGGCGTTCCAGAAATATACCGACAATGCCGTCTCCAAAACCGTAAACTTCTGTCACAGCGCCGCCCGTGAAGACGTCTCTACCGTTTACCGCCTTGCCTATCAGCAGGGATGTAAAGGGGTGACCATCTATCGCGATGGCTCGCGCTCCATGCAGGTTCTCTCGGTGGCCGGCAAAGCACAAGCCAAAACCGAAGAGGATGTCCCGAACGAAACCCGCAAGGCGTTGCGCAAACGGGAACGTCCCCGGGCCCTGACCGGCGCTACCTATCAGATGGAGACCGGCTGCGGACCCCTCTACATCACCATCAATCAGGACGAAAAAGGGCTGTTTGAACTGTTCACCACCATGGGCAAGGCTGGTGGCTGCGCAGCATCACAGTGTGAAGCCATCGGTCGTTTGGTATCGCTGGCCTGGCGCAGTGGCGTACAGGCGCGCCAGAGTGTCAAACAGTTGATCGGGATTACCTGTCATAAACCCAGCGGCTTCGGTAACAACCGCATCACCTCCTGTGCCGACGCTGTTGCCAAGGCGATTCAGCTGCACATGGCAGATTCCGAAGAAATCGTGGCCGCCGTTAACAATGGTGGTGGTGCCTGTCCCGATTGCGGTGGCCCGGTTGAACACGAAGGGGGCTGCTGTGTCTGCCACGCCTGTGGCTATAGTGAGTGTGCCTGATCAGTTCACTCGCGCCACTGTCATCCCATCCGCGACCCAATCAGTTACCCGCACCAGGCACAGCTCTCCCGCTTGTGCCTGGTGCTGATCAATCAGTAGGGTCAGATAATTTTCCGACAACCCTTTGCGTAGTCCCTTGCTGACTCCCCCTTCAACCAGCATCAGCACTTCCGATCCGATAAAACTGCGGCTGAACTGCTGCAATTTTTCCTCTCCCAATGTGCGCAATCTGGCGGCTCGTTCCTTGATCAACGCCGGAGCCACCTGGTCGGGCATGGTCGCGGCCGGGGTTCCGGGCCTGCGGCTGAAGGGAAAAACATGCAGATGACTGAAAGGGAGCTGTTTTAACAATCTGTAGGTGTTGGAAAAATGTTCATCGGTTTCACCGGGGAAGCCACAGATGACATCAAGTCCAAGCGCCATTGCAGGCTGACGCAGATGCAGATCAGCAAGAAGATCAGCAAAAAAAGCGGTATCATAGTGACGATTCATGCGCCTTAGAATCTCGTCATCACCGGCCTGCAAGGGTATGTGCAGATGAGAGCAGAGCCACTGCTGTTGAACGAGGTAATCGCGCAATTCAAGGGGCAATTCGGTTGGTTCAATCGACCCTAAGCGCACGCGGCCACCAAAGTCACTGGCTTCTATCGCCTGCAATAAGGTCAGCAGACTGGTGCCATCCGCATCATCCTGGCCATAACCACCGATATGGATACCGGTCAGCACAACCTCTCGATAATCGGCCGCCCCCAGGCGCTCGATCTGGGCAACAACCTGTGCTACCGGTACCGAGCGACTGGGACCACGGGCATAAGGGATAATGCAGTAGGAACAGAAGGCATCACAACCGTTCTGAATCTGCACAAAAGCACGGCTGCGCTGGGCAAAGGTCTGCAGATCGAGAGGGTTGCAGTGTTCAGCAGCGCGAATGTTGGAAACCAGGGTGGTGACTTCGCTGCTGCCCTGCGACTGTGTCTGCGCCAGCAAGCTCAGCAACTCTTTTTTCTCCTCATTACCAATAATCAAAGCGACACCGGGAAGTTTTTGCAGTTCAGCTGGATTGACTTGAGCATAGCAGCCGGTGACAATAATACGTGCCGCCGGATTTAAGCGCTGCGCGCGGCGAATCAGCTTGCGTGACTGGGAATCAGTAGCCGCTGTCACCGTGCAGGTATTGACGATCACCAGATCAGCGCCGGCAGCAAAATCCACCGGTTGATAACCGTTGCCGGCTAATTGTTCAAGCATGGCCGCTGACTCGAACTGATTGGTCTTGCAGCCTAGGGTAACAACGGCTACCGATCTGGTTACTGAATCCATCCCCCCCCCAGCACCCGATCTCCCTGATAGAACACCGCCGCCTGACCCGGTGTTACCCCCGACTGGGGGACAGCAAATGTTACATTAACGCGGCCATCGCCCAATGGGACAACCTGCGCGGCTTGTTCCAGATGACGGTAACGGATGCGACAAGCGGCTGCAAATGGCTGTTGTGGTGACTGCGTACTCCATACACAGTTGCCGACAATCATCTGATCACAGCGCAGGTGCTGTTTTTCTCCAACGATAACTTGCTTGTTAGCAGCATCGATACGGATGACATAGAGGGGTTCGCTCCAACCAATACCCAGTCCTTTACGCTGACCGACAGTATAACGGTAGTAGCCCTGATGTTGCCCCAGCACTTGCCCCGACACATGAACTATGGCGCCGGCACAATCATCGAGTTGCCGTTCTTCTTCTAAAAACCGGACATAATCACCATCCGGGACAAAACAGATATCCTGACTTTCAGCTTTTTCAGCAACGCGCAGTTTAAAACGCACGGCAAGCGCTCTGACTTCTTCCTTGGTCATTCCACCCAGGGGGAAGCGCAGGTGTGACATCTGCTCCTGGGTCAGGGTAAAAAGAAAATAACTCTGATCCTTGTCGCCATCAATCCCCTTGTGTAACGCGTAGCGACCATCGGCCCCGGCAATAATCTGCGCATAATGACCGGTCGCCAGAAAATCCGCTTCGAGTTCACGCGCCTTGCGCATCAGTAACTCAAATTTGAGGACCTGATTGCACAGTACGCACGGGTTGGGCGTCAGGCCGGCAAGATAGTCATCACAAAAACGATCAATGACCTGCTGCTTAAAGTGTTTTTCAAAATTGATGACATAAAAAGGAATCTCCAGTTGTTCGGCAACCCGCCGGGCATCATAGACATCATCAAGAGAGCAGCAACTGCCGAAGGTCTCGCCATGCCTGTCGGTATACTGAGAATAGTCCCAGATCTGCATGGTCATACCAATGACCTCATACCCCTGCTCTTTCAACAGCGCGGCGGTCACTGAGGAATCAACGCCGCCACTCATGGCAACGACAACACGTTTTTTCACATCCACCTCAGAGAAAAGGCCCCGGCATAAGCGGAGCCTTTCGAAAAATTATCAGTAAAAAAACATCGACAAATCAGGAGTTTTTTTCTTTGTAGTCCTTGATCGCTTCATGCAGGGCATCGGCGGCCAGATTCGAACAGTGCATTTTGGCCGGCGGCAGACCATCAAGGGCCTCCGCAACCGCCTGATTGGTCAATACCAGCGCCTCATCAAGGGTCTTGCCGATGGCGAGTTCCGTTACCATGGAAGATGTGGCAATCGCCGCACCGCAACCAAAGGTCTTGAACTTCACATCCTTGATGATGTCGCCTTCGACCTTCAGGTAGATCTTCATTATATCACCACAGGAGGCATTGCCGACTTCGCCCACCCCGTTAGCGTTTTCGATTTCACCAACATTACGTGGGTTGCTGAAATGGTCCATGACTTTTTCTGTGTACATCCTTCTATCTCCAATCTTTAAGATATTTCTACCAAGGTGTTATTTTAACTGGCCTTATTCACCATCCGGCACTCATCACAGTGTAGCGGTGTCGGAGCTTCACGTTGATAAAGGGGGCTCATGTCGCGCAGCCGTTGAACAATCGGGGGAAGTTCCGCCAGGATAAAATCAACTTCCTCCTCGGTATTTTCCGCACTGAAGCTGAAACGCACACTGGAGTGAGCAAGGACGATATCAACCCCCATCGCCTGCATCACATGGGAGGGCTCCAATGAACCGGAGGTGCAGGCAGAACCCGAAGAAGCGGCAATCCCCTTCATATCAAAAAACAACAGCAACGATTCCCCTTCGATGAAATTAAAACTGATATTAAGGGTATTGGGTAACCGCAGATCAGGATTCGGATGACCGTTGAGTTTGACATCGGGAACCGTGCTGAGAATCCCCTGTTCGAGCTTGTCACGCAGGCGACGGACATAGGCATAATCCTTTTCCTGATTGAGACGGGCCAGTTCGCAAGCCACTCCGAGGCCGACGATGCCGGCAACATTATGGGTTCCGGCGCGACGATTGCGCTCCTGATGACCACCATGCATAAAACGCGTTATGCGTGTACCGCGGCGCAGGTAAAGGGCACCAACACCCTTGGGAGCACCAACCTTGTGTCCTGACAGTACCAGCATATCGACCTTGGCGGCCTTGACATCCACCGGGACCTTACCAATCGCCTGGACCGCGTCGGTATGAAAACGCACCTTATGACGATTGGCAATCTCACCAATTTCGTGAATAGGGAACAGGTTGCCGGTTTCGTTATTAGCCCACATAATCGAAATCAGGATGGTCTGGTCGGTAATAGCGGCTTCCAGCTCAGCGAGGTCGAGCATGCCATCTTTATCGACTGGCAGGTAAGTTACTTCAAAACCGTTTTTTTCAAGATATTCACAGGTTTCCAATACGGCCGGGTGCTCCACCGTGGTGGTGATAATATGATTCCCCTTATGGCGCAACGCTTCAGCAGTCCCCTTAATAGCGAAGTTGTCCCCTTCACTGCCACAGGAAACAAAAATAATTTCTGCCGGCGAGCAATTGAGTAATTGTGCGACCTGTTCGCGGGCTTTCTCGATGGCTCCACTGACCATGCGGCCGGCCCAGTGAACACTGGAAGGGTTGCCGAATTGCTCACGAAAATAGGGCAGCATGGCCTCAAGCACTTGCGGCTTGACCATAGTTGTTGCGTTGTTATCAAGATAAATCTGCTTCACAAAAATCCTCCGGGGTTACGTGAATGTAAAAAAGTCAAAAACAAACCTGTTCTTTAAAGCGCTGATCAAGGCGGCGCCGGGCATCGTTGGTGAGATCTTCCAGGGTCATGGATGCGAGAAAACTGCGGATCTGATTTCCTAATCCTTGCCACACCGACTGGGTCGCACATTCGAGGTCGCACCCACAACTGCCATCATCATTCATACAGGAGACCGGCACGAGAATCTCTTCAACCGTATCAATTATCTGATCCACGCGAATCTGATCAGCCGCGCGCGCCAGGAGATAACCACCGCCGGGGCCACGCACACTTTTAACAATCTGACCACGCCTGAGCTTGACAAAAAGCTGCTCCAGATATGTCAGTGAAATTTTTTCTCGCTCGGAGATATCCTTGATGGTCACCGGATTGCCGGCACTGGCCAGATTCAGGCTCACCAGAGCACGAACGGCATACTGGGCCTTGGTAGACAATCTCATGAAACCGTATCCTCCTCATCAACCCGATACTGTACCAGTTCAGCTTTCAGCTTATTCTGTTCGTCGCGCAAACCGACCACCTGCTCCTCAAGGCGCTGAATTTGATCAAAGACACAACTCACTGCCTTGGCTACGGGGTCAGGCAATTCACCGTGCTGCAGATCAACACCGACCCGTTTTTCCCCTGACAGCACAACTCGCCCGGGGATACCTACCACTGTCGCCATGGCGGGCACCTCTTTAACAACAACAGAATTTGAACCGATTTTACTATCATCGCCGACGTTAAAAGGGCCAAGAATCTTGGCGCCGGAACCGACCACGACATTATTACCGAGGGTCGGATGGCGCTTTTCCTTGGCCCAAGAGGTTCCGCCCAGGGTCACCCCGTGATAGAGGGTGCAATTTTCACCGATTTCGGCGGTCTCACCAATCACCACGCCCATACCATGGTCAATAAAAAAGCCGCGTCCGATTTTTGCCCCGGGGTGGATTTCAATACCGGTAAAAAAGCGCCCGAGATGGGACACAAAACGCCCCATAAAAGTGCGGTTTTTATTCCACAACCAGTGAGAAAACCGATAAAACAACATGGCATGAAAGCCGGGATAACAAAAAATCACCTCAAAAATGCTGCGCACGGCCGGGTCGCGATCAAAAACTGCCCTGATATCATCTTTTAAAAAAGCGAGCATGAACAACCTCCTGAAAAAACCGCAACAACAAGGCAAAACATCAGAAAACTACCGCCTTCAGCGCTAATTACTATCTATAAATAACTATCATACCTGACTGTTTCTGTCAATTTCTTTCAAAGAGAAACAGTCAGGTATTCGCAACCTGAAATATCAAATTGATTTGTTCTGTTGTTTTACACCTGGACACTGTACTTAGCGGTCGACACTGGGTGAAAAATCACCTATAGTTGTTTCCATTAATTTGCTGGCCGCAATGGCTTTAAAATCCTATTAACATTGACCAAGGAGTGAGAGAGATGCCGGAATTCACCTATCAGGATCCCATGCCGATGGGAGCAGACACCACCAGGTACTACAAGATTGAAGGGTCTGAAAAGTATGTCAATGTCACCAATTTCGATGGCAAGGAAGTCATCAAGGTCGATCCGGAAGCGCTAAAGGTATTAGCCAACGTGGCGATGCGCGATGTCTCCTTTCTGCTACGCCCCGAGCACAACGAACAGGTTGCCAAAATTCTCAGCGATCCGGAAGCCAGCGACAATGATCGCAGCGTGGCCATGGCTTTTTTGCGTAATGCAGAAATTTCCGCCATGTTCGAACTGCCCACCTGCCAGGACACCGGCACTGCAACCGTTGTTGCTAAAAAAGGTCAGCAGGTGTGGACCGGCGGCAACGATGCAGAAAAAATCTCAGCGGGTGTCTTTAAGACCTACACAGAAGAAAACCTGCGCTACAGCCAGACCGTTGCCCTTGATATGTACAAGGAAAAAAATACCGGCACCAACCTGCCGGCTCAGATCGACATCTACGCAACCGCTGGCGATGCCTATAAATTTCTGTTTATTGCTAAAGGTGGTGGCTCGGCCAACAAAACCATGCTCTATCAGGAAACCAAGGCCCTGCTGAACCCTGAATCCCTTTACAACTTCCTGGTTCAGAAGATGAAAACCATCGGCACCGCCGCTTGCCCCCCCTACCATCTGGCCTTTGTTATCGGCGGCACTTCAGCCGATGCCTGCATAAAAACCGTCAAATTAGCAACCGCTCGTTATCTTGATGGTCTGCCGACCAGTGGCAATGATCACGGCCAGGCCTTCCGTGATATCGAGCTCGAAGAAAAACTTCTTAAAGCCGCCCAGGAGCTCGGCATCGGCGCTCAGTTTGGGGGCAAATATTTCGCCCACGATGTGCGCGTTATCCGGCTTCCGCGCCATGGCGCCTCCTGCCCCGTCGGCATGGCGGTTTCCTGTTCAGCGGACCGCAACATTAAAGCCAAGATCACCCGCGACGGCCTCTTTGTCGAGGAAATGGATCGCAACCCCGGACGCCTGATTCCGGAAAAATATCGCGGCAAAAGCATTCAGGGAACCCGTATCGACCTCAACCGGCCGATGCCGGAGATTCTCGCTGATCTTTCCAAACTCGACGTTGGAGCGCCTCTTCTTTTAGATGGAACAATCGTTGTAGGTCGGGATATTGCCCACTCAAAATTCAAGGAAATTCTCGATAGTGGCAAACCGTTACCTGATTACCTGAAACAACATCCGATTTACTATGCCGGCCCGGCCAAAACTCCTTCCGGCAAAGCCTCCGGTTCCTTCGGGCCAACCACAGCCGGGCGCATGGACAGCTATGTTGATCTGCTCCAGAGTAACGGAGGCTCGATGGTAATGATTGCCAAAGGCAACCGCAGCCAACAGGTTACCGACGCTTGTGCTAAGCATGGTGGTTTCTACCTTGGTTCGATCGGTGGACCAGCCGCAGTTCTCGCCGAAGAAAACATCAAAAAGGTTGAATGTATCGATTTTCCCGAACTGGGAATGGAAGCAGTTTGGAAGATTGATGTTGTTGACTTCCCGGCCTTTATTCTGGTTGACGACAAAGGCAACGACTTCTTCAAGAAACTTGGCCTCTAGTCAGCTGTCACAAAAAGCGGCACAAAAGCCCCGGCGCCATGCCGGGGCTTTTGTCTTTTGACCCCGGTGGCGCTATAGTAACACTGTCATTTTCCACCCTACTGCAACAAGAGCGATGGACAATCAATGAAGCAAACGATCATTTCGATCTATGAACGCCTGGTTTTAAAACACCCCCTGGTCACCCTGGGTCTATTGTTGATACTGGTTGCTTCCGTGGGCTTTTTTGCCAAGGATTTTCACCTTGATGCCTCAGCTGACTCGTTGATGCTCGAACACGACGAAGATCTGCGTTATTTTCGCCAGATTAACGCCCAGTACGGCACCAGCGACTTCCTGATTATCAGCTATAGCCCAAAAGGGGAATTGTTGGCACCGGAAACCATCTCCGATCTTCGCAAGCTGCGTGATCGACTGCTGGAAATTGAACGGGTTCCGCAGGTCATGAGCATCCTTGATGCGCCGCTGATCGACAGCCCACGCGTCACCCTGTCGGAACTCAGCCGCGAAATCCGCACTGTCGAGACCCCGGGAATCGACATGGAACTGGCCCTGGCTGAATTTACCAGCGGGCCGATTTATAAAGATTTACTGGTCAGCGCTGACGGGCGTACCACAGCCCTGCAGGTCATGCTGGCAACCAATGAAGAGCTACGCTCTCTGCATCGCCAACGCACCGAACTGCGACAGAAGCGGGATGATGGCGTCATCACAGCAGCAGAGGAACAACAGTTGGCAGAAGTTTCCGCCGCCTATGATCGGGTCAGCCGCACCCACAATGATCAGGAAGCCCGTGACATTGCCACCATCCGTGCCATCATGGATGAACATCGTGATGAGGCTGAGTTATATTTAGGCGGTATTCCGATGATTGTTGTCGACATGATCGATTTTATTCGCAATGATCTGGTCAAGTTCGGCGTTGGCGTTCTGGTGTTTCTGGTCTCTATGCTGATTCTGATTTTCCGCCGTTACCAATGGGTATTGTTGCCCATGGCCTGCTGTTTTTTAGCGGTTTTTTTTATGTTCGGATTTTTGGGATTGATCGGCTGGAAAGTCACCGTGGTTTCCTCCAACTTCACTTCGCTGTTGCTGATCATCACCCTGTCCCTCTGCGTTCATCTGATAGTTCGCTACAACGAACTGTTGGCCGAACAGCCTGAGGCCAGCCATGCCTCCCTGGTCCGTGAAACCATCCGCTCCAAGGCACTGCCGAGTATTTTTACCGCATTAACAACCATCGCCGCTTTCGCCTCGTTGCTAACCAGCGATATTCGCCCGATTATCGACTTCGGCTGGATGATGGCCATTGGCATCGGTTTTGCCCTGGTGATCAGCCTTATTCTTTTCCCGGCGGGGCTGGTACTGTTGAAAAAGCCACAACCTTTCGTCCCCCGCCTCGACATTACCGGCTATATCACTAGATGGTGCGCTCATCTGGTCGAACATCACGGCCGGGCAACATTGCTGACCTTTGCCTTGATCACCCTGATCAGCATCTACGGCATCACCCAATTATCGGTTGAAAACCGCTTTATTGACTACTTTAAACCAACAACAGAAATCTATCAGGGCATGGCACTGATCGACCGGCAACTGGGCGGCACAACCCCCCTCGATGTCATTGTCGATGCTGATCCGGAATTTTTAGCCAACCTCGAACAGCAAGCGGCAGTTGCCGACGATGACCCTTTTGGCGACGATTTTTTTGCTGATGATACGGTTGAAGCAGGTTTGTCGGGCAGCAGCTATTGGTATAACAGTTTCCGGGTGAATGACATTCACGCGATCCATGACTATCTCGACCAACTTCCGGAATCAGGCAAGGTACTGTCCATGTCGACCACCTTCACCTTGATGAAGCATGTCAATGAAGGGCAACCTCTGGACAACATTGCCCTGTCGGTGATCCATCGCAAGTTGCCTGAGGTCATTGACGAAACCCTGTTTCGCCCCTATATGGCTCCAAACGGCAATCAGATCCGTTTTAATCTGCGGATTATCGACTCCGACCCGAACCTGCAGCGCAATGAGCTGCTCGGTAAAATCGAAAGGGATCTGGTTAAATTGTTTGATCTCAAACCAGAGCAGATCAACCTGACCGGGATGTTCGTACTTTACAATAATGTTCTGCAGAGCCTGTTTGCCTCCCAGATCATGACCATCGGCGTGGTTTTTCTGGTCATTGTCGGCATGTTTCTGATCCAGTTTCGCTCCTTGCGTCTGGCGCTTATCGCCATTGTTCCCAACCTGATGTCAGCTGCTGCGGTATTGGGATTGATGGGACTGCTGAAAATTCCCCTGGATATCATGACCATCACCATAGCGGCTATCACGATCGGGATTGCGGTAGATGATACCATCCACTACGTCCATCGCTATATCGATGAACTACGTGTCGATGACAATCCCCTGGGGGCGATCAAGCGCACCCATGACAGTGTTGGGCGCGCCATGTACTACACATCGATCACCATTATTACCGGTTTCTCCATTCTGGCCTTGTCCAATTTCAATCCAACCATCTATTTTGGATTGTTCACCGGCCTGGCAATGATTGTCGCCATGTTTGCCAACTTAACCCTGCTGGCTCTGCTGCTCTTATTGTGGCAAGCACGGCAACAACCGACATAAAACCACCATAAAACACTGGCGCCCAGTCAACTTACAGGATATTATTGAAAACTTTGCCATCAAAGAATACGACTTTTTTTCAGGACAGGAATAACATGAGCAGCAACGAACTACTTTCTTTCAGCGAACTGGCCCTGGCCCCGGCCATCATTAAAGTCATCGACGACGTCGGTTACGAATCACCCACGCCCATCCAGGCCCAGAGCATTCCTCCTTTGCTTGCAGGGCGGGATCTGCTCGGCCAGGCGCAGACTGGTACCGGCAAGACCGCAGCCTTTGCATTGCCGCTATTAACCCGCCTCAAGCCGGAGCTGAAATATCCGCAATTACTGATCCTAACTCCGACCCGCGAACTGGCTCTCCAGGTAGCCGAGGCCGTGCAAACATATGCTCGCTATCTACCGGGGTTTCAGGTTCTGCCGGTTTACGGTGGCCAGAACATGGTTCAGCAATTGCGTCAGCTTCAGCGGGGCGTGCAGGTCGTGGTCGGCACCCCTGGTCGGATCAAGGATCATTTGAATAGGGGCACGCTGAAACTCGACAAACTGAGCGCCGTTGTAATCGACGAAGCTGACGAAATGCTGAAGATGGGATTTATCGAAGAGGTTGAAGAGATTCTCTCCCACGCTCCCGCCGAACATCAGACCGCGCTTTTCTCCGCCACTATGCCGCAGGGAGTACTCAAAATTGCCCGGCGTCATCTCAAAGACCCGGTTGAAATCCGGATCAAATCCAAAACCTCGACGGTTGAACAAGTCACCCAGCGCTACTGGCAGGTCAAGGGCCTGCACAAGCTGGACGCCCTCACCCGTATTCTCGAGGCCGAAGAAATCGACGGCATGATCATCTTTGTGCGCACCAAAATCGCCACCGTGGAGTTGGCAGAAAAGCTTGAAGCGCGGGGTTTTTCCAGTGCCCCCTTAAACGGTGACATGACCCAGGTAATGCGCGAAAAAACAGTTGAACGTCTCAAAGAAGGAAGTCTCGATATTGTCGTTGCCACCGATGTGGCTGCCCGCGGGCTGGATGTCAAACGCATCAGCCACGTCGTCAATTATGATATTCCCCACGATACCGAAGCCTATGTTCACCGCATCGGCCGTACCGGGCGTGCCGGCCGTGAAGGCAAAGCGATCCTCTTTGTAGCCCCCCGTGAAAAAAGAATGCTGGCGGCAATTGAACGTGCTACCCGGCAACCGATCAAGGCCATGGCCCTGCCAAGCCGCAAAGAAATCACCAATCGCCGCGTTGGTCTGTTTAAAGAACAGATCAATGCCATCCTTGAATCCCAGGATCTTGAGTTTTTTGAAGAGCTCATTGATGACATTCAGACTGAGTATGATATCGGTCACCGCCGCATTGCTGCAGCCTTGGCCTTTCTCCTGCAGAAGGAACGCCCGCTGCAGATGGAGGATGACAATTTTGTTCAAGAGGAGCCAAGTGAACAACGCTCTCCCGCCAGGAGAAGTGAACGCAGTAGCGGCGAACAAGCAACTTGTTACCGGCTCGAGGTCGGACGCAGTCACGGAATCGAACCAGGCAATATTGTCGGTGCTTTGAGCAACGAAGGACGGATCGACAGTCGCTCGATTGGTCGTATCAATATTTTTGAGCACTTCAGCCTGGTCGACCTGCTCTCCCCTCTTGACGCAGCGCAAATCAAACGCATCAGGGATATTAATATTAATCAACATCCGTTATTAATCAGCCCGGATACCAAAGGATCAACGCAACAAGACACCCAGAGAAGAACAAATCGTGGTAAGCGGTTTGTCGGCAAGGGGCGCAGCTCGGCTCCTAAAAAATCGCCGCCGCGCAACCGATCCACCAAGCGCAGCTGATTCAGGTAGCTGTATACGAACTTCCGACGGGCTTTGTCCTCAGCGATTTTTGATCTGTCACTGAGGATAAAGACCCTATAATTTACCTTGTTTCCAGCAAACAAAGGGGGATGGTAACCTTTATAAGCCCTATTCAGAGTGGAAAAACTTGAGGATGAATCAAGAACCGGACATAGACGCCATCATTACTCAAAATCAAGACATTCTCAAAACCATGCTGTTGCTCAGCAAACATTTGAGTTTGTACGATGAAGACAATGCTGTCGTCCAGGCTGCCAGCGCCAAGCTGATGAACAGCCTTAATGCGGCCCATGCAGCCAATCTGCCGTTACAAATTACCGTCGCCAGAAATAATTTTATGGTGTTGGGGCAAATACTGGGCCCTAAAAACCAACTCTTCAGCACATATGCCTATCGTATGTTTCAGCACGGCATCACCTCTTTTACCTTAACCTCTGCACTCACAATATCTTCCCTTTACCAGTTTTTGCGCATCATCATGAACAACCCCGATGACACCTGGAGAGCTGATGGCATCATCAACTTGCTCGCACAGAGACAGATTGACGGGGTAATCATCACCCAGATGTCGCGCAAGGATTTTCTGCTGATCGATGGCAAGGATCAGATTAACCAGAAAAGCAGACAGAGCACAAGCGACCGCTTCTGGGAGCGCTACGCCCGCTCGCTGATCGCTGCCCTGCCTGATGCTGATCTTGACAGTCTCGCGCAAGGAGGGCTTGATCCCGCTCTCCTGGCACGCCAACTCAGCCAGGTATTAACGGGCACAACCGGAGAAGATCAGTCTCAGTTCAACAAAGCTCTGATCCGCTGTATTACCACGACCCAAGCTCACCATCCTCAAACTGAGCGCCTGGAAATCCTAATTAAGCTGGCAGAATTGATCAACCATCTTGATGATGTTCCCAGGCAACAAATCGTCAAGGAACTCTGTAAGCTGTCGATTCCGGCATCCTTTGCAGAAGACCTTTTCACTAATCTGTCCAATAAGGTGATCCTCAACGCATTGTATCAAGCGACCTCAGGGGAGCACCATTCATCGCCGATGATGCTGTCCTTGATTAAAAAACTGGCGGAGTCACGGGAAGTGGTCTCTGCTGAAGAAGTAAACCGACTGACACGTGAAGAACAGGGCTTTTTGACAAAGGCAGGTGAACTGTTGAGCAATGAAGATATTGCCCAATACGTTCCATCGGAATACCAGAACACCTTGCTGGATATTCTCGCTAACCCACAACCACCAGCGGCTCTAGGTAGCGAACTGCAACACCTCAAAACCAGTCTGGAAAATTTCCAGGTCGACCTTCAAACCGCGCAGTTATCACTTTATTTGTTAGATCATGGGCCCGACAAAACGCAGATGCCGGCGCTGTATCAGCAGATTGTCAAGGCGCTGCAATTCCATATTGATGCTGGTGATTTCGCCAGCGTGCTGACCCTCTGTCAATCAAGTTTTGCTCATGCCGGCAAGGAGGACAGTCAATCTCTGATCAACATGATTCCCTCTTCCTTATTAAAGCAGGCGGTGGCAGAAGCCTGTTACCAGGGCAAAGACCAGAAAATCATGATTGGTGAAATCATTGACCTGGTCGGGTCACCCTTCATTTCTCCTTTAATCGAATTGACGATCAGCGAAACAACTCGCTCTAACCGGTTTTTTTATTTGAGTTGTTTAAAAAAACTCGGACAACAGGTTGTCGACTCCGCAGTCTCTTACCTTGAAAATGATCAATGGTACGTAGTCCGCAACATGCTCCTTCTGCTCGGTGAACTTGAGGCCAAAGAACAACTCCCTAGAATCAGGCCCCTGCTCAACCATAGCCACAGCAAAGTGCGACAGGAAGCGTTAAAAACCTGCCTGCTACTGGGTGATACCCATTCCATCAAGGAGATTGTTACCAGTCTCCACTCAAAAAATCGTCAGGAAGCGCTTAATGCTGTCCTTCTCGCAAAGTTGATTAACCATCCGGAAGTAACGAAACATCTGCTGGCCATGCTCGGCGAAAAATCTCTGTTACATTTTGACCTGGAGCTGAAAAAAAATTTGGTGCAAACTCTGGCAGAAAAAGTTCATCCCGAAGCACTGAGGGTTTTTTCCAGCGTCTTAAACAAGCGCAAAATGTTTCATCGCCAGGAATTTGAACAACTTAAAATTGAAATTATCAGAGCCCTTGCCAAGTACCCTGCGGATCAGGCCAACCCACTGCTCAATCAACAACTCGGCAAAGGGAACGTTGAAGCGGTCAACCTTGCCAGACAAATTCTTCAGCGTAACTTTCAGGAGAAAAACCCATGAAATCAGGCATTGATCGCAGTAAAATCGACGACCTATTACGCCTTTTTTCAACTGCCATCGCCACGACCAATCTCTATTCCCTTTCCCATGAGCAGGTGCAGAAACAAATTCCCCGCATCAGGGAATGCTTGAACACCCTGTTTAACCAGCAAAGGGAATTAACCTTTATGATCGTCAACAGGGAACTGTTGTACGACGGCACCCCCCTGGAACAAACCCTTCATTGCGAGCGCATCACCCGTTCTCTGTATGGTCAAAACATCGGCTACTTTAGTCTGAAAAACGGAATCGGCAACAATGAAATCGAGCTATTCATCGATGTTGTTTGTGGTAATCAGTCAATCCGGCAGTTCGACACCAGAGCCCCCCATATCGACTATGGTGAAATTGACGTCAAGGATGACCCGGACAGTACCCTGGCGATTGCCCGCTTTGAAGATTTAAGCTCCGAGGAACTGGCGAGCATCAAAACTCTTTATGATAAAATTGCCACCAAGGATGACTTTGACCTGCGCCGGATTTCCGCCATCATATCCGGTTTTGTTACCGCCTTCCAACAGGAATGCAACCCGCTACTGGCCCTGGTTCCACTAAAAAAGGAAGATGAATATACCTTCGCCCATTCGATTAATGTGTCCATTCTCAATATCGCCCAGGCAACCTCCCTGGGCTTAAGCAACGATTTGCTCCATGATGTGGGTGTGGCCGGGATGCTGCATGATGCCGGTAAAATTTTTGTCGATAAGGAAATTATCAGGGGGACGGAGCAGTTATCTGATACCGAGTGGCAGGAGATCAAAAAACATCCCACGCGCGGGGCACAGTACCTGATGGGGCAGAACGATGTGCCGCAGATCGCAATTTTAACGGCCTTTGAACACCACATGCGTTACGACCAAACCGGATACCCGACCCCACCGTCCGGTTGGCAACTTAATCTCTGCAGTCAGATGACGATGATCTCCGACACCTTTGATGCCCTTAGGACCCGCCGTGCCTACAAAGAACCCTGGGATCTGCCGCAGATCAGTGGCCGGATGATGGAGGTGGCAGGCAGTCAGCTCAACCCCTATCTGACAATGAATTTTTTTAAACTACTCAAAACCTGCGGCGATCAGATTATTGCCGACGGCCTGGAATTATCGGCGGAAGCGCCCCTTTTGAGCGAAGAAGAACTCAGCAGGCGCTGCGTCTGCGAATAACCGGCCGACACTCATACTATCCTATTCGGCACCAATCCAGACCTTCACTTGCCGTAGCCACGGCAGATCATGGGCACGAGCTGACAAAGTAGTCTGTAACTGCGCAAGGTTTTCGAAAGAAACATCTTCGACTGCGTAGAACAGGTCAACCTGAATGCCCTGATCGAGATAATGCAAAATAGTATGATGAGGCCGCTCAAATAACGGCTCCCCCTGCCAGCGTTGAGTTAACAGGTCAATGGCGTCCGGTCGCAAGGGCAGTCGATACTTGTCTTCGGTGACATCGACATGCTCATCACATTCCGGATCGATATGAAAAGTGACATCGGAAATGTGACCATATTGATTCCGCAGCAAGCGCGCGACCCAGGCCCCGACTTCATGACCCTCTGACACGCTGATATGCGGATCGACCTGCAGATGGATATCGAGCAGGGTGCGGTTGGCCATGCGCCGGCTACGCAGGTCGTGGACATCCTTAACTCCGGGGATAGTCAGGGCGGTTGCGCGGATACTGGTGACCTCGTCCTGAGGCAGCGCCGTATCGACCAATTCTTTAAGACTGTCCCAGATCAGGGTAAAACCGATGCGCGCCACCATCAACGCGACAACCACTGCCGCCACCTGATCGAGCCAGGTAATACCAAGCAACGTGCCACCAATGGCCACAAAAACGACAATGGAAGACAGGGAATCGGTGCGATGATGCCAGGCGTTGCCTTCAAGCAGGCGTGAGCTGATCTGTCGGGCAATGCGCAAGGTGTAACGGTAAATCCATTCCTTGCTGGCAATCGAGGCCAGAGCAACGACCAGGGCAATGGCTCCGGGAGTCACCAGTTCACGTGGAGTTATCAGACGCATCATGCTGTCCCACACCAACGCACCGGCAACGGCAATCAGCAGGGCACCGAGGATCAGGGTTGCCAGAGTTTCGTAACGATCATGGCCGTAAGGGTGATCTTTATCCGGCCGCTGGCGACCATAATGACTGGCAACCAGCACCAGAACATCGCTGAGCATATCGGACGCAGAATGAATTCCGTCGGCAATCAGGGCGTAAGAATTGGCCCAGAAACCAACGACAATCTTAACAATAGCATTAATGACATTGACAACCAGGCCGACCAGAGTGACCTTCCGCGCCGCTTGTGCCTGCTGGTCAGGTGATGCAAGGGAAATATCCATCGTCAATTTATCTTCACACCGGAATAAAACAGGTATTATTATCGATAGTCTTCAAGGTCGCAGTCAACAGTTTGACAGCCCGTTCCAGATCGTTCAAATCAAGGGTCTCTACCGGGGTGTGCATATAACGTAAAGGAATCCCCAACAATGCCGTGGCAACCCCACCACGGGAGAGTTGCATCACGTTGGCATCGGTGCCGGTAGCGCGCGGTACCCCGATAATCTGCACCGGAATGTCTTCGGCTTTTGCCGTTTCAACCAGCAATCTGAACAACATGGGATTGATATTGGCACCACGGGCAATGACCGGCCCTTTGCCAAGTTCAACCCGTCCAATACCAT
This sequence comes from uncultured Geobacteraceae bacterium, assembly GCA_964565445.1. Taxonomy (GTDB): domain Bacteria; phylum Desulfobacterota; class Desulfuromonadia; order Desulfuromonadales; family Geopsychrobacteraceae; genus Pelovirga. Next base: position 34,799 of record CAZMFD010000009.1, read on the forward strand.
TGTGCTCGACATCCGGGCAATCGGTGGCGTGGGTCACTTCAACAACAATACCAATATCGGGATTGACCCCATAACTACTAGTGATCCCACCGCGCAGTCCAACCTCTTCCTGCACCGTCGACACACTATACAGGTCGGCAGCCATGCCGCCACTGCGTTGTACCTGCTTCAGCACCTCGGTGACGATAAAGGCACCCATTTTATCATCAAAGGCACGCGCCGTAACCCGCCGTCCCTGCAGCGGCTGCAGACCAACAGCAAAGGTGACAGGATCACCGATACTGACCAGTTTTTCCACCTCTTCACGCGATGTGCAGCCGATGTCGATATATTGCTTTTTCAGATTGATGACAGTATCCCGGTCTTTGACATCGATCAGATGGATAGCTTTTTTGCCGATCACCCCGGCAATATCCCCCTGATCGGCATGAATAGTCACCCGCTGCCCGGGCGACAGATGGGGGTCAACTCCACCGATAGCACCAAAATAGATAAAGCCCTTATCATCGACAAACTGGACCATGAAACCGATTTCATCGCAGTGACCGGCGAGCATCACCGTGGGACCGCCACGTCCCTTGAGTAAAGCAATCAAATTACCCATGATATCAGTTTGAATAGTGTCGGCCACAAGCTCAAGTTGCTGACGAATCACGCGTTGCACCGGTTGCTCAAACCCCGATGGGCTCGGTGTTTCAACCAGTTGCTTAAGAAAATCGAAATTATCAAAGAGGTTCATGTTCTACCCCTTGGCGCGCGCAACCAGGGCGCGTGAGTTATCCTGGGCCTGCAAGAACTGTTCTGCGGTCATCGCCGCCCCCAACGCAATCCGCTGCATTTGCTCGGCAGAAACCAGATCGCCGGGTCCGTGGGCATCATTGTTGATGACCAGCTTGGCACCGTACTGGTGTGCGAGCTTGGCGACATGACCATTGGTGAGAGAATGTCCTTTACGGGTAGTAATTTCCAGACAAACCCCCATTTCAGCGGCCAGCTGTACCTCCTCGGGGGTGATCAGTCCTGGATGGGAGAGAATATCGACACCGGCCTTGATGGCAGCCAGATTGGTTCCCGGCATAACCGGTTCGACAATGGTTTCGCCATGAACAACAACCAGTTCGGCGCCATGATCACGCGCCAGCTTGGCGGCATCGGCGATGGCTGCCGGGGCGACATGGGTCAGTTCTACTCCAGCAAGAACCTGCATGCCGTTGGCCTCACCAAATTCGTTGACGACATCGACAATATTGGCGAGCAGCCAGGCAATGTTGCTTTTGTCGGCATGATCAGTGATGGCCATCGCACGATAACCGGCAACCGCAGCACGACGCACCAACTCAGCCGGCACCAGCTCACCGTCACTGAAAAATGTATGGGTATGGAGATCAATCATAGTAGTAGTCCTGTTATCAAAAGTTATCCTGGTATTCACCCAGGTGGGAATTGCGCAGCACCTTGACAATGGCAACGGGGACAATCCGGCCAATCAGCTCTTGTGACCCACTGAAGTTGACAACCCGATTCCAGACGCTGCGCCCGAAGAGTTGACCAGCGGCCTTCTTGCTCGCCCCCTCTACCAGCACCGGCAAGACCTTGCCGATATCTGCTTGCCAGATTTCACCACTGATGCGCTGTTGAAGCTGCAGCAAGCGATCAAAACGCTGCTGTTTCTGACGCGCAGAGGCATTGTCTACCATGGTCGCTGCCGGCGTTTCCACCCTGGGCGAGTATAAGAAGGTAAAAGCGTCAGCATAGCCAACCTGCTCGACCAGGTCGAGGGTTGCCTGGAAATCGTCTTCTGTCTCCCCGGGAAAGCCGACGATAATATCAGTGGTCAAACGGATCTGCGGACACACGGTTTTTAAGTGGCGCACTTTGTCAAGATAGTCGGCGGCATCATAGCCGCGGTTCATCAACGTCAGAATCCGGTCTGAGCCACTTTGGACCGGCAAATGAATTTGCGGACACAGACTTTTCAAACGTCCAAAGCAGTCAATCAACTCAACCGTAATATCCTTAGGATGTGAGGTCGCAAAGCGCAGGCGCTCCAGCCCGGGGTTTTTATCCAGCGCCTCTAACAACTGTGGAAAGGACATCTCATTGTCATTTTTGCAACCGTAGGAGTTAACGTTCTGCCCAAGCAGGGTCACTTCCTTAACCCCGCTAGCGACGAGGGCTTCTATTTCGTGGAGGATCTCAGCACTCGGACGGCTGATCTCACGCCCACGAACGTGGGGGACGATACAATAGGAGCAAAAATTGTCGCACCCCTGCATAATGGTAACAAAGCGGGTGGCGTTCTCGCTGGCTGAACGTTCAGGAAACAGATTTAAACGCGTTTCCTGATCGAGAAAATCGGTTTCGCTGGCACGCTGACGGGTCTGTTCCACCTGCTGAACCATCTCCGGCAAACGGTGAATATTGTGGGTGCCAAAAACCAGATCAAGGTAGGAAACGGCATCAAGCATGCGCTGCCCTTCCTGCTGAGCAACACAACCTCCCACCCCGATAATCAACTCCGGACGTTTATCCTTGATCGGCTTGAAGCGTCCAAGATGCCCGTAAACCTTACGTTCCGCTTTATCACGTACCGAACAGGTATTGAGCAACACCAGATCAGCCAGATCGGGGGTGCCAACCGGGTGATAGCCGATGCCCTGCAACAGAGCGGTAATCTGCTCGGAATCAACCACATTCATCTGACAACCAAATGTTTCCAGGTAAAAGGACTTCATATCACCATCATCGCTAAAATGCCTTGCGGCTGGAATTTTCAATCAAACGCACATCATAGTCACGGGAACTTATCCGAGTCAAACAGGATCCTGTTGTTTCAAAGGATTCGTAGCTATTGCAGACAGGGCGCGCAAACAGGCTTTAGGCTCTTCCAGACATTCGAGCACTACCCTGCGCGAACCAGTAAATTTCAGTTCGATATCGGCCAGCTGGTCTGTGTAGGGGTGAAGAACAATGGCCTGCAGTGATAGCCACGGATAACTGACCGGCTGTTTGTTACTTCCGTGACGGACCAATAATCGCCGGTCACTGGCGGCATAAAAAAGGGTTTCCCAGCGCCAGCGTAAATAGACTAACCGGAAGGGTCCGAACGCCAGCGCCGACATGAACAACACCAGTAAAAAAACCAGGGTCACAAGAGCAACTGCATATTGCCAGGCTTGCCAAAAGAACGCCCCCACTGATAACAGAAAAACAAGTGCAACAAGCTGGCTACGCCAGTATCGAAAAAGATAACAACGGGGTGCTGGTCGACCCTGCCAGAGCAACATCTCATCTTCCTCCAGAGGCCATACCAGCATACTGATCAACCTGGCAACTGCCGCAATCTTGCAGCAGCGGCACGCCCGAGGTCACTCCGGCCCTCAACCTCGAGCAGATGGCGATACAGGCTGCGCGCCCTTACCACATTGCCACGGCCTTCTTCCGTTTCCGCCAGCAGAAATATTCCCTGTAATGTTGGCAATAATGTCAGGGAAGCCTCGATTTCGGCTACAGCTTCCGACCATTCTGAGCGCCGCAGATGAATATAGCCAAGACCCAGTCGAGACTGATAAAATTTCGTATCGACATGAACTGCCTGGCGCAGATACCGGCGTGCCGGGATCAGATCTTCTCCGCGCAGATAAGCCATCCCCAGCGCTGTCAGCAACAGACTCCGGGGCTGCTGCTGAATCGCCTGATGATATAACTGCAAAGCTCTTGTTTGCTCCCCCGCCGCTTCAGCATCACGAGCCTGATCATAAAGTTGGTAGGCACTCGACAGCTGATCAGGGCTCACCAGCTGTCGGAAATAGGTGTTTGAGTCAAGACCTTTCACCCCAGGATAACCGGGATAGGTTGCGTCTATATAATCACGGGCTGCCTGCAGGCGCAGCGCAGACAACGGTTCAGGGTGGACTGAGCGACCGCCATCGATGGCGGTCCGGTTCAGGCGCTGCCATAGCTTGTCCAGCTCAAAGAAACCGTTCAAAGGATAGCCACTTCGCACCAGCACATCGATAGTAATGATATCAGCACTATTGTCCTTCTCACTGCCAAACCCCCTACGCAGGGCGACATCGGTCAATTCACGTGTCAACAATAATCGTTGTGAATAGTTTGGTTCTCCGGGTTGCACATCCTCCAAAAAGACCGCACGACCACGGATCATAGGTTTCAAATTTTCAGTTACAAGACCTGCCTGAGAATAACCGATTTCACGTGCCAACAGAGCAGCAAGTTGAGGTTCAGACTCAATTTCCTGCAACAAGCCACGGGTAACGACGACCAGGCCTCCCGGCAACGCCAAAGAATAAGCATCAGAATGATTGGCGACCCTGACCTGTAGTTGCAGGTTGCTGTTATCTGTCACTAGACGCCGGGCAACCTGATTGACAAACTTTTCAAGACCAGACTCGGGGTAGTCCCCTCCCAGGTATTGAATCAACGTACTACTCAAAATCTGACCGAGCCGGGCTTCCTGCTGTGCAGAGAGAGGCGTATCATCGGAAACCCTTGCAACCTGAGGCTTCAGAGAGCATCCACCAACAACAAGCAGGAGGAGGAAAAGAATCGATACAAACCTAAAAATCCGTGTCAACAGATAACCCTTTCACCAGTTCTCAGACCAATAACCAGCAGTTGCCGGATATTAAAACGGTTGCGCCAAAAGCGAGCAGCAACTATAAGTTATCTCGTCGGCGAAAAACAACTTTTCCACTTATAAAATAAGGAGTCGTCATGATGACCGACACCGCAACGCAGATATTGCTGAACATTGCACGAAGCGCGATTGAGCATCAGATCACTGAGCAACCTTATAGCCCGCCACCTCGTGAGGAACAAGCACTCAATGAACGCGCAGGATGTTTTGTCACCCTTAAAATGAACGATCAATTACGCGGCTGTATCGGTAATTTCCAATCACGCCTACCGCTGTATCAGGAGGTGGCACTCATGGCTGTCGCCGCCGCAACCCAGGACCCGCGCTTCCCACCCCTGACCATATCCGAAATGGATCTGATCAATATTGAAATTACCATCCTATCGCCGTTAGAAAAAATTTCCGGCCCCAACGACATCACCATAGGTGAGCATGGTATCTACCTTGAACATGGCATCAACCGGGGTGTTTTGCTCCCTCAGGTTGCCAGCGAGCACCAGTGGGATGCCTTGACTTTTCTGCGTCAGACCTGTAATAAAGCCGGTCTGTCAGCAGACATGTGGCAAGAGTCTGATACTGAGATCTATCGCTTCAGTGGTGAGATCATTGCAGAAAAAGCATAAAATTGTTTTCAGGAGACGGGATGACTGAAATTTCACTGGAACTTGTACCCCGGAGCGAATCTTCCCTGCGCAAAGAACTGGAGTTGGTGCGCCGGCATCTCCCGTTGGTTAAAAGGATCAATATCCCTGATATCCTGCGTTTTGATATGCGCAGCTGGCAGGGGTGTGCCATTGCCGGAGAGTATGTACCGCATACGATACCCCACCTGCGCGCTATCGACTTTAATCCTGATGCACACCTGCCGATTATAGATCACCTGCGCCACAACAGGGTCGAGGCGGTGCTGATCATCAACGGCGACCCACCGCAGGAAATGAAGCATACCTACTACCGCACCAGTTCTCTGGAAATGATTCGGCGTCTCCGACGTGAGTGCCCCGAGCTGACCATCTACGCCGGAATTGACCCCTATCGGAGCGGTATTAAGGATGAAATCGACTATATGCGTGCCAAACAAGACGCCGGCGCTGATGGTTTTTTCACCCAGCCTTTTTTTGATCTGCGCTTGATGGAAATTTACCAGGGATTCTTCCGCAATACCACCATTTACTGGGGGGTTTCACCCGTCCTTACCGACAGCAGCCGCAGCTATTGGGAGAACAAAAATCACGCCATATTCCCGCGCGACTTTGCGCCGACCCTGGAATGGAATCGTGAATTTGCGCGCAAAGTTCTGGAGTTTTCCCAAGCCCACGATGACAATCTTTACTTTATGCCAATCAAAACCGATATTATCCAGTATCTGCAGGGAATTCTTTGACGTCAGTTTGCTATCAATGAAACAGATATTGCCATGAATATTAACCACCGGCTAAAAGAGGTGCAACCACCGCCGATTACTGAGGTCAAAAGCTGGGTTGGCGGGCGTGACGTCTCGAATCAACAACCCCTGCTTGATCTTTGTCAGGCGGTGCCCAATTACCCTCCGGCACCCGGGCTCATCGGTCATCTGCACCGAGCCCTCGATGATCCGGCCACCTATCGCTACAGCCCGGACGAAGGACTGCTGGATGTGCGGTCAGATCTTTGTAACTGGTATCAGCGCTACTATCATAGCGGCCCCCATCCCGACCAGGTCTGTCTGACCATCGGCGCCAGTCAGGCATTCTGGCTCGCGATGCTGTGCCTGTGTCAACCGGGTGATGAAGTGATTGTTCCCCTGCCGGCCTATTTCGATCACTTGATGGCGCTGCAAAGTTACGGGGTCAAGCCGACATATATTCCTTTTGATCCGATTACGGGCGGACTCCCGACCCTTACCGCCATCGAACAAAAAATCACTCCAAGAACCCGCGCCCTGCTACTGGTATCACCCAGCAACCCGACCGGGGCAATTATCCCGTCCCCGCAACTGGAACAACTTTTTGACCTCGCGCAGGCACACTCAATCGTCCTGATGATTGACGAAACCTATAACAGCTTTATCAGCGACTTCCGCAATTCCCCTCCGCACCGACTCTTTGCGCGCAGAACCTGGCACAACCATTTTGTTCACATTGCCTCCTTCGGCAAAACCTTTGCTTTAACCGGCTTGCGCTGTGGAGCCCTGATTGGGGCTGCTGAACTGATCGAACAGGGGTTAAAAATTCAGGACAGCATGGCCGTGTGTCAGCCGCGACCGGCGCAACTGGCACTACAATATGGATGTTGTCACTTAGATGGCTGGATTGCAGAAAAAACGCAACAGATGCAAGAGCGCCATACCGTTGTTACTGACTGCTTTGGCGCCGACATCAAAGGGTTTGAGTTGACCGCCAGCGGTTCTTTTTTTGCCTGGATCAAACATCCCTGGGTCGGCATGAGTGGTCGCCAGGCCGCACGGAACCTGCTTGACAAGGCGGGAATTATCTGTCTGCCGGGTGAGGCCTTTGGACCCGGTCTTGAACCTTACTTGCGGCTGGCCTTCGGCAATATCGAGACGGATCAGATAAGCGAACTGACGCAGCGGCTGGAAACGCTATAAGTTACGCATTTAATCCAGAGGATCAAATTGATCCCGCTCTGCATAGCACAAAGGGCAAACCCATTCCGGTGGTAAATCAGCAAACTCAGTGCCGGGAAGCACGTTATTCAGGGCATCTCCCTGTTCGGGGTCATAAACATAGCCACAGCAGGTGCAGATATAACGCATATTATTTCTATCCTTTAAACAGGCAACTGGCCTGTACAAAAAAAGACCCAAGTCATAAGCTTGAGTCTCGTATTTTTTTGGTGGGCGGTACTGGGGTCGAACCAGTGACCCTTCGCGTGTGAGGCGAATGCTCTCCCGCTGAGCTAACCGCCCG
>CAZMFD010000009.1:42467-56767 GCA_964565445.1 uncultured Geobacteraceae bacterium
TGGCGACCCCAGGAGGATTCGAACCTCCGGCCTACTCCTTAGGAGGGAGTCGCTCTATCCAGCTGAGCTATGGGGTCGTATGCAGGCTTATACATCAAACCGCTGGTTGCGGCAACCCGGTTCCATCAGCCATCAGAATTTAAGCAGGCTGAAAACTTTCCCCTCAGGCAACTTACTGCGGCCATTCAGAAACTCCAACTCGGCCAGAAAAGCACATTCAACCAGCTCGGCGCCTGTGCGATCAAGAAGTTGTATGACTGCGGCCATTGTGCCACCGGTAGCAAGCAGGTCATCGGCAATAATGACCCGATCACCCCTTTTGAATGCGTCTTCATGGATTTCGAGAACATCACTGCCATACTCCAGGTCGTAGGTCACCTGGTGGGTTTTGTAGGGGAGTTTTCCTGACTTACGTACCAGAGTGATACCGGTGCCAAGCTTATATGCCAGTGCCGCCCCGAGAATAAACCCGCGGGCTTCAATGCCGACAATCTGATCGATTTTTTCGCCGATATAGCGATGGGCCAGCAGATCTATCATGCGCTGATAACTTTTAGCATCAGAAAGCAACGTGGTCACATCCTTAAAGATAATCCCTTTTTTGGGAAAATCAGGGATATCGCGAATAATATTCTTTAACTCATCCATCAAGGGTTCTCCCATCAAAAACAGTTAGGGTTCAGACGCCATGAATTTCTGTTGTGCCGCTTTGCGCAGGGTCGCCAAACTCTTGGCCTCAATCTGGCGGATACGCTCGCGGGTCACCCCGAACAGTTGACCGATGGTGTCGAGGGTTTGCGGTTCAGAATCATCAAGGCCAAAACGCATAATCAGGATGTCGCGTTCAGTTTCGGTCAAAGCATCCATCAACTCAAGAACATGGACAAAAAGATCGACATCTTCAATGGTGCTGGCGGGATCGACGAGATTTTTGTCTTCTACGGTATCAATGAGGCTGTAATCATTATTATCCCCCATAGGATGCTCAATTGAGTATGTTTTTCTAAGCAGTAACTGCATCTTTTCCACCTGGGCTTCCCCAACACCCATAGCGCCGGCAATTTCTGCGGTGGAGGGATCACGTTTCAGGGTCTGTACCAGTTCGCGATTAATTTTGACAAGCTTATTAATTTCATCGGCAACATGTACTGGTAAACGAATAGTACGACTTTGATTGACCAAAGCACGTTCGATCGACTGACGAATCCACCAGGTAGCATAGGTAGAAAAACGGCACCCCTTGCTGACCTTAAACTTTTCAACGGCTTTGATCAGCCCCATATTGCCTTCTTCAATGAGATCGAGAAAAGGCAGGCCGCGATTCATGTAACGCTTGGCAATTTTAACCACCAGGCGCAGGTTCGATTCGATCATCCGTTCTCTGGCATGGTCATCACCAACTGCGATCAATTCAGCTAATTCACGTTCCTGTGCGGCGCTTAAGAGTTGACTTTTCTGGATGTCCTTGAGGTAGAGCTTGATGGCGTCAGCTGTTGATGCCTGATCGTCAGAGCGGTATTCCTTTTCTTCTCCTTCATCCGCAATATCGGTTTGTGGATTTTGGGTATTTTCCTCCTCATCGGGCAAGGCATCCAACTCTTCCGGCTGATCCTCTTCTGAATTATATCTGTTCATCAATAATCTCCAAATCCCTGGGTTTCTAATATGATCGCAGTGATCACTAAGGGAGATATAACTGAGGATTTACCGGTTCCTTTCCTGATCGAACCTCAAAATGCAAGCGTGGCTCACCCCCCGCAGGTGGTGTTCCCGACAAGGCAATTTTGTCACCTCGACTGACAAACACCCCCTGATTGACCAGATTACGCTGATTAAATCCGTAGACAGTAAAGAGCTGATTATCGTGCTGCAAAATCACCAGATGTCCGTAACCACTGACCCCGTCGCCACTATAAATAACTCGTCCGGCTTCGGCAGCCAGCACCGATGTCCCCGACTTTGCGGCGATTTCAATACCGCGTCCCGCTCCCGCCTCGGCTGCTGAGCTGAAATGTCGCACAATTCGGCCCTTAAGTGGCCAATTAAGTTTCTTTTGCGGTACACTGGCTATCGTTGCAGGGGGCGATGATGGTGACGGCTTTGGCTGTGGTGTCACGACAGGAGCAGGCGTTGAAGCCGAGGGCGACGTTGGTCGCAGCGGAGGTGTGGTGCGGGTGGTAGTGGACGCCGGTGGCGATGTTACCACCGCAACGCGACGTTGCTGATTGGTTCCCGGTATAAATAATTTGGTCCCGGCGCGCAATTGCGTCGGGTCGGAGATATTGTTAATACGTGCTAGATAGTCGCTATCAACCCCATAGGTACGACTGATTCTGAAAAGGGTTTGACCCGGTTCAACGGTATGATAGACGCCACGATGACAGGCTGTCAAAACAGCCACAAAGGTCACAGCAACCAACAGAGCCAATGAGAGACGGGACAAAAACACTACCACCTTCCTGTGACCGGCAATTAAAAGAAGATTCGTTTTTTGTCATCTGCCTTGGCCATCAACTGGCCAGCCGGGCAACAACAAGAAAAACCGCAACAATAACAAAGACGATGATGGTTAATAGATTGAAGTATTTTTCAATCAGGGCGCGAGCCGGTTGCCCCATATAATAGAACAGGGTGGCCACCAGATAAAAGCGTAAACCGCGACCGATCAAGGATGCCAGCATAAATACCGGGAAATTGACAGCAAATACACCGGCGGCAATAGTAAAGATTTTATAGGGGATCGGGGTAAAGCCGGCAGCAAAAATAATCCAGAAATCGTATTCGCTAAACAACGCACCAACACGGGCAAAACCCGCTTCGGTGACCCCCGGCACATAAGCGTAGAAATAGACCGCCAAAACATCCCACAGTCCCCAACCAATGGCATAACCAAGGGCAGCCCCCAGCACTGAACCACCCGTAGCGATCAGGGCATAGCGGTAGGACATCTGTGGCATGGACAGGGCCAGAGCCATAATCAGAACATCGGGAGGTATCGGAAAAAAACTGGCTTCGGTAAAAGCGAGCAGCCCCAGCGCCAGTAGCGCGTAGCGGCTGTTAGCCCAGGTCAGTACCCAGTCGTAGAGGCGGCGTACAGATTTCAGCATGGTGAGTTCATCACAGGCAGATTAGCTTTCATCAGCTTCAGACCAACCCGCTGCGCCGATCAGTGGAACAAAACGACAACCCATCAGCTCTTCACGTTTAAACTGATCGTTATCAAGGCGGGTTATCCGCAGCAGATTTTGCTCATTATACCCTCCTACCGGGAGCACAAGCTTCCCCCCTACAGCTAACTGGGCAAGATATTCCAATGGTACATCAGGCGCCCCGGCAGCGACTAAAATCCCGTCGAACGGAGCTTGATCTTTCCAACCCAGGGTGCCATCCGCAGTTTTGATATTAACGTTACTGATGTGTAATTGATCAAGAACCTTGCGGGCACGGGCGGCAAGGTTGGCGATGCGTTCAACAGAATAGACACGCTTAGCCAACATGGCAAGAATCGCGGTCTGGTAACCTGAACCGGTACCTATTTCAAGGACTCGCTCCTGCCCCTGCAAATCCAACGCAGCTGACATCGCAGCCACCATGTAGGGCTGAGAGATGGTCTGTTTGTGGCCAATCGGCAGTGGGCCATCAGCATAAGCGTGGCCACCTAACCCCTCATCAACAAAAAAATGACGGGGTAGCCGGTTCATCGCTTCAATCAGACGCGGATCTTCGATTCCTCTGGAAACTATCTGTTGTTGGACCATTCGGCGTCTGGCAACGGCATAGTCCATCAGGAATCACTCCCTCGACATGTCAGTGACCAGTTCTTCATATCTTCACAACAACTGTCGCTCGTCAGATTGGTGTACAGGGGAGTAACCGAGATATGTCCACGTGACACGGCACAACAGTCGGTACCGGGAATATCCTCAAAGCCAACGCTGGAACCCCCAATCCAATAATATTTTCGTCCACGAGGATCCTCATTAACAATCACAGCCTCGCCATAACGACGCTTGCCTTGGCGGGTAATTTCCACTCCATGACAACTGCCGGAGGGGATATTGACATTGAGAAAAGTGTCAGCAGGCAAACCTTTTTTTATCACTTGTTGGGCCAGAGCAACGATAAAGTTAGTGGCTGATAGCAGGTCGGCTTCAGAAAATAGTTTGGCATCCAGCGACACAGCAATTGCCGGAATTCCCATCAACGAAGCTTCCAGTGCTGCGCTGACGGTACCGGAGTAGGTAATATCATCGCCCATATTACTACCATTATTGATGCCGGAAACTACCAGATCAGGGCGCTGCATCATCAAACCGTGAATCCCCAGATTAACGCAATCGGTCGGAGTGCCATCGACAGCAAAAATACCGGGCTCAATTTCTTCGGCACGCAGGGGATGTTCCAGGGTAAGGGCATGGCCTACAGCGCTACGATTGCGATCCGGGGCGACAATCACAGCCTCACCGAGGGTCGCCATCGCATCTGCTAGCGCGCGTAGCCCGGGAGAATAGACGCCATCATCGTTGGTTACCAGTATCAGCACGTCGTCACTTTTCGATGGATCATTGGTTGTCTAGCAGGGAACGGCGCAATGCCAGCAGATCGGATTTCACTTGTGTCAGCCGTTGTTGAGCTGTTTGAAATGTCTCTTCACGGGAAGAGACGGGCAGGTCAAAACTGTTTTGATGATCAAGCTGATTGCGCGCTCCGGCAATAGTAAAACCCTGATGATAAAGAAGGTCTTTGATCAACAGGGCCGTTTCTACGTCCTTACGGCGATAAAGTCGCTGATTACTGCGACTTTTAACCGGCTTAAGGCAGCCGAACTCTGTTTCCCAATAACGCAATACATGGGTCTTGAGATCGAGAAGATCCGCCACCTCACCTATTTTAAAAAAAAGTTTGTCGGGAATATCAGCCACAGCTTCTCTTTAAGTAGCTCAGGAAGCCTCGTTAATGGCCGCCTTGAGTACCTGACTCGGCTTGAATGTCAGAATTTTACGAGCAGAGATTTCAATTTCGCCACCGGTCTGGGGATTGCGTCCGCGCCGGGAGGCTTTTTCTTTGACAACAAAATTGCCAAATCCGGCAATCTTGATTTTTTCTCCATCCTCGAGAGTTGACTTCATTAAGTCAAAAACCATCTCGACAATTTCTGCAGATTCTTTTTTTGAGAACCCGGTGGTCAAATAAACATTCTCTATCAAATCTGCTTTTGTCATAAACCCTCCTGCCTTTTTAAAATAAGCCTTAGAATCAAGTATCTATTTGATTTCAATAGTTTTGTACCATAGCGGAAAAGTTGCCGCAAGTGCTATCAGCGAATTTCAGCAGCCAATTTATCACACAAGGTGCTGATCATCCGATCATGCGCTTTACCAACCTCTTCTTCGGTAAGAGTCTTGGTCATGTCGCGATAACGAATACGCACCCCGATGCTCTTTTTCCCTGGCGGAATACCCTGCCCGGTGTAGAGATCAAACAGGGTCAGATCCTCAACGGTTCTTGCCTGATACTGACGCAAAACGTCAAGAATCTGTTCGGCTCGAATCTCGTCATCCACCAGCAGGGCGGTATCACGACTGACATCGGGAAAGCGCGACAAGGGGGTAAAAGAACGTCGCGACACCTGCTGGTAAAGCAATTCTTCAGCATCCAGATCCAGCAAGTAGACAGGCTGGTCAATATCAAATGTCGACAACGTACGCGGATGGACTTCGCCTAGATAACCCAGCAGAATCCCACCCTCAGTCGTCAGTGCACAAGACTTGCCCGGATGCAAATAAGGTTGCGTTGGCACAGCAGCAAACCTGACATGTTCCAGGCCAAAAGCTGTTAAGAACCCCTCAACTGCTCCCTTTAAGTCATAAAAATCGACCAGGTCGCCACTCTGCGCCCACCCTTCCTGCTCTCTGCGACCGGTCATAACGGCAGCAAGAGACAAGCGTTCTGTGGTTTGGCCCCCCTCACCAGACAAAAAAACCGGCCGCAATTCAAATAGACGTAGATCAGTGCTCCGGTAATTAAGGTTCCTGGCGACAATTTCCAGCAGGCTCGGCACCAGACTGGTTCGCATCACCGCTTGCTCTTCGGAAAGGGGATTTAAAATCGGTGTCAGCCGGCGACGCACATCATCTTGCGGCAATTCGACCTTATCAACGGCATTAGCAGCAATGAAAGAATAATTGATGGTCTCTGAAAACCCTGAAGCTACCAGCATATCGCGGAGTTTTTTCTGCAGGCGTTGATGCTCGGGTGGCACGCTCGCGTCAACTGCGCCAATGGGCATCGTCACCGGCACCTGATCGTAGCCATAGAGACGGACTACCTCTTCAATCAGGTCTATCTCGCGCTCAAGATCCGGACGAAAGCTGGGGATACTGACCACAAATATCTCATCTTCGGTTGCTTGCGGCGCCACATTTAGACCGATGGATTCGAGACATTTTATAACTGTGGCAACATCCAGTGGCAGATCCAGTATGCGATTAATACTGGCCAAGGATAATTTGATCTTTCGTTGCGACAGGGGTTGTGGATAAACATCAATAACACCAGCCAGGACATCGCCACCCCCCCATTCTGCCATCAGAGCAGCGGCCCGATCCAAGGCAACAGGAACCATATCAACATCTGCGCCACGCTCAAAACGATGTGACGATTCCGTATGCAGGCCATGACGTTTACTCGAACGACGCACTGTTACCGGGTTAAAATAAGCCGCTTCAAGCAGGATTGTTTCCGTGTCATCCTGAACCTCGGAATTCAGTCCGCCCATCACTCCTGCCAGGGCGACGGCTTTGCGACCATCACAGATCATCAAATCATCACCTGACAGCTGATGCTCCTGACCGTCCAGGGTGGCGAATCTGTCACCCTCATGTGCGCACTTAACGACGATACGCCCTTCCTCAACAAAGCGGAAATCAAAGGCATGAAGCGGGTGCCCCAACTCCATCATGACGTAATTGGTCACATCAACAATATTGTTGATCGAACGCATACCTACAGCCTCAAGACGCCTGACCATCCATTCGGGTGAGGGTCCAATCTTTACTCCACGAATCATGCGCGCAGCATAACGTGGACAGGCCTGGCTATCTTCAATATCAACGCTGGCGTGTGACAATATGGCTTCACTGGCTTCAGTCAGTTTTATCATTGGAAGCTTTAATTGTTTGCCGTATAGAGCGGCAACTTCACGGGCAACTCCGATAATACTAAGGCAGTCCGGACGGTTCGGGGTTAATCCAATTTCAATCTGATAGTCACGCCACCCCATCACATCAAAAACAGGCTGACCAATCGGCAGTTGCGCCGGGAGAATCATAATCCCTTCAGACTCATCAGCCAGCCCCAGTTCCTTTTCAGAGCACAGCATGCCGCAGGAAACCTGGCCGCGAATCTTCGATTTTTTAATCTTGAATTCCCCTGGCAACAGTGTCCCCGGTTGCGCTAAAGCGACCAGATCTCCGACCTTATGATTGGTCGCGCCACAGACCACCGGCACGACCTCGCTACCGGTATTGACCTGACATAAAGTCAGACGATCAGCATCCGGATGGGGATCGACCTGATCAAGCCGGGCAACGATTACCGATTCAAGACCGGCGCCCAATTCTTTGAGGGAATCAACTTCCAGACCGGCCATGGTCAGACGATGACACAACTCTTGCGGCGACGCGTCAACATCGACAAATTCTTTTAACCAGTTATAGGTAACGATCATAACTTTTTGGTCCTTTGCGCTTAACTGAACTGTTTCAGGAAGCGTATATCATTTTCAAAGAACAGGCGCAGATCACTGACCCCATACTTCAGCATGGCAATCCGCTCAAGACCCATACCAAAAGCAAATCCGCTGTACTTTGTTGCATCATAATTAACCGCAGAAAAAACTTCGGGATCGATCATTCCACAGCCAAGAATCTCTAACCAACCAGTGCCACTACACACCCGACAGCCCTTACCACCACAGATAACACAGGCAATATCGACCTCGGCGCTGGGCTCGGTAAAGGGGAAGAAGGAGGGGCGAAAACGCACCTGCAACCCGGCACCGAAATATTCATTGAGAAAGTGGGTCAGAACCCCTTTGAGATCGCCAAAGGTCACCCGCTCATCAACCAGGAACCCCTCAATCTGATGAAACATCGGGCTGTGGGTCAGATCGGAATCGCGCCGATAAACGGTTCCCGGGGCGATGATGCGAATCGGTGGCGGCTGCTTCAACATGGTACGGATCTGTACCGGGGAGGTGTGGGTACGCAGAACCAGGTCATCATTGATGTAAAAGGTGTCTTGCATATCCCTGGCAGGATGATCTTTGGGAATATTGAGGGCTTCGAAATTGTAGAAGTCCTTCTCAATCTCGGGGCCTTCCTCAACCGAAAAACCCAGGCGAGAAAAAATATCAACAATATCGTCCGTTACCAGAGAGACCGGATGCAGACTGCCGCGCGGACCTTTGCGTCCAGGCAGGGTCACATCAATGGTTTCACGACTGAAGCGGGCAGAAATCTCAAGTTCATCAAGATAAGCTTGACGCTGCCCATAGGCCTCTTCAAAAGTATCCTTGAAGGTATTAACAAGACTGCCAATCGCCGGACGTTCCTCAGCAGAGAGGTCACGCATCCCCTTCATTATATCAGTCAGACTCCCTTTTTTGCCGAGAACCTGAACCCTGATGGCCTGAAGGTCTTTAAGTGATGCAGCATGTTGTAAAGCGGCCAACGAATCGTGCTGAAGTTGCTGTATACGTTCTATCATGGTGTTGTCCGTACCTTGAGCTACCGCGTACCTGTGGTTTGGTTTTGATCATGAATTCAGCAGGAAAAACGACAAAAACAGCTTACAAAAAAAAAGGGAGACAGAGCCTGGCACTCGGTCTCCCGGAAATGAACAGCTATTTTTTACTGCAGACGGGTTTTAGCAGTTTCAGCTATCACACTGAAAGCCGCTGGATCATTAACAGCGAGATCAGCCATAATTTTGCGATCGAGTGCTATTTCGGCCTGTTTTAAACCATGGATCAAACGGCTGTAGGACAAACCATTGTCGCGCGCAGCGGCATTAATGCGGGCTATCCACAGGGCCCGGAAATCACGTTTTTTAACCCGACGGTCACGAAACGCATAATTCAAGGCACGGTCAACAGCCTCGGTTGCTGAGCGAAACAATTTACTCCGGGCACCGCGGTACCCTTTTGCCAGCTTAAGAATCTTGTTACGACGACGTCTGGCTTTGAAGCCTCTTTTTACTCTTGCCATCTCACTTGCTCCTTCAATTAAATGGTGGTTTCGGCATCTGCCGTGGCCGGATCTGCAGGGGGAGATCGACCCCACAGTTCACTGCCATAACTGCACCGGGCAGTTACATCTTTTTTTTACGTGCTACAAGTACGGAACCAGCTGACCGATATTGCGCTCATCGGCCTTATTCACTGTACTTCCCTGGCGCAGGTTACGCTTGCGCTTGGTTGTTTTTGAGGTAAGGATGTGGCTGGTATAAGCCTTATTCCGACGAATCTTGCCGGTACCGGTTTTACGAAAACGCTTGGCGGCGCCGCGGTTGGTTTTAATCTTTGGCATGGTTTTTCTCCTGTTACCGATGTGACTGCCTGCAGTCACAGACTATTTTAAATGCTTTTGCAAAAAGCATCAGTTTTGATGGCTAAGCAAAAAGCGCCAAATGCAAGGCGCGCCATTATCGAGCAATGAGGCGTACTTACGTACGTCGAAGCAGCGATAAAATGGCAGCAACGCAGCAGTTGGTGAGTTTTTGCGACGCCATCATTTTTTAATTGGACCGATCATCATGGTCATGAAGCGCCCCATCTTGCTCGGATGTGATTCAATCTGACCAATATCTTTTAATGCTTCAATGGCCTTGTTAAGTTGCATTGTTCCCTGTTCAGGATGGGCATTTTCGCGCCCACGGAACATGATAGTCAGCTTAACCTTGTTCCCTTCTTCGAGAAAACGCCGCGCGTGTTTCATTTTGAAAAGGAAATCATGTTCGTCTGTTTTCGGACGCATCTTGACTTCTTTAATTTCAAACTTGACCTGCTTTTTTTTCGCTTCCGATGAACGCTTGGCCTGCTGGTATTTGTACTTGCCATAATCCATGATCCGGCATACAGGAGGTTCTGCCTGTGGTGAGACTTCAACCAGATCCAGACCCTGCTCCCGCGCCAACTCCAACGCCCGGTCAATATCAAGAACTCCTAACTGGCCGCCCTCATCATCAATAACACGCACCTGGCGTGCCCTGATGTCTTCGTTGATGTTCGCTTCTTTGGCTATGACATATCTCCTATTCTTGGTAAACTAACGCAATTACTTACACACAAAAGACCCACATCGGGTCTTTAATGCAACGTTATTTATTTATATGCCGCCGCTTCAGCCGCGACAAAGGCAGCAAAATCAGCAACACTCAAGGAATCAAGGGTACTACCATCACGGAAGCGCGGCGCTACGGTCTGATTCTCAACCTCCCGATCGCCGATGACCAACATGTAAGGAATTTTTGCCACCTGTGCTTCACGAATTTTAAAACCCAGCTTCTCGTTACGCAGATCAAGCTCAACCCGCACACCAACAGCACGCAAATGCTCAAACACCTGCTGGGTGTACTCTGCCTGACGATCCGTCACGTTCAGCACGATGGCTTGTACCGGAGACAACCAGAGAGGGAAACTACCTGCATAATGTTCGATAAGTACACCGATGAACCGCTCGATGGAACCAACAATCACCCGATGCAGCATCACCGGGCGGTGTTTTTCACCATCCTGTCCTGTGTAGGTCAGATCAAAACGTTCCGGCAGGGTAAAATCGCACTGGATTGTAGCACACTGCCACTCTCTGTCAAGCGCGTCCTTCAGCTTTACGTCAATCTTGGGCCCGTAAAAAGCACCATCGCCATCATTGACCTCATAAGGCTCACCGACATCATCAAGAGCACTCCTTAGGGCACCGGTTGCCAGTTCCCAGTCTGCATCACTGCCGATCGATTTTTCCGGGCGGGTTGACAACTCCATGGTGTAATCAAAACCAAAAATACCGGCGACATCACGGACAAAGGACATGACACCCTTGACCTCCGCATCAATCTGATCAGGGCGACAGATGATGTGGGCATCGTCCTGAGTAAAACCGCGAACCCGCAACAAACCGTGCAATACCCCCGATTTTTCGTGGCGATGCACCGTACCTAATTCGAAATAACGAACCGGCAGATTGCGATAAGAACGCGGCTTCGCCTTGTAGATAAGCATATGAGCCAGACAATTCATTGGTTTGATGCCGTAGCCCTGTTCGTCAACCTCGGTGAAATACATATTTTCCCGATAATTGTCGTAGTGGCCGGAGGTTTTCCATAACTCTGTTTTCAACAGTTGCGGGCCAACAACGATATCGTAGCCGCGCTTAAGATGTTCCTTGCGCTCAAAATCCTCAATCAGGGTTCGTAACATGGCCCCTTTGGGATGCCAGAGAACCATCCCGGCACCAATCTCATCACTGAAGGAAAACAGATCGAGTTCACGTCCTAACTTGCGATGATCGCGCTTGCGTGCCTCTTCAAGACGCTCGAGATGTTTTTTTAAATCCTTTTTATTCAAAAATGCAGTCGCATAAATGCGCTGCAGCATCGCTTTCTTTTCATCGCCACGCCAATAGGCGCCAGCCAAACTGGTCAGCTTGAAGGCCTTAAAGACACCGGTGCGCGGCACGTGCGGTCCGCGGCAGAGGTCAATAAAGCTGCCCTGCTGATACAAAGAAAGGGTGTCCTGCTCCAGATCTTCAATCAACTCGACCTTGTAACTCTCGCCCATGGAACGAAACATGGCAATCGCCTCGTCACGGCTCATGACCTTGCGCTCAACCGGTATGTCGGCTTTGGCCAGTTCATCCATTTTGGCTTCGATGATGGGGAAGTCTTCGGGTACAAATTTTTTGGTTTCGCTGTAAAAGTCGTAGTAGAAGCCATCCTTGATCGCCGGGCCGATAGTGACTTGCACCTCGTTGCCATATAGTTCCTTAACCGCCTGCGCCATCAGGTGGGCGCAGGAGTGACGAATCATCTCCAAGGCTTCCGGGGAGTTGAGGGTGATGAGCAGTAATTTTCCGGATTCTTCCAGGATGCGGGTGGTGTCGATCAGAACACCATTAAAACGCGCCGCGAGGGTCTGGCGTGCCAACCCTTCACTGATTGACTGGGCAACATCGTAAGGGGTCACACCCGCGTCAAAGTCTTTGATCGATCCATCGGGAAGTTCTATCTGTACACTGGGCATCAGCTTTATCTCCAAAACAAAAAAGGCATCGATTAGATGCCTTGACTCGGTTGGAATTGTCTCACTGCAGTCGCTGGTAGGCACGGGCGGGATTGAACCGCCGACCCCTACCGTGTCAAGGTAGTGCTCTCCCACTGAGCTACGTGCCTGCAATAACCGAGGCGTCCTTTTAACAAATCACAACAGAAAAAGTCAAGCGCTTTTATTTCTTATAGAATTCCCGATACCAGGCGACAAAACGCTCTACGCCAACCTCGATGGGGGTAGCCGGTTTGAAGCCAACATCGGTGATTAAGGCATCAACATCAGCATAGGTAGCAGGCACATCACCCGGCTGAATAGGGAGCATATTTTTTTGCGCTGTGACTCCCAATTTCTTCTCCAGCACGTCGATCAGATACATCAACTCCACCGGGTTGTTATTGCCGATATTGTAAAGTCGGTATGGTGCCGCACTGGTACCCGGATCAGGAGTTGTGCCACTCCATTGGGCATTGGAGGCTGCCGTATGATCAAGGGTGCGCACAACCCCTTCGACAATATCATCAATGTAAGTAAAATCGCGGCGCATCTTGCCGTAATTGAAGACATCAATCGGCTCACCGGCCAGGATCGCCCGGGTGAACAGAAATAACGCCATATCAGGACGACCCCAGGGGCCGTAGACGGTGAAAAAGCGCAGTCCCGTAGTCGGCATGTCATAGAGGTGACTATAGGTATGGGCCATCAACTCATTAGCTTTTTTACTGGCCGCATAAAGGGACAAGGGGTGATCAACGTTGTCATGCACGGAAAAAGGCATACTGGTGTTGGCACCATAGACCGAAGAAGAAGAGGCATAAACCAGATGTTCCACCTTGGTGTGACGGCATCCCTCAAGGATATTGATAAACCCTTGCAGGTTGCTGTCAATGTAGGCGTGGGGATTAATCAGGGAATAACGGACCCCGGCCTGGGCGGCGAGATTAACAACGCGATCAAAACCCTCGCGACGAAACAGATCAGCGATGCCCTTACGGTCGGCCAGATCCATTTTGACCAGTCGGAAATTGGGTTTACTCTCTATCTGCGCCAGGCGAGCATATTTGAGATTGACATCGTAATAGTCGTTGAGGTTGTCCAGCCCAACGACCTCATCGCCGCGTTTAAGCAGCCTTTGACTCAAATGGAAACCAATAAAACCAGCAGCCCCGGTTACCAGAACTTTCATCCTCAACTCCGTAAAATTAAAAAACGGGAGGGGGCATTTCCCCCGCCCGTCAGCGTTGCGAAAGAGACCTGCCTGACAGTTGACTAGAGTTGCTTGGTGTCGTCTACCATCAACTGGTCACGCAGTTTTTCCAAGGTCTTAGGACCAACTCCACTGACTTCGGTCAGCTCATCAACGCTGGAAAAGGCTTTAGCTTTACGATATTCATCAATTTTTTGAGCGGTTACCGGACCAATACCTTTAAGTTCGGTTAACTGCTCAATTGTTGCTGTATTCAGGTTGATTTTTTCAGCAGAAAAAACCGGTTGCACTACCACAGCGAAAACAAAACTTACCAGGAACACCACTACTAATTGTTTAATTGTTCTCATTTACCTACTCCTGTTTGGTTAATTAAGATTAAATGGAAATAAACAACAGGCCATCACAGGTAGGCCCCCCTCCGCAACGCGAGAACGTTAGCATTTTTCACCACTACATGGAATATTTTTTTTCGCTGAAAACAACTTACTACAGTTGCTGGCGTCTCAGGTGTTTTTTCATTTTGCGATAGCGCCCGTAAGACCACAAATATTGTGAGGGTAGCATTTGAACACATTCTTCAATCTGCCGGTTCAGGGCCGCAGCAGCTTCCAGCTCATCGCCTGCAGCAAGCCCCCGCCCAGCTTCGATCACATGAATCTTAAAGCCCGCCCCTTTTGGCAAACGCTCGGCAAAGGTAAAGAAAACCGGTGCTCCGGTTTTCTGGATCAGTTTGGATATCAAGGTTATCGTGTTGGCCGGATGATT
>CAZMFD010000010.1:0-56685 GCA_964565445.1 uncultured Geobacteraceae bacterium
ACCTGGGTGCGGCGCGTAAAGAATTGATCAAGTTAATTAAGCATAAAAATGAGACGGTGCTCGGCAGTGCCGGTCGTGCCAAGTAGGCATTTAAAGGACGGTCCATGAGGATTAAATACATTGTCACCGGGGGCGCCGGCTTTATCGGCAGTAACCTGGTGCAAGCACTTAACGAGCGGGGCGAGAAGGACATTCTCATTGTTGATGCCCTGGGAAGCGGGGAGAAGTGGAAGAATCTGGTCGGACTTGTTTACGCAGACTATATCGACAAGTCCGACCTCTTCCCCTTGCTTGACGGGATTTCTCTGGAACAGGTAAAAGCCGTTTATCATCTAGGGGCCTGTAGCTCCACGACCGAAACCGATGCTTATTATCTGGCCGAAAATAATTATCGTTACACCCGCTTCCTGTGTGAGCGTTGCCTGGCTGCTGGTGTCCGTTTTGTTTATGCATCGAGTGCCGCGACCTATGGCGATGGCGAATTGGGCTATTCTGACGACGACAGCACAACGCCTGCCTATCAACCCTTAAATATGTACGGTTATTCAAAGCAGATGTTCGATCTCTGGGCACTGCGCGAAGGATTGTTAAAAGAAATAGCCGGGCTGAAATATTTCAATGTGTATGGTCTCGGAGAAGTCCACAAGGGAGATATGCGTTCGGTGGTACACAAATCCTTTGATCAGATATGTGAGACCGGCAAGGTGCAGTTGTTCAAATCCCACCGTCCCGACTATCGTGATGGCGAACAGGTGCGCGATTTTCTCTACGTTAAAGATGCCGTCGACATGACCCTGTGGCTTGGTGACAATCCAGCAGTTAACGGGTTGTTCAACTGCGGCACCGGCACACCCCGGACCTGGGTTGATCTGGTGACGGCTGTTTTTAAGGCGATGGATAAAAAGCCCGATATTGAGTTTGTCGAAATGCCGTTGCATCTGCAGGGAAAGTATCAGTACTACACCTGTGCTGACATGGAAAAAATCCGTAGCTGTGGCTACCCGGCAAAGTTCAATTCCCTGGAGCAGGGGGTAACCGACTATATTTATAACCACCTGCTACCAGCGATAAGAAAATAAAAGACAAGAACCGGGAGTATTCTCCTTTGCGGATATTCCATGGCCTTTTTTGTTTGAGATGAATATAACGGTGCTTTTTTCGGCACTCGCAGGGGCTTTAACGCCGGTGTGAGTGCCGATTGTTTTCTGGGAGCATCAACTTTTTTATTGACAGGATTGGGAAGGCAGGTACAGTGAAGGTTTGTCTTTTTGCCTTCTCAAGAAGGTGGTAGCTCCGGTGCTTGGTTATTTATCAGTCATTGGCAGTAGAACCACTGTTTTTAAAATAACTATCTGTGAAGGGAGTTGTTGATGAGTAAGGTTTTGATTATCGGTGCCGGCGGTGTCGGCCGCGTTGTTGTTCATAAATGCGCTCAGCGCAAGGATATCTTTTCCGCTATTACCCTGGCTTCACGAACAAAATCCAAGTGTGATGAGATTGCTGCAGAAATCAAGGGTGTGACAGTTAAAACGGCCCAGGTTGATGCTGATAGTATATCCGAGCTGGTCGCCCTGATCAAGCAGGAACAACCGCAACTGCTAATCAACGTCGCCTTGCCCTATCAGGATCTGACGATTATGGACGCTTGTCTGGAGACCGGTGTTGATTATCTCGATACCGCTAATTACGAGCCCCACGAAACGGCAAAGTTCGAGTACAGCTGGCAGTGGGCTTACCATGACCGCTTTAAGAAAAAAGGGGTGATGGCGCTGCTCGGTAGCGGTTTTGACCCCGGGGTCACCAATGTGTTCACCGCCCTGGCCGCAAAGAAGTATCTCGATGTGATTGAGGAAATCGATATCATCGATGCTAACGCTGGTAATCACGGCCAACCCTTTGCAACCAACTTTAATCCGGAAATCAACATCCGTGAGATTACTGCCACATGCCGACATTGGGAGAATGATCAGTGGGTGGAGTCGCCAGCGCTGGCCACCAAGCGGACCTTTGATTTTCCCGAAGGGATCGGGCCGATGAATATCTATCGGCTTTACCATGAAGAAATGGAGTCATTGGTCAAGCACATCCCGACCATCAAAAAAGCCCAGTTCTGGATGACCTTTTCCGATAACTATCTCAAGCATCTGGAAGTGTTGCAGAATGTCGGCATGACCCGCATCGATGAGGTCGAATTCCAGGGGCAGAAGATTGTGCCGATCCAGTTTCTCAAAGCGCTGCTCCCTGATCCGGCCAGCCTTGGCCCGTTGACCAAAGGTAAAACCTGTATCGGGGTGATTGCTCGCGGCACCAAAAATGGTCAGCGCAAGCAGGTGTACATCTACAACATTTGTGATCACCAGGCCTGTTATCAGGAAACCAACTCCCAGGGGATCAGTTATACCACCGGGGTTCCGGCAGTGGTGGGCGGCATCATGATGGTGACCGGCCAATGGCATGCCCCAGGTGTTTGGAACATGGAGCAGTTTGACCCGGAAGTCTTCCTTACCGAACTCGCCCCGATGGGATTGCCGCATACAGTAGTTGAAGGTGAATGGCCGGAATTGTAATAAGCGTAGGGACGACGCTTGCGTCGCCCTGACCGAAAGAGATAACCATTGACAGGTATCGACATTCCCAACATCCTGAAACTGGCGCCGTCGCCTGCCTATGTTATCGACCTGGGGCGATTGCGCCATAATCTTGCCATTCTTGCTGATGTGCAGCAGCGCAGTGGGGCGAAGATTCTCTTTGCCCTGAAGGCTTTTTCCTTCTGGCCGGTGTTTCCCCTGATCGCCCGGACTCTCAACGGGGTCTGTGCCAGTTCGCCGTGGGAGGCGCGCCTCGGCCGGGAAGAGTTTGGTGGTGAGGTCCATTCATTTTCTGCGGCTTTCAAGGACGCGGATGTGGCGGAGCTGCTTGCCATTTCCGACCATCTTGTCTTTAATTCCTTTGCCCAACTGGAGCGCTTTCGCCCCCTGTGGCAACAGGAAAAAGGGCGGGTATCGATTGGCCTGCGTGTCAACCCTGAACACTCGGAAGGGGCGGTACCCCTCTATGACCCCTGCGCACCCATGTCGCGTCTAGGGATACCGCGGGCTGAATTTGACGGGCGCTGTCTGGATGGTGTCGACGGACTGCATTTTCATACGTTGTGCGAACAATTGTTCGCGCCGCTGGCGCGTACAGCGGAGGTGTTCGAAGAAAAGTTTGGCAAGTTTTTACCCGAAATGAAGTGGGTCAATCTCGGTGGTGGCCATCATATCACCCGTGAGGGGTACGATATTGATGGGCTGATCAAGCTGATCCGGCATTTTCAGGACAAGTACGGAGTCAAGGTCTATCTCGAACCCGGAGAAGCGGTTGTCATCGGTACCGGGGTGCTGGTTGGCGAGGTTCTCGATCTGGTGCACAACGAAGTGGACAATGCGATCCTCGATGTATCGGCCACCTGCCATATGCCGGACGTCCTGGAAATGCCCTACCGACCGGAAATCTATGGTGCCGGTGCGCCGCAGGAAAAACCTTTTACCTATCGTCTTGGCGGGCCATCCTGTCTGGCCGGAGACGTGGTCGGCGACTGGTCGTTTGATCAGCCCTTAACTGTTGGCAGCCGTCTGGCGTTTGAGGACATGGCTCACTATACTACAGTGAAGACTACGACCTTCAACGGCATTCAACACCCGCATCTGTGTACCTATGAACCCCGGACGGGTGAGTTGAGGGTAGTGCGTCGTTTCGGTTATGAGGATTTCAGAAGTCGCCTCGGTTAATGGGCGCCCTGTTAGTTTGCTATTGATAGTTCGACGGGATCGGTCATCGCCAGCACGGGTTGCCGATTTTACTTATGACAAGAACAACGGTCCGCCCGGGAATGTCTGCAGGGGCGAATATCTCAATGATGAAAGGTGCCGTTCATGGAAAAATGGAGCACTGCTCGTTCCGACAAACTTTATAATTTAAGCAACTGGGGGGCTGATCTTTTTTCCATCAACCGTAAGGGGAATGTCTGTGTTCACCCCTCACCAAATTCGAAATATTCTATCGATCTGCGCGTATTGATTGACGATCTGATCAAGCGCAAAATCAAGCCGCCGATTCTGCTGCGTTTTATGGATATTCTTGAAGGGCGCATCTCTGCGATCAATCGCGCCTTCAAGGGCGCTATCAGTGACAATGAGTATCCGGCACAGTACCGCACTTTTTATCCGATCAAGGTCAACCAGCAACGTCAGGTGGTTGAGGCGATTACCGAGTTCGGCAAGCGCTACAATATCGGTCTTGAGGTCGGCTCCAAACCGGAACTGTTGATTGCTATTGCCTTTGCCACCGGCAAGGATATTCCCATCATCTGTAATGGTTATAAAGATAATGCTTTTATTGAAACGGTTCTTTATGCAACCCGTCTAGGCTACGACATTACCATTGTCGTTGAAAAGCTGTTTGAACTCGAAAAAATCATTGCCCTGGCGCGCGAGGTTGACATTATCCCGAAGCTCGGAATTCGGGTGAAGCTTTCATCAAAGGGGACCGGTAAGTGGGCGACCTCCGGCGGAGAAGGAGCGAAGTTCGGACTGCGGATCTCCGAAATCATGACTGCCATTGAGTTATTGCGTGAAGAAAATATGCTTGAGAGCCTGAACCTTCTCCACTTCCATATCGGCAGCCAGATCACCAAAATCGACAAGATTAAGTCTGCCCTGATTGAAGGAACACGCGTTTATGCCGAGATGTGCAAGCTCGGGGTCAACCTCGAATATGTAGATATTGGTGGCGGTCTTGGTGTCGATTACGATGGTAGCAAGTCGAGCTATTTTTCCAGTGTCAATTACTCGGTTGAGGAATACGCCAACGACGTTGTCTATCAGATCAAAAACATCTGTGACGAAGTCGGGGTCAGTTGTCCCAATATTATTTCCGAATCAGGTCGGGCGATTGTCGCCCACTATTCAGTGCTGGTGACCAACGCCCTGAACACCAATACCCAGAGCTTGACCCCCGATTTTGAAGATGTGCTGGAATCAACAGACAAGCTTGCACCGACAGTTAAGAAGCTGGTTGATATCTATAAAAGCATTGACCGCCATTCGTTGCGTGAGGATTACCATGATACCTTGCAGCTGATTCAGGAGGCAGTCAGCCTGTTTAATCTTGGCTACCTCAATCTGCATGATCGCGCGGTCGCCGAATGGCTGTGTTTCAAGATTTTCCAGAAGATCAACAATATCGTCGAGCGCTTGAAATTGGTACCGGAGGAGCTACAGAATTTTCAGTTGTCATTACGCCAGACCTGCTTTGCCAACTTCTCCTTGTTTCAGTCGATTCCCGATTCCTGGGCGATTGATCAGCTGTTTCCGATCATGCCGATTCAGCGTCTGCAGCAGAAGCCGGAGATCAATGCCTCAATTGCCGATATCACCTGCGACTCCGACGGTGAGATCACCAGCTTTGTCGGCGAAAACGGTCGCACCAAGTTTCTGCCGCTGCACAAGGTAAAAAAGGATGAGGATTATTTTATCGGCTTTTTCCTGATTGGCGCCTATCAGGAAATTCTTGGCGATATGCACAATCTGTTTGGTGATACCAACGCTGTGCATGTCACTTTTAATCGCAAAACCGGTTACAAGATCGATACCGTGATTAACGGCGATGCAGTATGGGAGAGCCTGAAGTATGTGCAATACAAGGGGCCGGAAATTCTCAAACACGTCCGCGATACCCTGGAAAAAAGTGTCGCGTCACGGAAAATCAGTATTGAGCAGAGCAGTCATTTTATTGAACTGCTCGACCGCACTCTGGTGTCCTATACCTATATGGGAGAATAGGTCAGTTTGCTCAGATAGGGGAAGTACTAGCTATGGGGATAACTCGACAATTCGGCTTTCTGGTGGTGACAATGGTGCTGCTGTTCGTCACCGGTTGTGCTTCTGTTCCTTACCGCCAGGGCGTCAGCTTTGATGATCCTCAGTTGATGGCGGTGCCCGTCGATGAGGTAGAGATTGTTCGGGGTCGACCTCACACCCTTCTTGATGCTGCCGATTGGGTCTGGCCGGGGAGTCTGCTCAGCAAATTGGTTCTGTGGGACTGGCGGGTTGATCGGCACGAGATTGGTGATGAAACCGAACGGGTGGTGCGCAGCTATCTGACTGTCAACGAGTTGCCTCATGTCAAGGTTCGCCTCAATCAGTATGCCCCCGGAGATGAACTGCTACGAACAATTCGCAATCGTTCCGTAGGTGCAGGCTGGCGCTACACCCTGGGGATGGTGACCTGGCTCCAGTATACGGCTTTCCCGGGTCGTTTTTTCGGTGGTGATCACTATAATCCGTACGCCAACAGCATCAATCTGTATTCTGATATCCCTGCAATTGCCGTGCATGAAGGAGGGCACGCCAAGGATTTCTCCGGGCGCAAGTGGAAAGGGACTTATGCCTTTGCCTATCAGATCCCCTTTGTCAATCTTTACCACGAAGCGCGCGCATCAAACGATGCCCTTGGTTATCTGCGTGAACACGAAAACTATGTCCTTCAGCGTGAGGGCTATCGGATTATGCACCCTGCCTACGGCACCTACATCGGCAGTAACATCAGCCAATGGGTCAGCGTCGATATCGGTTATGCCATCTATGGTGCAGCGGTCATCGGTGGTCATATCACCGGTCGGGTGCGTGGGGCGACCCTGCCGCAGGAGCAATAGCTCCAGAGCTTTTAAATCCATGCAAACAAAAAAGCCCGCGTTCTGCGGGCTTTTTTTTTATAGACTAACGAAGGATCAAGACGACGTCCTTTAGATGGCGGCTTTCTCTTGTTTTCTCTCGTTCATGACCTTGTAGGCACACAGGGCACCACACATGGTGCAGGCACCGTGACTTTCATCCACACCTGACTCCTTGCGGATACGGCGGGCTTTGTCGGGGTCGATGGCAACGGAGAACTGTCCTTCCCAGTCGAGGTTTTTGCGAAAACGGGCCATGGCATTGTCTTTTTCTATAGCTCCAGGTATTTTTTTGACAATGTCGGCGGCGTGGGCAGCAATTCGAACCGCCATGACTCCTTCATGGACATCCTCAATCGTCGGTAAACGCAGGTGCTCGCTCGGCGTGACATAGCAAAGAAAATCAGCACCGGCAGCGCCGGCAACCGTGCCACCAATAGCGGCGGTGATATGGTCATAGCCGGGGGCGATATCGGTTACCAGCGGGCCGAGAACATAAAAGGGTGCCCCATGGCAAAGACGCTTCTGCAGCTTGATATTGGCTTCAATCTGATCCAGAGGCACATGACCGGGGCCTTCGATCATCACCTGGATTCCAGCCTCCTGGGCGCGCTGAGTCAGCTCACCGAGGATAATAAGCTCCTGGATCTGGGCGCGATCGGTGGCATCGGCAAGACAGCCGGGGCGAAAACCGTCACCTAAGGACAACACCGCATCATAGGGATGCACCAGCTCAAGCAAGCGATCGTAGAATTCATATAAGGGATTCTCGGCGTTGTTGTGGAGCATCCATTCGACGGTAAAGGAGCCGCCGCGGGAAACAACCTCGAGTAGCCGTCCTTCCCGTTCCATGCGGGCGACCGTGTCTCTGATAACACCACAGTGGACGGTGATAAAGTCGACGCCATCATCCAGGTGCTTTTTAACCCCGTCAAAGATATCGTCAACTGTCATGTCGACGATCGGTTTGCCCTGGCGCAACACCGCATCGCAGGCAGCCTGATAGAGGGGAACGCTGCCGATACAGAGGTCAGTTTCGGCAATAATGGCAGCCCGGATGTCATCAATGGGACCACCGGTCGACAGATCCATCAGGGCATCTGCCCCGGCAGCAGCGGCAACCTTGGCTTTTTCCAACTCTTTATCAATACTGGTATCGTCGCCGCTGGTGCCGATGTTGGCGTTGGTTTTAGTGCGCAGCCCTTCGCCGACAGCCAGGGGGCGGCCATTCTGGTGTTTGTTGTTGCGGCAGATCACCGCCGTGCCGGCAGCGATCTTCTGACGCAGAATCTCCGGTTCAATGTTTTCTGCGGCGGCGGCTTCACGAACAAGGTCGCTGATTTGACCCTGTCTTGCCATCTCCAGTTGAGTCATGAATGTAGTCCTTAAAGGGGTGAAAAAAACAGCGCAGGCCACAATAAATGGGTAGCCGCGCTGTTTGGTTAGCAGATGCGATACAGGCAGACGTAGGCAGTTTAATCCATCGGCGCCTTCTCATGCAAGAGCTGCATCGCTGCATGGAAGTGATTAATCGGACCATGACCGTGGCCAATGGGTACAGCATGCTCAATTGCGATACTGATAAAGCGCTTAGCCCGTTCAACGGCCTGCTTGAGGGGATAGCCCTGGGCCAGAAACGTAGCGATCGCTGCCGCCAGGGAGCAACCGGTGCCATGGGTGTTGTGGCTATCAATGCGTGGAGCGCTCAACAGATGTTCCTCTTCATCAAGCAGGAGCACATCAGTAGCATCGCCCTGCTCAAGGTGCCCCCCTTTAATCAGGACATTACGCGCGCCAAGCATCTGCAGGTTGCGACCGGCTTCGATCATTTCTTCGCTGGTACGGGGATTGATGCCGGTAATGGCGGCAACTTCCGGCAGGTTTGGAGTTAATAGATAGGCCTGGGGTAGCAAGCGTGAAATCAGGCTGTCGAGGGCGACATCATCAAGCAGGCTTGCGCCCCCCTTGGCTACCATAACTGGATCGACAACCGCCAGCAATGAACGTTCTTCGATGATCTGGGCAATGCGCCAGACGCTACCACCCCAATTGAGCATGCCGGTTTTAATGGTATCGGTGCCGATATCATCGAGGACCGTATCAAGCTGCTGTTCAACAAAGTTGGTGTCAATGCTGTAGACCTCTTTGACCCCAAGAGTGTTCTGCGCGGTCAGGGCGGTCACTACGCTGGTGGCATAGCTGCCCAGCAGGGTGATGGTTTTGATGTCAGCCTGGATCCCGGCGCCGCCGCCGGAGTCGGATCCGGCAATGGTCATGACCTTGCCTTTGGGCAAGGGTAGATGACGGTTAAACAACAGAGCGAATTCCCGAGCCGCACGTCCCGGATCATCATCGGCCATGACCCCTGAAATAACCGCTACTGCATCGGCACCGGTGTCGATAGCAGCCGACGCTCGTTCAGGCGTCATGCCGCCGATGGCGACCAGCGGTATGAGTACCGCTTTGCGCACCATACTTAAGTTTTTGAGTCCAACCAAGGTGATATCTTTTTTTGTGCTGGTTGGAAAGACACTGCCAAAAGCGATATAGTCGGCACCCTGGGCCTCGGCTTTGAGGGCTTCGTCGACGCTATGAGTGGAAATGCCGATCAGTTTATTGCGCCCGATAATCTGGCGTGCCTGAACTGCGGACATATCGTCCTGTCCGAGGTGAACCCCGTCGGCATCGACATCGCGAGCCAACTCGGGGAAATCGTTAATAATCAGCAGAGCCTGGTGTTCACGACACAGAATACGCAGTTGGGTCGCCATGGCGCGGCGCTCGTTGGCATCTGCATCTTTGGCGCGGTACTGGATAATGCGGGCACCACCGGTCAGAGCTTTTTTGACTTTGGCTAAGATGTTGCCGTCATGATTGTCGTCAGTAATCAGGTAGAGGCCGGAAATCATCGATAATATTCCTTTGCACCTGGCTTGCTGTAGGATGTTGCTAGGGCATGTTTTTTGTTACATGAAAAGAAGCTGGCTATGACACAATAAGCAACCCTAACAGTTGTGAACCTTGGTGTCAATTAATCTGTTGCCGTGATTTTAAGTGGCGCATGAAGGGGCTTTATAACCTGATGATTTTTTCAGCAAAAAATAATATCGACAATGGTATGGATAAGCGACAAGACCCATCAGCTAACCAGGTCGGCCGGCCGACCTGGGCCGATATCGATTTGGCGGCCCTGCACCATAACTTGGGTCAGGTCAATGCCTTGCTCCATCCCGGGCAGCGGGTGATGGCGGTTGTCAAGGCCGATGCTTATGGTCACGGTGCGATACCGGTCAGCAGGGCTTTAGCCCGTGCAGGGGTTATTGATTTTGCCGTAGCCACCCTTGAGGAAGCTCAGGCTCTGTGCTACGCCGGAATGGACGCGAACCTGCTGGTTCTGGGGGGGTGTTTCCCCGGGCAGGAAGAGGCTTTTATCCGTGACGGGTTGATGCCCGCCCTACTTGATCTCGAAACCGCGGAGCGTCTGAATAGGGTTGCGGTTTCGCGCCGACAACAGATCAGTGTCCATCTTAAAATTGATAGCGGGATGGGGCGGGTCGGGTTTACCCCGGAGCAGTTGCAGGTGGCCCTGCCACGCTTGAAAAACATGCCGGGACTGGTGATTCAAGGGCTGATGTCGCACTTTGCCTGTGCCGATGAGCGGGACTCCATGATCTCAGCGGTGCAGTTACAACTCTTTAGTGACATGATTGCTCTGGTGCGGAGCAACGGGATCAATCCGGTTGAATTTCATCTGGCTAACAGTGCCGGCATCGCCGGGCGCTATTGCCCTGAGTGTACCCTGGTGCGACCGGGAATCATGCTCTACGGTGGTCTGCCGGGAGATGACTTTGCCCAGCAGCTCGACCTGCGTCCGGTGATGCATCTGCGCAGTTGTATTGCCCAGTTACGTGACCTGCCGGCCGGTAGCGGTATTTCCTATGGCCATCACTATCGGGCAAAAGGGCCAATTCGGGTGGCGGTTTTGCCGATTGGCTATGCTGATGGTTATAACCGCCTACTGAGCAATGTTGGCCAGGGCATTGTTCGGGGCTGCCCGGTGCCGGTGGTTGGACGAGTCTGTATGGACTGGATCATGCTCGATGTCAGCGCCGTTGCCGATGCGGCTATTGGTGATCCCGTTACCCTGCTGGGCAGTTCACAAGGGGTGACTATCAGCGGCGATGCCATGGCAGCACAGCTGGATACGATTTCTTATGAGGTCTTTTGCCGCATTGGTTCCAGGGTGCCACGCCGTTACCTGTCCGGCGCCTGAAATCGGTTGTCACTAAGCGTCCAACCATGTTAATAAATCGACCTTTCCACATTGTAGCTGCTCAGCTTCGTCCTGGCACCGGGTCGGGGATCCTATGTCAAGGGACGCTTTTCGTCATCCATGACCGCTTGCTGTCGCCATCCATGGCGACAGACACCCCTGCCATAGGATCCCCGACCCGGTGCTGGCAGATATTCTGCATTTGTTCTTCTTTGTGCAGATAACGAAAGCGCTGATGCTGCAGAACCTTCTTGCTGATATTTACGTTAAACTACATTTACTCCATAGCGAAAACAGAGAAAGGAACCAGGATGGCTGTCATCAAGCGTGCACTTATATCGGTATCTGATAAGACCGGTGTTGTCGATTTGGCTCGAACCCTCAGTAGTGACCACGGGGTGACAATTCTCTCTACCGGCGGCACTGCCGGTCTGCTGCGTGAAGCGCAGATTCCGGTAACCGACGTGTCTGAATATACCGGTTTTCCCGAAATGATGAACGGCCGGGTCAAGACCCTGCACCCCAAGGTTCATGGCGCGCTTTTGGGTTTGCGTGATAACCCCGATCATGTTGCCGCTATGCAGCAGCATGCCATTGAGGCAATTGATCTGGTGGTCGTCAACCTCTACCCCTTTGAAGCGACAGTAGCGCGCCCGGATTGCAGCCTTGAGGACGCTATCGAAAATATCGATATCGGTGGCCCGAGCATGCTACGCAGTGCTGCTAAAAATAACCGTTCGGTCACTGTACTGGTCGACCCGGCAGACTATGGAACCGTGCTGGATGAATTGACGTCGGGCGACGGCGCGGTGTCGGAACAGACGAATTTCCGTCTCGCTGCCAAGGCTTATCAGCATACCGCTGCCTACGATGGTGCCATCTCTAACTGGCTTGGCCAGCGCACAGGTGCAGAAATATCGGCCTTCCCGGCCAGCTTGACTGTGCAGTACCAGCACAATCAGGGGATGCGTTACGGTGAAAATCCCCATCAGCAAGCAGCCTTTTACGTTGAAAAAGGGTTCAGGGAAGCATCGGTAGCGACGGCCAGACAGCTGCAGGGGAAAGAACTCTCGTATAACAATATCGCCGATACCGATGCCGCACTGGAATGCGTCAAGCAGTTTGATGGTGCTCCGGCCTGCGTCATTGTTAAGCATGCCAACCCCTGTGGGGTTGCGGTCGGCGATAATCTTCTGGAGGCCTACCGCAAGGCGTTTTCGACCGATCCGGAATCAGCGTTTGGTGGCATTATCGCCGTAAATGCTGAGTTGGATGCAGCAACGGCCCAGGCTATTGTCGATAATCAATTCGTTGAGGTGATTATTGCCCCGCAGGTCGCTGCCGCAGCCGTAGTTGTTGTCGCCGCAAAGAAAAATGTCCGTCTGCTGGAGTGTGGACAATGGCCGGCCGAAAGCCCGGCCCGTTTTGATTTCAAAAAAGTGCATGGCGGTCTGTTGGTACAAGATGCCGACTTACAGCTCAGCGCCGAACTGAAGGTGGTAACCCGCCGTCAGCCGACCGCTGAAGAGATGAAAAATCTCGACTTCACCTGGCGGGTAGCCAAATACGTCAAGTCCAATGCCATTGTCTATGGCAAGCAGGGTATGACCATCGGTGTCGGTGCCGGGCAGATGAGCAGGGTTAATTCCGCCCGCATCGCTGCTATCAAGGCCGAGCACGCCGGCTTGAGCGTCAGCGGTTCGGCTATGGCCTCCGATGCCTTTTTCCCTTTCCGTGATGGCATCGATAATGCTGCAGCCGTCGGGGTCACTGCGGTGATTCAGCCGGGCGGATCGATCCGTGATGAAGAGGTGATTGCCGCAGCCGATGAGCATGGAATTGCCATGGTGTTTACCGGGATGCGCCATTTCCGCCATTAGCAAAGCGCGCCTTTCGTGCCGACTCGGCGTTGTGCTGCGAAAAATTTTGTGCGACGTGCGGTTATGCACGCCTTACAAAATTTTTCTTGCTCGCCTTGATTCGCCAAGAAAATCACACTTTATAAAAAATCGAGGTAATTGCAGCTGAAAGGAAATAAACCATGAACATTCTGGTAGTCGGTGGTGGTGGGCGTGAGCATGCTCTGATCTGGAAGATTGCCCAGTCGCCGCTGGTTGAAAAGATCTACTGTGCTCCCGGCAATCCCGGCATTGCCCAGTTAGCTGATTGCGTTCATATCGATGCCGATGATATTGACGGCTTGAGTGAGTTTGCCCAGGCCGAACAGATTGATCTGACCGTTGTTGGTCCCGAGGTTCCACTGACCCGGGGAATTGTCGATCATTTTCAGGCTGCCGGGCTGACGATTTTCGGCCCAACGCAACAGGCCGCGCAGATCGAGGGGAGCAAGCGCTTTTCCAAGGAACTGATGGAGAGGCACCGGATTCCCACTGCCGCCTATCGTAGTTTTACCGATCATGGCGAAGCAGTGGCCTATGTTAAAGCTCAAGGGGCGCCGATTGTTATTAAGGCTAATGGCTTGGCTGCAGGTAAGGGGGTGGTCGTTGCCATGAGCGAAGAACAGGCCCTTGCTGCCCTGGATGACATGATGCTGGGTCATGTTTTTGGTGATGCCGGCAGTTGCATTGTCATTGAAGAGTTCATGGCTGGGGAGGAGGCGTCCTTTTTTGCCTTCACCGATGGCACATCGATCCTGCCGCTGGCATCATCGCAGGATCACAAGCGCGTTTATGATAAAGATCAAGGGCCCAATACCGGCGGGATGGGTGCCTACTCGCCGGCACCGGTGGTGACCCCGGAACTTCATCAGGTTATCGTTGATACCATTGTCCGCCCGACCATTGCCGGAATGGCCAAAGATGGCTGTCCTTACAGCGGGATTCTTTACGTCGGTTTAATGATAAAGGATGGTCATCCGCGGGTGGTGGAGTACAACGCTCGTTTTGGGGACCCGGAGGCGCAACCCCTGTTGATGAGGATGAAATCAGATATTGTGCCAATTCTTCAAGCCTGTGCTGAGGGGACTCTTGATAAAAAAACCATTGAATGGCACGACAAAGCGGCGGTTTGTGTGGTCATGGCCAGTGGTGGTTACCCGGCAGACTATGTAAAGGGCTTGCCCATCTCAGGATTGGAAGATGTCGCCACCATGGAGGACGTCATGGTCTTTCACGCCGGTACCGCTCTGGATCAGGGGAAAATCGTTAATCATGGTGGCCGGGTTCTTGGCGTCACCGGTTTAGGATTCACTGTTGCTCAGGCAATCAGTAACGCCTATCAGGCGGTTGAAAAAATTCATTGGGATAATGTTCATTGGCGTCGGGATATTGGTGCCAGGGCATTACAGCATGCAGCAAATGCAGGAGAAAAGTAATGAGTGAAAAAAAGCCGTTGGTGGGTATTTTAATGGGTAGCGACAACGACTATGAAGTCATGGCCGAAACCGGACAGGCGCTCAAACAATTTGATGTGCCCTTTGAGATGATTGTTTCCAGTGCCCATCGTACTCCCGAGCGGACGGCTGAATATGTACGTAGTGCCCGTGAGCGTGGCATCCGGGTGCTGATTGCCGGGGCCGGAGCCGCGGCTCATCTGGCCGGGGTGGTCGCCGCAGAAACTACCTTGCCGGTGATTGCGGTACCCATTGATGCCACCTCACTGCGCGGTTTGGATGCCCTGTTAGCGATGGTGCAGATGCCTGCCGGTATTCCGGTTGCTACCATGGCGATAGGCCCTGCCGGGGCCCGTAACGCCGGCCTGTTTGCCGTGCGTATGCTGGCGACAACCGATTCTCTGCTGGAACGAAGACTCGATGAGTTCAAGCAGGAGATGGCCACCGGGGTTATAAAAAAATCGGAGAAATTGCAGGAAAAGTTGCGCTCAGATGGGCTGTGCTAGAGGAGTAATGTGCATATTGTATACAATTTTTGATTGACATCTGTGGTTTTTTATTCTAATCTTGCAGGCACTTGAGTGTACTGCCTGTGTCAATGAATTAACTTGCTAGGAGGAATAAAAATGAAGAAAATTGCTGTGTTGTTAGTTGTTCTTGCGGTCGTTGGTTTTGCTGTCTATGCTGTCGCCGCTCCCCCCAAAGAAGTTGTCTATGAAGTTAAAATGGGAAATGTGACGTACGATCACCAAGCCCATACGGGATTAGGCGCTAGTTGTAAAGACTGTCATCACACCGGTGAGATGGTTTCCTGTAAAGACTGTCACAACAAAACCAGCAAGCCCAGCAACAAAGACGCTTTCCATGGTATGTGCATCGACTGCCACAAAGAACAAGCTGCCGGACCAACCAAGTGTACCGAGTGCCACATTCGTTAAGCTGAATTAGTTAGCGTTACCCACAATTTTGCTTTTCCAAGCCAGCCTGATGTTGTTCAGGCTGGCTTTTTGTATAGATGAATCAGAAAACTGACACCCTTGATCAATTGATTCCCGGAAACTTTCATCTGTGGCAAGCAAAACGCGGCCATCGTTACTCAATCGATGCCATTCTGCTGGCGCGCTTTGTTGGTCTGGAAAAATGCCGCCAGATTGCTGACCTGGGAACCGGGAATGGAGTGCTGCCCCTGTTGCTGGCGCATTTGAGTGCCGTCGAGAAAATTTGTGGTTTCGAGCTGCAACCGGGAATGGTTCAACGGGCCCGGCACAATATCGAAATCAATGGTTTGGGAAAACGAATCAGCATTTATGAAGGGGACGTTCGCCAGATGAGCGGGCTTTATCCAGGTGCAACCATGGATCTGGTTGTCAGTAACCCTCCGTATCGGGCAGCGGCCAGTGGTCGAATCGCTCCCGATGAGGAGCGCGCTCTGGCACGGCATGAGCTGGCCGGTAACATCGCAGATTTTGCGGTCGCTGCAAGCTGGTTGTTAAAGCCGAAAGGCCGTTTTGCGGTGGTTTATCTGACCGAGAGGCTTCATCTTTTATTTGGCGCCTTGACCCGGGCCGGAATCGAGCCAAAGCGTTTGCGCATGGTTCACGCTACTGCAGACAGCGCCGCTCGGTTGGTTTTGCTTGAGGGGGTTAAGGCAGGGTGTGCCGGACTGCAGGTCGAGAAGCCCCTGATTCTTTATGTGGGCTGTCAGGCCGAGCGCCGTTACACCGAAGAGGTTGAGCAGATGTATCGCAATGTCGGAGTGGAGGGTTAACCTTCGCGTTTTTTGTGGAGCTTAGCCTGCAGGCTGAAAAACCGGCGTAGTTCCTGTTGCAGTTCCGGGTTCTCTATGTCCTTGACGAGGTGATCAATGTGGGAACGCTCAGCGGCGCTGAGCTTGACCTCCTCGAGGCGGGGAGATTTTTGTGGTGTGGTCATGGGTGGGGCGGTGGTTGCAGCATGACCGGCTTTGCGTAGGTAGAGGTCGGTAATGCCGGCCTTTGGTACCTGTTCCTGGATCTTGGCAAGGATCTGGGTTTTCATCATCTGCAATTGCTGCATCCAGACCGGGTGATCGACTGCTATTTCCAGAACCCCTTTGCGTAAGCGTAATGGTCGGGCCCGCGCTGCTATCTGGTTACCGACAATCTTATCCCATACCAGCCAGGCCTGATGGCGGTTAATTTGTTCACCAAGTCCGGGTTTAGCAAGCATTTCCTTGAGCAGGGTGTTAACGCTTTGGGCTTGCTTAAGCCGAGGGCGCTTGCTGTTGTTCATGATTGTGCCCGTCGACACATCCAGCCACCGAGAAATTGACCTCCGGCAGCGAAGGCCAGGGTGACTGGGATCCAGTGCCAGCTGAAGCCATAAAGTTGACGGACAATGACCAATAACGGGATGGATGCATGGATGTAAATGATCCAGCGCAGAGAATACTTAGTTGCGGTTTCGCGGAGGTAACCCAGAGGAAGATTGCTGGCGAAAGCAATGGCAACTAGTATAAACAGTGGTAGTGCCTGGTAGTTGGATAGCAACGGAATTCCTTCTTCAGTTTTTTGGAAGAATACTCAATCTTACTGTGCACTTCAGAGAGTTGTCAATTGACCGGCGGTTGCTGTCAATTGTTTCTTGCACCAACTTTACAAACATGGCACTATGCGCGACCGGATGGGGGGTGTCAACCATCAATTTGAAGAGGTGCCGTGGTTAAAGAAGCTGATTGTGTTGCCGTTTTTCATTCGGTTCACCGGGTGCTTAAGGCTGAGAAAATATTAAAGGAGGCCGGTATTGCTTTCGCTCTGATACCAGCACCACGACAACTCAGTGCAGATTGTGGTTTGGCCTTATGTTTTGCCCCGCTTGAGCGTGCCGGAATTAGTGAGATACTTGAGGGTGCCGGAGTTGCTATTGCCGAACTCTGGGTGTTGGAAACGGGCAAGTATAGGCAGATTGTCTAAGTCATGTCGTCAGAGTTTTGTCTTGACAAATGGGGACGATAAATTTTACTTTCAATCTTTTGTGAGTTGAAGCGATAGGTTGTATGTTT
Source organism: uncultured Geobacteraceae bacterium (assembly GCA_964565445.1). Classification (GTDB taxonomy): domain Bacteria; phylum Desulfobacterota; class Desulfuromonadia; order Desulfuromonadales; family Geopsychrobacteraceae; genus Pelovirga. The sequence goes on from CAZMFD010000010.1 coordinate 17,378, forward strand.
GATAATCTCTCTGACAAGCTTGATGCTGTCTTTAAAAAACTGCGTGGTCACGGGCGGTTAACCGAAAAGCAGATCAAAGAAACCATGCGCGAAATTCGCCTGGTGCTGCTTGAGGCTGATGTTAATTTCCGGGTTGTCAGGGATTTCATTGCCACGGTCAGTGAGCGCGCAGCGGGACAGGATGTCCTTAAGAGTCTGACACCGGCGCAACAGGTTATAAAAATTGTTCGGGAAGAGCTGGCGCGTCTGATGGGTGATGGGGAAGATAATTCCCTGAAACTGGCCGCCAAGCCTCCTGTTTCGTTGATGCTCTGCGGGTTGCAGGGGGCAGGTAAAACAACCAGTTGTGGCAAGTTGGCACTCAAACTGCGGCGGGATAAACGTAATCCGTTGCTGGTGCCTGCCGACGTTTACCGACCGGCGGCTATTGAGCAGCTGCAAACCCTGGGCCGTCAGTTGGGGATCGAGGTTTTTGACTCGTCGGTCGATGACAAGCCGGTTGATATCTGTTCCCGTGCCCATCGTTATGCAGAGCTTAACGGTTTTGATACGATCATTTTTGACACCGCTGGTCGCCTCCATATTGATGCCGAGTTGATGGGTGAGCTCAAAGGGATTGTTCAGGCGGTGGCTCCGCAGGAAATCCTGTTTGTCGCTGACGCCATGACCGGTCAAGATGCGGTGACAGTGGCAGCGAGCTTCAATGAGCAACTGCCCCTGACCGGCGTTATTCTGACCAAGATGGATGGCGACGCGCGCGGTGGTGCAGCCCTGTCGATTCGGGCAGTAACCGGCAAGCCGGTCAAGCTGGTCGGTATGGGGGAAAAGCTCGATGCTTTAGAGGTTTTCCACGCCGATCGGATGGCGCAACGCATCCTTGGTATGGGGGACGTCTTAAGCCTGATCGAAAAAGCTCAGGCCGCTGTTGAATTAGATGACGCCGCCGCCATGGAAGCCAAGCTGCGTAAGGATGGGTTCACCCTTGAAACCTTTCTTGAGCAGATGCAGATGGTTAAAAAGATGGGGTCGATGGATTCCCTGTTAAAGATGATCCCCGGCGCCGGCAAGATGATGAAGCAGGCGCAGGGTGGACAGTTGCCGGAAAAGGAAATTCAGAAGATTGAAGCCATCATTCGCTCAATGACGGCACGTGAACGGATGGATCATCGGATTTTGAACGGTTCACGCCGCCTGCGCATTGCCAAAGGGAGCGGTACCCGGGTTCAGGACGTTAATCAGCTGTTAAAGCGTTTTGTTGAAGCACAGAAAATGATGAAAAAGATGCAGAAAATGGGTCCTAAAGGGCTCAAGGGAATGCTTGGTCGCGGTGGTCAACTTCCATTTTAAATAGTCAAACGGGATAAGGTCTTCATTTTATCTTTGTATACCGCCAATAATTCATATGAAACACCAGGAGGACAGACAGCATGGCAGTAAAAATCAGACTCGCCCGCGGTGGCGCCAAGAAAAAACCAGTTTATCGGGTCGTTGTAGCCGATGAGCGTTTCCCACGGGATGGTCGGTTTATTGAAGCATTAGGGCAGTATAACCCGCTTCTGGAGAATTCTCTGGTTGATTTCAAGGAAGATCGCGCCCTTGAGTGGTTGCAGAAGGGTGCCCAGCCGACAGATACGGTACGTAGATTGTTACGTCTTTCCGGTGTCTGGGAAAAATTCAAAGCCCAGCCGGCGGCACAAGCCTGATTCTGGCGGGCATTGCTGATGATGGGGTGGGATGTTGATCGACTCCGAACAACAACCGGAGGATCAAGGGGTTCTGCTCCATGTGGCTGACGTTGTCGGTACCCACGGTCTGCGCGGTGATCTCAAAGTACGAGCTCACTCAGGTGATCCTTCCGTACTGCTGACAGTTGCCGAGGTGCAGCTGGAAACACCGATTGGCCGTGCTGTTGTTGCCTCTGTCTGTCGGCAGACCCCTCACAAAGGGGTGGTGTTATTGCGGTTTAAGGGTTTTGATACGATCGAACTGGCTGAATCTTTGGTCGGCTGCAAGGTGAAAATTCCGGAATCAGCACTGCCCGAGCTAGATGATGATGAATACTACTGGGAAGAGCTGGCGGGATTGCAGGTCACTGACCGCCATTATGGGGACCTTGGCCGTCTGGTGAGAATGTTTACCACCGCCGCTCATGACACCTACGTGGTCGAGGGGAGATACGGCGAAGTGCTGATCCCGGCAGTTAAAGAATTTATTGTAGCGATTGACCTGGAGCAGAGGATTGTCGAGGTCGATCTGCCTGCAGGGCTGGTGCCGGAACAAGAATGATTTTTCATGTGGTCACCCTGTTTCCGGAAATGCTCGATTCACCCCTGCACGAGAGTATTCTCGGTCGTGCACTAAAGCAGGGGCTAATTGAGGTTGAAACCCACAACCTGCGTAACTGGGCCGAAGGTAAACACCTGGCCTGCGATGATGCGCCATATGGTGGTGGCGACGGGATGGTGCTCAAACCCGAGCCTTTGTATCGCGCCGTCACTGAACTGAAGCACCGTACCCCGGCTGCCAAGGTGTTGCTGATGTCGCCTCAGGGCGCTCCCTTTCGGCAGCAGCACGCGCAGCGATTAGCGACCGAAGAGGGGATCATCTTTCTCTGCGGACGTTATGCCGGGTTTGATGAACGGGTTCGTACGACCCTGGTGGATGAAGAGTTTTCCATTGGTGACTTTGTATTGACCGGTGGCGAGTTGCCGGCTCTGGTGATGATCGATGCCATTGCCCGTCATCTGCCTGGAGTTCTCGGCTCAGCAGATAGCGTGACGAGCGACTCTTTTAGCGATGGTTTGCTGGAGTACCCCCAGTATACCAGACCCCCGATTTTTAATGGTGTTGCCGTGCCGGATCTACTGCTTTCAGGTGATCACGGGCGGATCAACGCCTGGCGCCGCGAGCAGCAGTTGTTCCGCACCCTGCAGCGCCGTCCCGATTTGCTGGAAAAGGCCGACCTCAGTGCTGACGATCGCCGGATACTTAAGGCATTAGATAGTAAAACTGACAGGTCTTAATAAATAAATACTGTCGAAAGACAAGGTTGGATCATTATTCAGGAGGATAAGGCATGAACATCATCGATAGATTAGAACAAGAACAACTCCGCAAGGATGTCCCCCATTTTAAGGCGGGTGATACCCTCAAGGTTCACGTGAAAATCACTGAAGGTGACAAGCAGCGGATTCAGGTTTTTGAAGGAATCTGCATCAAGCGCGTCAACAGCGGACTTGGTTCCTCATACACGGTGCGTAAGATCTCGGGCAGTGTCGGCGTCGAAAGAATTTTCCCGCTCCATTCACCAAGTATTGAGAGGGTTGATCTGGTCCGGGTTGGTAAAGTCCGTCGCGCCAAATTGTACTACCTGCGCAACCTGCGTGGTAAGGCTGCCCGGATTGCCGAAAAGCGTACCGCTTAATCCCTGCTTAACAGCACAAGAAGCCTCCAGCATTCAAACTGGGGGCTTTTTTAATGAAGGTGGCGACTAGAATGACACCTTTAAGTTTGTTTGACTCCCCACCTCTAACGTTTCTGGAGTTTGAGGAACAGGCTCGGCAGCGTGGTTTTCAGTCCGTAGCCGGGATTGATGAGGCCGGACGCGGTCCCCTGGCCGGTCCGGTTGTCGCTGCTGCGGTCATTCTGCCCGAACTCTTTTCCCTGCCCGGCTTGACCGATTCCAAAAAGCTAAGTGAACGCCGGCGCCAGATTCTCTATCCAAAGATTTGCCAACAGGCGCGCGCTGTTGGTATTGGTGTCGCTTCCACCGTAGAAATTGATCGTCTGAATATCCTCCAGGCTACCCTGCTGGCCATGACCCGTGCGGTAGGCCGTCTGTCCCAGGTTCCAGATCATTTACTGATCGATGGTATCTCTGCTGTTCCTTTAAATCTTTCACAACAATGTATCAAACAGGGCGACAGTCGCTCCCTTTCTATTGCCGCCGCCTCAGTGGTTGCTAAAGTTATTCGTGATCGGATCATGCTCAGTTTCCATCGTCAGTTGCCCACCTACGGCTTCGCTTCCCATAAAGGTTACGGAACGCTGCAGCACCGGACGGCCATCGCAGAGTTTGGGCCATCTACTCTTCATCGCAGAACCTTCGCCGGCGTCAAGGAACATCTTAAGTGACAGAGCAGCGTCTGGCTCTGGGAGCCTATGGTGAAGATTTGGCCGCTGCCTATTTGCGTGAACAGGGGTATACTTTACTTGAGCGAAATTTTCGCTGCCCCTTGGGGGAAATCGATATCATTGCAAAAAAACGCCAAGATCTGATTTTTGTTGAAGTAAAAACCCGTCGCAGTACCCTGTTTGGATTGCCGCAGGATGCGGTTGGTGCCCATAAGCAGCGACAGCTGATACGTAGCGCCCAGTGGTATCTAAAAAAGCCGGGAGCTTCACGCCATCATCCGCGCTTTGATGTGATAGCCATTCTGGTGCGTCCCGGGCAGACGCCGGAAATCAATCATATCCAGAATGCCTTTAATCTGAGCGGCTGAAGTTTTTTACTAAGGAGGCCTCGTCAATGACCAATAAAATAAATACCACGGCAATAGATCCACGTTTCTACGGGTTTGTTCGGGTGGCGGCGGCAACGCCGCAACTCCATCTGGCTGATCCGGATGCGAATCTTGTCGAAATCTGTCACCTTGCCCAGCGTGCCGTTGAACAATCCTGCTCCCTGGTGGTTTTTCCCGAACTCTGTCTGACTGGATACAGTTGTGGTGACCTGTTCTTCCAAGAGATGTTACAACATCGAGTGGTTGACGTGCTGTTTACTCTGGAGAAATGGACGGCAACCACAGATATTGCCCTGGTGGTGGGGCTGCCGGTGACGGTTTCAGGGCGTTTGTTGAATTGTGCTGCACTGATCAGTGGTGGCATTATTCATGGTCTGGTGCCCAAGACCCATCTACCCAACACCGGAGAGTTTTACGAGCAGCGCTGGTTCTCTTCGGCGCGTGATACCAATTGTTCAACCGTCACCCTGGGTGGTGTTGATATTCCCTTTGGTAGCGATCTGCTGTTTGCTGCGGCGGATGATCCGCAGATAATGGTCGGTATTGAGCTGTGCGAAGATTTGTGGGCGGTACAGCCACCCAGCGGTTCACAGGCGCTGGCCGGCGCCAGCTTATTGCTGAATCTGTCTGCGAGTCCGGAAATTCTCGGTAAATATGAGTACCGCCGCAATCTGGTGGTCTCGCAGTCGGCACGTTGTCTGGCCGCCTATGTCTACGCCGGTTCAGGGCCGGGCGAATCAAGTACTGATCTGGTTTTCCCTGGGCACTCCCTGATCGCAGAAAACGGCCAGATTTTTGCCGAGACAGAGCGCTTTTCGTTTTCAAGTCAACTGACGATTGCCGATGTAGATCTTGCCCGCATGCAAAGCGAGCGTCAGCGTAATCGTCCCTTTGCCGAAAGTGCTCCCGCTGACCCTTCCCGAGTGATTCCTTTCCCCCTGCCGCGGCGCGCCATCTCCGGGTTGTTACGGCCGTTGACTCGAACTCCTTTTGTTCCGCCTGATGCTGCCGAGCGCAAGGAACGCTGTCACGAGATTTTTCAGATCCAGACCAGTGGGTTGGTCAGACGCCTGCGCCATACCGGTTCCAAGGCGGTTGTTGTCGGTCTCTCCGGCGGCCTTGATTCCACCCTGGCGCTGTTGGTGGCGGTTAAGGCCTATGATCTTGCCGGTTTGGCGCGCGAAGGAATTGTGGCGGTCACCATGCCCGGCTTTGGAACCACCAGTCGGACCCGCAATAATGCCGAAAAACTCGCTGCACAGTTGGGCGTAGCGCTGCGGGTGATTCCGATTCATGCAGCCGTGGAGCAGCATTTTGATGATATCGGCCATAACCCAAAAATTTATGATGTGACCTATGAAAACAGCCAGGCGCGGGAACGTACCCAGATTCTGATGGATGTCGCCAATCAGGTTTCCGGCATGGTTATCGGGACCGGCGATCTGTCGGAACTGGCGTTGGGCTGGTGTACCTATAACGGTGACCACATGTCGATGTATGCGGTCAACAGCGGCGTGCCTAAGACCCTGGTACGCTATCTGGTGCAATGGTGTGCCGATGAGGAATTCAGTGGTGAAACCTCGACCGTGTTGCACGATGTTTGCGCCACCCCGATTTCCCCGGAGCTGCTGCCGCCGACCGCAGACGGTGAAATTGAGCAGTTGACAGAACAGGTGATTGGCCCCTACCTGGTGCACGATTTCTTTCTTTACCAGGTGGTAAGGATGCACTACCCCCCGCAGAAGGTGCTGATGTTGGCCGCACAGGTCTTTGCTGAAGACTACCCGCCTACCCAGTTGCGGGACTGGTTAAAGCAGTTCTACCGGCGCTTTTTCAGTCAGCAGTTCAAGCGTTCGTGTTTGCCCGATGGTCCCAAAGTCGGCACTGTAGCGTTGTCACCTCGGGGTGATTGGCGCATGCCGAGCGATGTGTCGGCAACCCTGTGGCTGAGTCAATTGGAGCAGTTGCCGTGAGCGGAACCTTGTATGTAGTAGCTACGCCCATAGGCAATCTCGAAGACATGACCTATCGGGCAGTGCGGATGCTGGGGGAGGTGACCTTGATCGCTGCTGAAGATACCCGCCATAGCCGCAAATTGCTGAATCACTACGGTATTGCTACAAGATTGATCTCGTATCACGATCATAACGAAAAAGGGCGGGCTGAACAGCTGTTGGCGCGTCTTAAAGAGGGTGAAAATATCGCCCTGATCAGTGATGCCGGTACCCCCTGTATTGCCGACCCCGGTTATCAGCTGGTGCAGCGCTGTCATCTTGAAAAGATTCCGGTTGTCTGCGTACCCGGACCGTCTGCAGTGATCGCCGGATTATCCATTGCCGGATTACCGACGGAAGGGTTTCGCTTTCTCGGTTTTCTGCCCGCCAAGGCCCAGGCCCGGCGCATGGTGCTTGAGCGCTGCTGCGCAGATACCGCAACCCAGGTGGTGTACGAAGCTCCCCACCGACTCCTGGCAGCCCTGACTGATATTGTTGAAATCAGTGGTGGTAATTGTCAAGTTGGTATCGCTCGTGAATTGACCAAGCGTCACGAAGAGCTCTTTATCGGAACGGCACAAGAGGCCCTGATCAGCTTTTCCGGGCGGGATCGTGTCAAGGGGGAGCTGGTTGTCATGATCGCACCTGCCCCGCCGGCCCTGCCGGAAATGACCATTTGTGAACAGTTGCAGCATCTGCGTCAGACCACAGATCTGAGCTGGAAAGAGATTGTCAAGCAGGTGGCGCGCGATCATGGCGTTGCCGGCAGTGATGTCTATCGAGAATCCCTGGCGTTGCGTAACAAGAGGTGGAAAGGGGATGAAGAATGTTCCAGTTAAACCATAAGGGTGAGGGGCAGACGCCCGGTGCCCGCACAATTGATTAAATCAACACCAACAGCAAGGTCCCGCGTCGCGGCCCCTCCCATCGCTGCTTCTCACGAAAGGCAACAGCTCCTCGTCCGGCGTTCAGCCAGATAAACGTTTGTCACCTCACTTCAGCTGAGTTATGCTCGTAGCTGTTGTCTTTTGAAGGCTTTAACGCTGTGGAAACAGCGTCGCTTATCAGTTTGACCCAAGTCCATTCAAGGAGGCTGGCCAGACATGACCAATCCGCGCCATTATCTCTACCTGACGATCATCTATTTGGCAATTGTCACCGGCGTTTGCGTCTTTTTGTGGCCTTCGCTGCAAGCGGCCTTTATGACGAACTGGGGATTCAACTCCCTGATTGTTGCTGCTCTTTGTATCGGGATCGGTATCAATATTTACCAGATATTGCGACTGGAGCCGGAGATTCGCTGGATCAAGATTTTTCGTACCGGACGTCCCGGACTTTCCATGGCCGATCCACCGGTTCTGCTGGCGCCTCTGTCCAAACATCTTGAGCAGATTCATCGCGACAAGTTTCGGTTGTCTGCCCTGGCTTTGACAACGGTGCTGGATGGAATTCGCGGCCATCTGGATGAGTCCCGCGAAATTTCCCGTTATATGATCAGTCTGCTGGTTTTTCTGGGCCTGTTGGGAACCTTCTGGGGATTGTTGCAGACCATCAGCACCGTCGGCCAGGTGATTCATGGCCTCGATGTCGGTTCGCAGGATTTTGTCCAGGTTTTTTCCAGCCTCAAAGAAGGGCTTGAAAAACCTCTGCAGGGGATGGGAACCGCTTTCAGCTCATCGCTCTTCGGTTTAGGTGGATCCCTGGTGCTGGGATTTGTTGATATTCAGGCCGGACATGCCCAGAATCGCTTTTTTAACGAGATGGAAGAATGGTTGACCGGCGTAACCCATCTGGTTGAGGTCGACGAGGGTCCAGGAAAAAATACCGGCCAGAGGGTCAAACCCCAACCGTCATCCGAAGAGAATCTCAGGCTGTTGATTGCCCAGGTGGAAACAGGCAACCAGTTACTGCTACGCATCCTCGATCAACAGAATAAAACTCCAGAGAAAACCACTAACGATGCGTCCTGACGGGAGACGGGCATGAGATCCAAATCGCGTAGATCCTCCAGCTATATATCGGCCTGGCCGGGTTTTGTCGATGTCTTGTCCGCTCTGCTGATGGTGGTGATTTTTGTCCTGATGATTTTTACCCTGGCGCAATTCATGCTCAGCGAAACCCTCTTCGGGCAAAAGCAGGAACTGACGACCCTGCATGGCCAGATCAATGAGTTGACTGAATTGCTCGGCCTCGAAAAGGAAAAAAGTGCCGACTTGTCCAGGGATGTCAGCCAGTTGACAGACATGGTCAGTGGGCTTACGAGCGCTAAGGAAATGTTACAAAGCCAGGTCGGTGATTTCGAGGCCAGGGCCCGGCAGGATGCTGCGCAGATCGAGGAGCAGATGCTGCAGATGTCAAGCCTCCAGGAGGACATCAATGCGCTCCGTCAGGTCAGAGACCAGCTCGAACAGCGAGTGACTGAATTGGCGGTGGCAATGACCGACAAGGATGAACGTATTGTCACCTTGCGTGATCGTTCAAAAGCGCTGGAAAGTGAACTGGCGGATCAGACTGAAACTACGGTGCTGGCGCAGCGGCAGATCGAACAGCAGGATATCCGGATTCAGGCATTGACTGCCGTGCTCGATTCCCAAAGGGAGGCTCTGGCTGGTGAACGCCAGTTGACTGCGGATGCCCGTGCAGAGGTGTCGCTGTTGACCGATCAGATCACGCGGCTACAGGCGCAACTCAGGCAGATCAGCAACGCGCTGGCCCTGGCGGATAGTGAAAAAGAAGAGCAGGACGAAAGGATCGCCGAACTGGGCAAGCAACTGAACATCGCGCTGGCCCGCAAAGTAAGTGAGCTGGAGAAGTACCGGTCGGAGTTTTTTGCGCAACTGCAACAGACGTTGGGTGATCGCCCGGAGATTCAGATTCAGGGGGATCGTTTCGTTCTCCAGGCAGGGATTCTGTTTGAATCAGGATCTGCGGATCTTGGGGAAGTTGGCGGGGAGCATCTTGATGCTCTTGCTGATACCTTGTTGCAGATCGCCCAGGACATCCCGGCCGATCTCAACTGGATTTTACGAATTGACGGTCATACCGATCGGGTTCCGATCCGCAATGCAGCATTTACCTCCAACTGGGAGCTGTCGACTGCCCGTGCTCTTTCTGTTGTTCAATATCTGGCGTCAAAAGGTGTACCCGAACAGCATATGGCGGCTGCCGGATTCAGCAAATTCCACCCCCTTGACCCTGCAGATACGCCGGAAGCCTATCAGAAGAACCGGCGGATAGAAATCAAACTGACCAGCCAGTAGAGATATGTTCCGGAAATCAAAATCGGAGTTTTTACTCTGCTTCACGCAGTTTTTGACGACACTGGACCAGATTCTATTGCGTATAGCGGCTTTCTTTAACATCCTCTGACAAACAGGCCCGCGTACCACAACGTCTATACGGTGTCGCTAAAACCTGACCGCCCCACCCCTATCGGTGCCTATCTTCAAAGTGGCGATCGCACGAAAATCTGACCATAGCGGAAGATCAGTGCTTCAGGAAAAAGAATATTGTTATTGATACTCTTTCCCTGTTAACTATTTCCTCTCAATGTCCAATTCTGTTAATCAGCGGTATCAGAACCTCGTAATCCTGATAGGTCAATGATGTTTGCCAGTTTCCAGTGATCATGCCGAATGTGACTCCTCCAGCATAGACCCCCATAACCAACAAAGGGAATACCCATCGTGGCAGGGGTTGATTCAGCCGTGGCAAGGTCATGGCCAGAGCGTTTCTGTGGCAGTTTTCGACGCAACTGACACAACCGATACATTCGGGACTGTGGATGGTTTTTTTTCGGTGTACCGGTAGGGACGAGGGGCAATGTCGGGCGCATTTGGTGCACATGTTACATTGAGTTTCATCCCGTCTGATTTTCATCGGACTGATCATGCTTAGTAGTCCCAACAGGGCGCCGTAGGGACAGAGATAACGGCACCAGAAATTTTTGTAAATCAGGGACAAAACGCAAAGAACGAGGATGATGACGATCGCAGTAACGGACATCTGTTTAAAAAAATAAAGCATCTTGACATCACTGGCGGCCCAGTAAGGGGCTCGCATAAAGCTGCTGATTGCCTGTGCCGGCATATCGTAAAGGATGGTTTTGGCGAAAAAGAAAAATAACAGGTATTTCAGCCCACGTAAGGGAACATCAAGCCAGCTCCAGATCTGAAAATTCCGCCCCCAAAAGTGCCGGCTGGTTTTCCACAGGCCCTCCGAAAGAGTACCAACCGGACACAACCAGGAACAGAATGATTTTTTTGCCAGCAGGCTCATCCCCATGAAAGTAATAAAGAGAACCAGTGCTGCAGGGTGAATCGCATCTACCAGACCGTTTATCACCCAGTGTTTCAGGCTCATTAACGCCCCAATTGGCAGAAACCCTTCAATTCCTGGAGGACGTGAAACAAAAGGGGTTGCGCCAGCTGTTTCAAAATGACGGACAAACACTCCAAAACGAACCCCGAGGTATAATATCCAGAGGAAAAATCCGCACTGGATGATGTTCCGCCAAGTGTCTACTCTGCGCGGATTAAGTAGGTGTGTCATGGTAATACCTTTTTTGCGAAAGAAGGATTAGCGCTTTATGCACGAACCTCAAAGTTATTAAAGCCGGCAACAGCATCAAGCCATTCGCTATCAACATGGTCAACCCGTGCCATCTTGGGCCCTTCATGACACCAGTCGATGATACTCTGAACAGCCTTCTTCTTTCCCTGAAAAACCGCTTCAACACTACCATCGGCACAGTTGCGGCACCACCCGGTGACGCCCAATTCAATAGCTTTTTCCTTGGTGCTTTGACGAAACCAGACCCCCTGTACGCGGCCGCTGATTCGCACTTTTGCACTGACAATGGTCATGGGTTTTCTCCTGTTGTGATCAGGGCCAGAAATTCCTCCTCGGTTAACACGGTAATACCCAATGCTCTGGCCTTGTCCAGTTTGCTACCGGCGCCGGGCCCAAAAACGACATAGTCGGTTTTATTGCTGACTGAACCGCTGGCGCGTCCCCCCTGTTGCATGATCAGATCTTCCCCTTCCTTGCGGGTGAAGCGTTCCAGGCTGCCGGTAAGGACGATGGTTTTCCCTTCGAGGAGCTTTCCGGCGGGCTGACGATTTTCGCCGGGCGGCGCGACACCCAGTTCGGTTAAATCAGTTAGCAGGGCACGGTTTTTTTCCGCAGTAAAAAAATTGACAATGCTGCCGGCAACCTGGGGGCCGACTTCATGGATAGCAATGAGGGTTTCATGGGTTGCAGCGGCAAGATGGTCGAGACTGCCAAACTGTTGCGCCAGCAACCGCGCCGTGTGGCTGCCGACATGGCGGATCCCCAGAGCGTAGATCAGGTTGGCCAGAGGGCGGTTTTTGCTGCCCTCAATCGCCGCCAACAGATTCCCGGCAAGTTTGTCCCCCATACGTTCAAACTGGAAAAGATCCTCCCTTTTGAGGCGATACAGATCGGCAATGCTGGTGAGTAGTTGCAGGCGCAGCAGCTGATCGATATAGCGGTCCCCCATTCCCTGAATATCCATCCCGCCACGCGAACAGAAGTGCTTCAGGGACTCCTTCAGGCGCGCAGGACAGTTGATCCCCTGACAGCGCGGCACCACCTCGTCATCTTCCTGAACCAGGGGCGAGCTACACACGGGGCAGTGGGTTGGTCGTGGTATGATCTGCTCAGTGCCCGTCCGTTTTTCTTTGACCACCCGCACCACTGCAGGGATGACATCACCGGCACGCTCAACAATAACAGTATCGCCAATATAGGCATCAAGGCGTTCAATTTCGTCCCAGTTGTGCAGGCTGGCGCTGGAGACGTTGACCCCGCCGACATTGACCGGGATAAGGTTGGCGACGGGGGTAACAGCGCCGGTTCGACCGACCTGCAGTCGGACAGATGCAAGGACAGTTTCGGCCTGACGGGGGGGGAATTTGCAGGCAATGGCCCAGCGTGGGGTCCGGCTTTTTACCCCGAGTTCCTCTTGCAGGTCGCGGCGATTGACCTTGACCACCATGCCGTCGATTTCGTACTCAAGCTGCTCGCGGCGTTCAAGCAATTGCTGGTAGCGACTTATTACCGCATTGATAGTTGCAACGCAGCGGGTCTCAGCTAGATTGACCTGTAGCCCCCAGCGGGTTAAATCATCAAGCAATTGCTGATGGGTTTGTGGTGCCTGGCCAATCAACTTGCCGATTCCATAACAGCTGATTTTTAATGGTCGTTCCGCCGTCAAGCGAGGGTCAAGTTGCCGCAGACTGCCGGCGGCCAGATTGCGGGGGTTAGCAAAAGGAATCTCCCCTGCATCGCGGCGGAGTTGATTGAGCCGGCGAAAGTCGGCAAGATCGATATAGATTTCTCCCCGCACCTCAACCAGTTCAGGAAAGTCCTGGTGCAGTTGGAGCGGAACGCTTCTGATGGTGCGGACATTCTGAGAAATGTCTTCGCCGGTGGTGCCGTCGCCCCGGGTGGCAGCGCGGATTAATATGCCGTTTTCGTAGGTCAGGGCAACGGCCACCCCATCAAGTTTTGGTTCGCACAAATATTCTATTTCCGCCGTGGTAGCTAAAAAACGTTTAATCCGTACATCAAAAGCAACCAGATCATCACTGTTGAAGGCATTTTCCAGAGATAACATGGGTTCGCCGTGAACGGCCGGAGCAAACTTGTCCAAGGGAGTGCTTCCAACGCGTTGGGATGGTGATGTCGGGGTAATCAGGGTTGGGTATGTGCTCTCTAGTTGTAGTAGCTGTTGCATGAGCTGGTCGTATTCGGCATCACTGATGACGGGAGTGTCCAGAGTGTGATATCGGTAATTGTGAAAATGCAGTTGTTCAGACAGATGCTTATGGTGATCACGAATCTGGTCGGAGAGAGCGGTGGTCATGATTTTATCCTTGTAAATAGTCCCTGGATGTTGTTATTTCATCCATATCATGCGGATTCAACTAAACTAATGCAAGAACTTCTCCTGTCGGCACGAGTGAGTAGCGCTACAATGCATAAATAGAGGATATATTGTTGATGGATGAAACAACCTGGCGCATTCTGGCGCTGTTTTTTTTGTTGCTGCTGTCCGGCTTCTTTTCCGGCTCCGAAACTGCTTTTACCTCGCTCGATCGCTTACGCCTGCGGCTGCTACAACAGAAGAATCATCCGGGCGCAGATAAACTGGCCGAGCTTGTTGATAATCCCGATCGGACCTTGAGTGGTGTGCTGGTTGGCAACAACCTGGTCAACATCGCTTCGTCGGTTATTGCTGCCGGATTGTTTGTCGGGCTCTTTGGTGAACAGGGGGAATGGCTGACCATCCTCATCCTGACCCCGATTCTGTTGATTTTTTCTGAGGTCTGTCCCAAAACCCTGGCGGCACAGTACCCGGAGAGATTTTCTCTGATCGTGCTGCGGCCGATGCGGGGGTTTTTGTTTATCCTGGCACCGGTCATTCGTTTGGTAGCGGGGGTGTCCAGGTTGTTGACCAGTTTTTTGCGCAAGCACCAGGCCGAAGGACTCTATGTGTCAGAGGATGGCATCAAGGCGTTAATTGAAGCGGGCGAAGAGTCGGGTGTTGTCGCCGCCGAGCAGCGGCGGATGCTGCACGGTATCTTTGAATTGTCCGAAACCCGGGTGCGTGATGTCATGATTCCGCGCACAGAAGTTGTTGGTATCGATGCAAGGGCATCGTTTGAAGAAGTTCTGGAGGCGGTACGGCAGGCGCGACATTCCCGTTTTCCGGTGTATCACGAGAACCTTGATAACATTGTCGGGGTGCTGCATTCAAAAAATGTTCTGGCATATAACCAGAGCCCGGCTGATTTCTCCATTGAGAATGCCTGTCGCAAACCCTACTATGTCCCCGAGTCAAAACGGATTGGGGTCCTGCTGCAGAACTTTTTAAAGAAGCGCGAACATTTGGCCATCGTTGTTGATGAATATGGTGGCATGGAGGGGATCGTCACCCTTGAGGATGTCGTTGAAGAGGTCGTCGGTGATATCAACGATGAATATGATATTGCCGAAGTAGAATTCAGGGAGTTGGCCCTTGGTCATTACCTGATTGATGCTGCCATGCCTCTGCGTGAAGTTAACAAGCGCCTGGGCCTTGAACTTCCGGAGGAACAGGTCACCACCCTGGCCGGCCATATTTTTCAGCTCAGCGGCAACATTCCCGCCGAAGGAGACACCTTTGACGAGGGGGGGATACGCTTTCGCGTCAGACGCATGGAAGAAAGAAGAATAGAAGAGATTGAAATTTTTATCATGCCGCCCCCAGAGGAACCCTCCTGATAACCCAATAGTCCATAGAAATTAGCTAGTTCTCTCCCTGATCGGGGCTATAGCCGCACGGTTGCTCCAAGTCCTTGTCTTAGCAATACTTTTCTTTTTTCCTTTAGCCCGCTGTATACAGATTTTCCCTTGACTCTTGTAGATGCCACCGCTATATTTTCTAAACCTGGTGTCAAATAGTGTCAAGAGGTGTCATGTGAAGTTTTCCGGCGAGTTTAATGTCAGTATCGATCTCAAAGGGCGGGTCAGTGTTCCGGCTCCGTTTCGGGACGAACTGCGCCAGGACTACGATAGTGATGGCCTGGTAGTGACACGTTATAAAAACGGCCTGGTCGCCTATCCGCACAAACGCTGGGATGATATCTGTGCCAAGGTTTTCGCCATGGCACCGGGGCCGATGCGGGAGGCAAATCTGCGCAACCGGATCGCACCGGCACGTGAATGTCACTTTAATGCTCAGGGGCGTATTCAGATCCCCCAGGCCTTGCGTGAGCATGCCGGTCTTGACAAAGAAGCTGTGGTGATCGGGATGTTCGAGAAAATTGAGATCTGGAGTCAGCAGGCCCATGCTTTGGTTGTAGCCGAGTCGGAAGCGTTGCTTAACGACGATGCGCAGGGGCAAGCGGATCTGGGTTTCTGATGCCGGTAGCGAATTATTCTCACTTACCGGTATTGCCGGAAGAAGTCATCCATTGGCTTGACCTGCAACCGGGGGGCATCTTTCTTGACGGTACTCTGGGCGGTGCCGGGCACGCACAGTTGATCCTTGACAGAACGCCGGCCAGTCGTTTGATCGGTGTTGACCGCGACCCCGCCGCCCTGGCTAATGCAGCGCAGATCCTGGCTCCCTACGGCGACCGTGTCAGCCTCCATCATGCCGAGTTTGATCAGGCGGCGACCTTGTTAGCGCAACTGGGGATTGCTGGTCTGGATGGAATGCTTCTTGATCTGGGGGTGTCCTCCCATCAGCTCGATACCCCCGAGCGGGGCTTTTCGTTCAGATATGAAGCCCCACTGGATATGCGCATGAACCCCGAGGTCGGGATGACTGCCGCTGAGGTTGTCAATCAGTTCGAAGAGGCGCCGTTACGCCAATTGTTCTTTGATTTTGGTGAAGAGCGTTACAGCCGCCGGATCGCCGCCAGGATTGTTGCCCAGCGACAACAGGTGGAAATTACCACCACCACCCAATTGGCAGATCTGGTACGTGATGCCGTGCCCGGTGGTCACCGCCCTGATCGTATTCATCCGGCGACCAGGGTGTTTCAGGCGTTACGGATTTATGTGAATGACGAACTTGGTCAGGTCAAGCGCGGCGTGGATGCCGCTATCGACTTGCTCAACCCCGAGGGACGACTGGTCGTGATCAGTTTTCATTCGCTTGAAGATCGCATTGTCAAGCAGTTGTTTCGTGCCCGCGCACAAGAGTGTATCTGTCCACCGCGGTTGCCGGTGTGTCAGTGCCGGCATCAGCCTGACGTCGTACTGTTAACGCGTAAGGGAATTAAGGCGACGGCTGCTGAAATAGAAATGAACCAACGCTCGCGCAGCGCTATTTTGCGTGCGGTTAAACGCTGTCAGCCAAGAGGTTAGCCATGTCACAAGCGATTTCTCAGACCCGCCTTAAAATCAGTGGTTTTACCCTGACCCGGCCACGTTTAAGTCCCATGTTGGTGGTCATTGTGTTGATGTCGCTGTTATCGCTGTTATTTGTCTGGTCGCGGATCCATGCCATCAGTCTCGAATACGAGATTTCACGGCTCGAGCGGGATCTGCGGGTACAAAACCAGCAGGTCAAAGAGCTTTCTCTTGAGGTGGCTTTCCTCTCGCGGGATGAGCGCATCGAAGCCCTGGCAAGAAATGAATTGGGCTTGCGCGATCCGGCCCCAGGCCAGATCGTTAGAGTGGAGTAATGCCGGCTATGGCACACGAGACAGGACAGATACGCATCCGGATTTTTGGAGTGCTGTTCATTCTGGCTTTTGGTGTTATTGCTCTGCGCGCATATCAATTGCAGGTTGTTGAAGCCCCTGAGTTGCAGGCTCGAGCCGACCAGCAACGTCATCATGTGATCAAGCTTGCCCCACGCCGGGGGTCCATTGTCGATCGTAACGGTAGTCCTTTAGCCCTGAGTCTTGAGGTCGATTCCCTCTACGCTGATCCGGTGATAATTCAGGATCCGGCGGCCACAGCAAAAAAACTTGCGCCCCTGTTGGAAGCTTCCCAGTCCGATCTAATTAAAGCCCTCTCTGCTGAAGGTCGCCGTTTCGTCTGGATCCAGCGGATGATGGACCCTGA
This sequence comes from uncultured Geobacteraceae bacterium, assembly GCA_964565445.1. Taxonomy (GTDB): domain Bacteria; phylum Desulfobacterota; class Desulfuromonadia; order Desulfuromonadales; family Geopsychrobacteraceae; genus Pelovirga. Next base: position 34,482 of record CAZMFD010000010.1, read on the forward strand.
GGTGGCCAGTGCCGTGCGCCAGCTCAAAATTCCCGGTTTGGCTTTTGTCAGCGAACGTAAGCGCTATTATCCCCAGTCAGCGATAGGGGCTCATATAGTTGGCTTTACCGGTCTTGATCCACGGGGACTTGAAGGGGTTGAGCTGGAATATGATCGTTTGTTGCAGGGGGAATCGGAGCTGCTGATATCGACCAAGGATGCCCGTGGCCGTGGTCTGGCAAGCGCCGAAGCACCAATCCAGGGTGGCGCCAGTGGGCATAATCTGCAACTGACCCTTGATCGCTCATTGCAGTATATCGCCGAGAAAGAACTGGCGCGGGTGGTGCGCGAAAGTGAAGCTATTGGCGGCACTCTGGTGATGCTTGAACCAGCCAGTGGTCGGATTCTGGCGTTGGCCAGCTGGCCCGATTTCAATCCCAATCTGGCCGGTCGTTACAAAGCAGATGAGCGCCGCAACCGGGCCATTTGCGACGTCTATGAACCCGGCTCAACTTTCAAGCCCTTTTTGCTTGCCGGGGTTCTTGAAGAAGGGCTGATGACCCCCGAGCAGACCGTTTACTGTGAACAGGGACGTTATTCGGTTGGCGGCAGCGTGGTCCGTGATCACCGCAAATTTGGCGAGCTGACCCTTCGGGAGATATTAAAATTCAGCAGTAATATCGGTTTTGTCAAGCTCGGTAAAGAACTCGAGCGCGATCGCTATTATCGCTACCTGAAGTCGTTTGGCTTTGGTTCCAAAACCGGTGTCGATTTCCCCGGTGAGGTCAGTGGGCTGATTCGTCCTTCATCGCGCTGGTTTGAAATTGACCTTGCGGCAATTTCTTTTGGTCAGGGCATCAGCGTTACTGCCATTCAGATGGCCGCGGCGATGGCCGTTATCGCTAATGGTGGGCTGTTGATGGAGCCTTATCTGGTAGAGACGGTTAGTGATGCCGATCACCAGATAGTCCAGCGGCGCCTGCCGGAAGTGCGTCATCGGGTGATTTCAGAAAAGACAGCGGCACAGGTACGCCAGATGATGGTTGCTGTAACTGAACCTGGAGGTACTGGAGTCAGAGGTGCGGTTCCGGGTTTTCAGGTTGCAGGAAAAACCGGAACGGCTCAGAAGGTTGATACCGTAACCGGAGGTTACTCTATCGATAAACGGATTGCTTCTTTTATCGGTTTTGTGCCGGCAGAAAATCCGGCAATGGTCATTGCCGTGACCGTCGATGAACCACAGGGGACAGTCTACGGTGGACAGGTTGCCGCGCCGGTTTTTTCCCGGGTAGCGGTACAAGCGTTAAATCATTTGAATATTTTGCCACATAGTCAGACAGCAGCTTTGCCCGGTGCTCCCGTGATTGATGAGCCGTTACCTGATCTGGCGGCTCTGTTGCCGCTCAGAACTTCGGATGATGGTCTGGTTATGCCCGATTTTAGAGGCATGAGTTATCGTCAGGTGATGCAGACCATGGAACAGCAGGGGCTGAATCTGAAGTTGACTGGGAGTGGTCGGGCGGTTGAGCAGTACCCCCATGCAGGGGAGTCGATCCCTTACGACAAGGAAGCCTGGGTGCGTTTTGGCGCCTGATGTTTAATCTGCGGAGGATGTATTGATGCAGTTGCGTGAATTGATAGGTGCCATCAATCCAGTTGCCGTTGAGGGCTCAACGGCGGTGGATATTTGCGCACTGGTGTGTGATTCACGCCAGGTGAGCGCAGGCGCTGCCTTTTTCGCCCTGCCGGGCACTAAAGTTGACGGCCGCAGTTATATTCCTCAGGCCATTGCAGCAGGTGCTGTTGCGATTATTGCCGACTCTTTTGCCGGGGTGGAGCGGGCTGCTGATTGCTGCTTTGTTCAGGTTGCTAACGTCCGTCGTGTCATGGCTCAGGCTGCTGCCCATTATTATGGCTATCCGAGCAAGGGGATTCCGGTAATCGGGGTCACCGGAACTAACGGCAAAACCACCATCACCTATCTGGTCGAAGCAATCCTCAATAACGCGGGCTACGCCCCGGCAGTTTTTGGAACCGTTGATTATCGGTTGGCTGACACCTTGCGTTTTGAGGCAACCCATACTACGCCGGAATCCTTGGAATTGATGCGGATGTTGGCTGAATTCCGGCACCACGGTGCCAATGCCCTGGTCATGGAGGTGTCATCCCATGCCCTGGAACAGCACCGCGCAGATGGACTCACTTTTGATGTCGCGGTCTTTACCAATCTGACCCAGGATCATCTCGATTACCATGCCGGGCTGGAACGTTATTTTGCCAGCAAGACCCGATTATTTACTGAACTGCTTGGTGACGGAGTCGCTTTGATCAACACTGATGACCCTTATGGTCGGCGTCTGTTTGCCGACATGCCGGCTGCGTTAACCTTTGGCCGGGAGTCTACCTGCAATCTTTATCCGCGCCAGGTGACGATCGGACGCGATGGCATCCATGGTGTTTTTACCGGTAGCCACGGTGACGTGCAGATTGACAGTCCGATGATTGGTGAATTTAATCTGAGCAATTTATTGGCGGCGGTAGCCGTTGCCCAGCAATTGGACATCAGTAATGAACAGATTGCCATTGGTGTTGGTGCTGCTCCCCAGGTTCCGGGGCGGCTCGAGCGCGTTGACAACGCTGGAGGTGTGCTGGCACTGGTTGATTATGCCCATACCGGGGATGCGCTGGAACAGGTGTTGAAAACCCTTTCCGAATTGGAACATTGCCACCTTTATACCGTTGTTGGTTGTGGTGGCGACAGGGATCCGGGCAAGCGCCCGCTGATGGCCACAGCAGCGGTTAGATATTCCGATCTGGCCATTTTTACCTCAGACAATCCCCGCACTGAAGATCCCCTCGCTATTCTCGAACAGATTCGTGCCGGGGCCCTGGCAGCGGGTGGCTGTGAGCTTGATCCGGCCTTGGTTGATAGCGACAGCAAAGGCTTTGTCGTTATTCCGGATCGACGTTCAGCCATCAACTATGCCGCCAATTTAGCCGGCGACAAGGACCTGCTGTTGGTCGCCGGCAAGGGACACGAGGATTATCAGGTTCTTGGAACGACGAAGATTCATTTTGATGACCGCGAAGAGCTACAACAGGCGTTAGCACATGTCGATGCGGCACGCACCCCTGGAGGTCAAAGCCATGTTTGATCTCGAACGGATCGCACGGATTGTCGGCGGGGAATTCTGTGGCCGCAAGGTGAATTGCGAACTGACCGGGGTGTCTACTGATAGCCGTAATATGGTGCCCGGAGCCTTGTTTATCCCATTGCGCGGGGGACGTTTCGATGGTCATGATTACCTCAGCCAGGCGGTTAAAAACGGAGCCGCGGCCTGTTTGAGTGAAGAGGTTGTCGAGGGTTTAAATGTACCGGTGGTAAGGGTAGCCGATACCCTGCGAGCCCTGGGTGACATTGCTGCAGCGTATCGTTTTCAGCTCCAGGGACCCTTGATTGCGATTACCGGATCAGCCGGTAAAACCACCACCAAAGAAATGCTCGCCGGCATCTTGACGAGGGTTGCCACCGGGCTTAAAACCTTTGGCAATTTCAATAACCTGATCGGTTTGCCGTTGACCCTGTTGCGGATTGAAAAAAGCCATCAATGGGCCGTCATTGAAATGGGGACCAGCGCTTTAGGCGAAATTGAACGCCTGACCGAGATCGCCCAGCCGACTATCGGAGTGATTACCAATGTCGGTGAGGCTCACCTGGAGACCCTGCATGGCCTTGATGGAGTTTCGCGCGCCAAGGGGGAACTTTATGCCGGTCTCAAGGGGGGAACAGCAATTATTAATCTTGATGATGAGCGCGTTGCACGGTTGCCCGTTGCTAATGGGGTGAAAAAGAGAACCTATGGTCTTAGTGCCCACGCCGATGTCCGGGGCGAAAATATTGTTGTTGAGCCGGATGGCGTTCGTTTTGAGTTACTCAGCGCTGAGCAGCGCCGAGCGGTCCGGCTACCGGTGCCGGGTCTTCATAACGTTCACAATGCCCTTGCCGCCGCCGCTGTAGCTCTTGAGCTGGATGTGTCATTGGCGGATGTCGTCGGCGGACTGGAAGACTTCGTTCCGGTTCAGGGACGGATGAACCTCTTCCCTCTGGCAAGCGGCGGTATGCTGCTTGATGACAGTTATAACTCAAATCCGTTGTCAGCCCGTTCCGCCCTCGATGCACTGAATGAGCTCAAAGGGCAGGGCAGAAAAATCGCTATTCTCGGGGATATGCTCGAGTTGGGAGAGGATGCCCAAGTGTTGCATCAGGCTCTGGGAGAACGAGTGGCGCAGGTAGCCGATGTGCTGATCGCAGTTGGTCGGCATGGCGATCAACTGGAGAGTGGGGCAATTAAGGGTGGGATGCGTAAGGAGCAGATCTTCAAGGTTGCCCATGTCGGCGAGGCCATTGAACTGATGAAAAATTGTCATCGCACCGGCGACCGTCTGCTGGTGAAGGGATCACGTGGCGTGCAGCTCGAGCGGTTGGTCCAGGAACTCAAATCAGCGGTGCCTGATTCCGCGCAAAGGAAGGGGTGACAGATGCTGTATCACCTGCTCTATCCATTGCATACGGATTTTTCAGCCCTCTATGTGTTTCGCTATATCACCTTCAGGACCATTTACGCCACCATTACGGCGCTCATGATCTCGTTTATGCTCGGCCCCTGGTTGATCGCCACGCTGCAACGTATGCAGGTCGGGCAAACGATCCGCAAGGTCGGGCCCGAGTCGCATTTTGTCAAGGAAGGCACCCCCACCATGGGCGGAGCCTTGATCCTGATTGCCATCATCATCCCGACGCTGCTGTGGGCCGATCTGACCAACCTGTATATCTGGGTCTGTCTGCTGGTCACAAGCGGTTATGGTGCCATCGGTTTTGTTGATGATTACCTCAAGGTGGTACGGAAAAACAGTGACGGAATTTCAGCCCGGCAAAAGATGTTCTGGCAGCTGTTAATCGCCGCCGCAGCTGCATTGCTGCTTTATTTTAGTGGGCTGGTGGAAACCCATTTGAGTGTGCCTTTTTTCAAGAATATCAGCCCCGACCTGGGGATATTTTACATCCCCTTTGCCATGCTGGTGATGGTCGGGGCCAGTAACGCAGTCAACCTGACCGACGGTCTTGACGGACTGGCCATTGGTCCGATGATTATTGCCTCAAGCACCTTCTTGTTGCTGGCTTATGTCGCCGGCAACGTCAACCTGGCCGGGTATCTGCAGATCACCAGCGTACCCGGGGCGGGGGAATTGTCGATTCTCTGTGGAGCCATGGTCGGAGCCGGGCTGGGTTTTTTGTGGTTCAATACCTACCCGGCGCAGGTATTTATGGGGGATGTCGGCAGTTTGTCACTGGGAGGAGCACTGGGAACCATCGCAATTATCACCAAAAATGAATTTGCCCTGGTGATCGTTGGCGGAATTTTTGTCATCGAAGCGCTGTCGGTCATTGTTCAGGTGGTGTCTTTTCGTTACTGGGGACGGCGGGTGTTCCGGATGGCACCGATTCACCACCATTTTGAATTGAAAGGCTGGCCGGAACCCAAGATCATTGTGCGTTTCTGGATTATCAGCATCATTCTGGCATTGATTGCCTTATCGACATTGAAATTACGATGAAAACAAACGATCTGCAACAGCGAGTGATTGTCGTCGGCGCCGGCCTGAGTGGTCAGGCGCTGGTGCGTTTTTTTGTCGCTCGCGGTGCCGATGTTGTTCTTTCTGATCAGCGCTCATTGGAGCAGTTGGGAGGCTTGACGGCGCTGGAAGGATTACCACTGCATTATGATCTGGGGGGGCATGATCTGACTCTGTTTGCCAATGCTGACCTGATCGCGGTCAGCCCTGGAGTGCCATTGACAAATGAAGCGCTACAGCAGGCCATCAGTTGTGGAGTGCCGGTATGGGGGGAAATTGAGATTGCTGCCCGTGAGATGAGCGCACCAATCATTGCCGTGACCGGCACCAATGGTAAGTCAACCACGACCAGTCTGATCGGTGAAGTAATGCAGGCCTGGGGTAAAGATGTCTTTGTTGGCGGTAATTTAGGAACACCATTTATTGATGCAGCCCCGTATGAGCAAGATGTCGCGGTTATCGAGCTATCGTCATTTCAGCTCGAAACGATCGACACCTTTCATCCGCATATCGCCTTGCTGTTGAATTTGAGTGCCGATCATCTCGATCGCTACCCTGACCTGCGCAGCTACTATGCTGCCAAAAACAAGATCTTCAGTAACATGACCGCAACGGATCTGGCGGTGCTTAATGCCGATGACCCGGAGGTTGTCGCGCTCTGTGCTGATATTCAGGCGACCAAGGCGTGGTTCTCTGCCGCCGGCAAACAGGTTGCCGGACTGACCAGGCAAGGACAGCAAATGCAGTGGTGCTGGCAGGGGGCGCAGGAAACTTTTGATCTGTCGGCGCTGCAGCTGTCCGGTGAGCACAATATCGAAAATGCCATGGCCGCACTGACGGCTGCGCGGCTGTACGGTTGCCCCGGTGACCTGGCCTGGAAGGCAATCTGTCGCTTTAGCGGTCTGCCCCACCGCATGCAGCTGGTGCGTACCCTGGCGGGCGTGAAATGGTACAACGACTCTAAGGGTACCAACGTTGGTAGTGTGCTTAAAAGTCTGGCCGGACTTGATTCTCCGGTAACCCTGATTGCCGGAGGTAAGGACAAGGGGGGTGACTATTCACCCTTACGGCCGTTGCTTGAGGAAAAGGTCAAGCATCTGATTCTGATCGGAGAAGCACGCCGGAAGATGAGTGCCCAGCTGGCTGGATGCTGTGATATTCACTGTGTTGAAAGTTTGTCCGCGGCAGTTGATAACGCTCAGCGATTGACCCCTGGCGGAGGGACGGTGTTGTTATCACCGGCCTGTTCGAGTTTTGATATGTTTGCTGATTACGAACAGCGTGGAGCCGTTTTTGCCGAACTGGTACAAGCCCTTTCCGATTCTGGGGAGGGCGCCCGATGACCCTGCAGCGCAATATAGACACCAGCATGCTGTTGATGACTGTGGCATTGACCTGTATCGGCGTCGTCATGGTCTATTCATCGTCGGCGATCATGGCAGCGGAGCGCTTTGGTGATGGTTTCTATTTCCTGAAACGCCAGGCTCTCTACACTCTAGTCGGGTTTTTTGTGCTGGGTCTCGCCACCTATTTCAACTATGAAAATTGGCGCAAGCTGGCGGTTATCAGCCTGCTGGTCAGTATGGGGTTGCTTGCCTTATTGCTGATTCCCGGTATCGGCGTCAAGGTTGGTGGAGCAGTGCGCTGGATCCGTTTGCCGGGGATAACCCTGCAGCCGGCGGAGCTGGTCAAGCTGACAATGGTGCTTTATCTCGCCCATTCCCTGACGCGCAAAAAAGAGCAGGTCAGATCTCTGACCAAGGGGTATCTGCCCTACATGATAGTACTCGGGGTACTGCTGTTTTTATTACTCAAACAGCCAGATCTGGGCAGTTCAATGATTGTTGCCGGGGTGGCCCTGGTCATGCTCATTGTTGCCGGTGTGCGCTGGTTGTACATTCTGCCGACGATCCTCATGTCGTTGCCGGTGCTTTACTATCTGGTGATGAATTCCGATTATCGGCGCCGGCGGATCATGGCGTTTCTGGATCCCTGGACAGATCCTTATGATAGTGGCTTCCAGATTATTCAGAGTCTGGTCGCCTTTGGTAAGGGTGGGGTGACCGGTGAAGGGCTCGGGGTTGGACAGCAGAAGCTCTTTTATCTGCCTGAGGCGCATACCGATTTTATTTTTTCGGTGATCGGGGAGGAATTGGGGATGATCGGCGTGCTGGTGGTTGCCGCCCTGTTTCTGCTTATGGTGCTCAGTGGTATCCGCATCGCCCTGCAATGTCAGGAACCCTTTGGTAGAAATCTGGCGTTCGGCTTGAGTCTGTTGCTCGGGCTAGAAGCGTTCGTCAATATGGCCGTATGTATGGGCTTGCTGCCGACCAAGGGATTGACCTTGCCCTTTATCTCTTACGGGGGGACCAGTCTGCTTACCAGTCTGCTCGCTGTGGGGATCCTGCTGAATATTTCCAGCCACCAGCGGAGGTCATTATGAGAGTGCTGTTGGCCGGTGGCGGCACCGGCGGACATCTGTTTCCGGCAGTGGCTCTGGGACAGCTGCTGCTCAAGGAAGTGGTGGGCGCACAGATTCTCTTCGTTGGGACGAAACGTGGCATTGAATACCGTTTATTGCCGCAACTGCAGTTGCCGCTGGCATTGGTTGATATGGTCGGAGTGGTCGGACGTGGCTGGCGCGGCAAGCTGGAGCTGGTCCCCAAATTGACGCGCAGCCTGATTCAGGCCCAGGGTATCTTGCGTAAATTCAAGCCGGACCTGGTGGTCGGCTTTGGTGGTTATGCGTCGGTGCCGGTGTTGCTGGCGGCAAAGTTTCTACACATTCCGTATCTGATTCATGAGCAGAACGCGATTCCGGGTGTGAGCAACAAGTTCCTTGCCAAGGGGGCTGCGCGAATCTGTGTCTCCTATCCCGATACCCTGACCTGTTTTCCGCGTAGCAAAGCAACACTGACCGGTAACCCTTTGCGCCAGGGTTTTGATCAGATCCCGGAAACGTTGCCGGTGCCGGGACAGGTATTGGTCTTTGGTGGCAGCCGTGGGGCACGGGCCATCAATGAGGCACTGGTTGCCTGCCTGCCGGAACTGCTGCGCTGGGCGGGGCCACCGCAAATCCTTCATCAAACCGGTGAGGATGATTTTGATATGGTTCAGGCGGCCTATGCAGCTGCCGGTTATCCCGCAGCGACCATTGTCCCCTTTATTGATGATATGGCAGGTGCCTACTCCGGTTCGGCGCTGGTGATCTGTCGCGCCGGTGCAACAACCCTGGCGGAACTGACAGTCTGTGGGCGACCGGCGATTCTGATTCCCTTTCCTCACGCGACTGGCGATCACCAGAACGCCAATGCCCGGGCATTGGAACAAGCTGGAGCGGCGGTTGTGCTGCAACAGCGGGACCTGACAGCACTGCGCTTGGCAACCGAATTGCGGATTCTGCTCGCTGACCGTGAGGAGTTGCAACTGATGGCGATGCGTGCGCGTTCTCTGGCACGTCCGGATGCCGCCCGGAAGATTTTGGTCGAGTGCCGTAACCTTGTTCCCTTTTCATCACCGGCGGAGGTGGTTTGATGTACGGACGGATCCGTAAAATACACTTTGTTGGCATCGGCGGTATCGGCATGAGTGGCATCGCCGAATTGTTGCTCAACCTGGGGTACCGGGTGTCTGGGTCGGATCTTCGTGACAGCGATACAACCCGACGCCTTGAGAGTCTGGGGGGTGAGATCGTTATCGGTCACCGCGCCGAAAATCTGATCGAGGTCGATGTGGTTGTCACTTCAACGGCAGTTCAAGGTGACAACCCGGAAGTTGTCGAGGCCCACCGCCGCCATATCGCCGTCATTCCGCGAGCTGAAATGCTGGCAGAGCTGATGCGGATGAAGTACGGCATCGCCATCGCCGGTACCCATGGTAAGACTACCACCACCAGCATGACATCGGTGGTGCTGCATCATGCCGGTATCGATCCAACCGCGGTCATTGGCGGCAAACTTGATGCTTTTGGCTCCAACGCAAAGCTGGGGCGAGGCAAGTTTCTGGTTGCTGAGGCTGATGAGTCAGATGGCTCTTTTATGCTGCTGACACCGACGATCGCAGTCGTTACCAATATCGATCTCGATCATCTTGATTATTATTCCGGCATTGAGGAAATCAAACAGATATTTGTTGATTTTATCAATAAAGTTCCCTTTTACGGGCGCGCTATTCTGTGTCTGGAAGATCGTAATATCCAGGCCATTTTGCCAGAAGTAAAGAAACGCTTTTCGACCTACGGATTCAACAGTCAAGCTGATTTTTACGCCCAGGATATCAAACATCACCAGGGGCGAACCACTTTTGTCGCGTTTTATCAGGGACAGGAACTCGGCCAGATCTCTTTTGCCATGCCGGGTCGTCACAATGTTCTTAATGCTTTGGCGGTGGTGGCGGTAGCCCACGAACTGGAGATTCCGTTCAGTGCCGTTGTTGGTGGATTTCGGCATTTTGGGGGGCTGCAGCGCCGTTTTGAGGTGCGCCATCAGATTGGTGACATCATGATCATCGATGATTATGGCCATCATCCCGAAGAGATCAAGGCAACCCTGGCGGCGGCCAAAAATGGCTGGGGCAAGCGCGTCATTGCGGTTTTTCAGCCTCATCGTTATAGCCGCACTGAAGCGCTGTTTGAGGATTTTCTCACGGCCTTTTATGATGCCGATATCCTGATTGTGACTGACGTCTACGCCGCCGGTGAACTGCCCCGCGCAGGGGCCTGCAGTCAGGCGCTGGTGGCCGGAATTGTTGATCATGGGCACAAGGCGGTTGAATACAGTGAAACCCTTGAAGCAGCTGCTGATCAGGTTGCCGGCCTGGTTCAGCCTGACGATATGGTGATTACTCTGGGCGCCGGCAACGTCAATCAGATCTGCGATCTGTTGGCCACTCGAATTCTTTCTTCTGGGGCCGAATGATGGAGCGCTGGACGCGTGAACAGTTGCAGAACAAGAAGATCGGGGTGCTCGCCGGCGGTTGGTCAGTGGAACGCGAGATTTCCTTGCGTACCGGTCAGGCAGCGCTGAAGGCTCTGATTTCACGCGGCTATCATGCCGTACAGATCGATCCTGGGCAGCAGTTGCCGCAACAACTGCTGGAAGCAGATATCGATGTGGCTTTTATTGCTCTGCACGGCCAAGGTGGCGAAGACGGCATTGTACAAGGCTTGCTTGAAGTGATGCGGATACCCTACAGCGGTAGTGGGGTGTTGGCTTCAAGTATCGCCATGGACAAGATTATCACCAAACAGCTGCTTGTTTATCATGGGTTGGCGACACCCGGGTTTGATTATGCCAGGGCGGGGGAGTCGCCAGCTGATCTGGCCGCTCGCTGTCAGCGGCTGCCGATTGTGGTCAAGCCCTCCCAGGAGGGATCAACCGTCGGCATCTGTGTCGCGCGAACCCGGCAAGAGTTGGAGACTGGCCTGGAAATAGCAGCCAAGCTCAATGGCACCTTGATGGTGGAGGACTTCATCGCTGGCGCCGAACTGACCGTGTCGGTGGTGAATGATCAGGTGCTGCCGATTATCCAGATTGTTCCGCAGGGAGGTTTTTACGACTATCAGGCCAAATACGCCAGTACCACTACGCGCTATCTGGTGCCGGCACCCCTGGACCCTGAAATAACCAGTCAGGTTCAGGATGTCGCCCTGCGGGCCTGTCGTGCGTTAGGCTGCCGAGGTGCCGCACGGGTTGATTTCATGATGGCCAATGACAGTTTTTATTGTATCGAAGTTAATACGATTCCGGGGATGACAGCAACCAGCCTGTTACCCAAGGCGGCAGCCGCTGCCGGTATCGGTTTTGAAGAGCTGGTTGAAATGATCCTGTTTGATGCGGATCTGGTGAAATAAAACAACCATGCGCGACATGAAAAAACAAAATGTCAGCAACAAGGTGCGTAGTAATCGCCGGAAAAAACAGAGAAAGCCGCTTGATCTGCGTTATCTGCTGCACCGCTGTTTGCGCGTTGGCGTTGGAATTTTCAGCGTAACGTTGGTCGTCGCCGGGAGTTTTTTTCTGGTGCAGTTGCTCCTTGCATCAGACCAGTTTCGCATCGATACGATTCGTGTGGAAGGCAATCAGCGCTTGTCTGAGCAAACCCTGGTGGCCCTCTCTGATGTCAAGTCAGGAGTGTCAACATTCAGCCTCGATCTTGATTTGATCGGACGTAAAGTTGCTGAGAATCCCTGGGTCAAGGAGGCACGCATTCAGCGGATTTTTCCACGTCAAATCAGTATCCGCATTGTAGAGCGTGAACCGGTAGCGATTATCAATCTCGGCTATCTCTATTATCTGGATGCGAACGGGGCAATATTCAAGCTCCTTGATGGCAGCGATCGTCTTGATTATCCAGTGATTACCGGTTTCAGTGCGGCCCAGCTTGAGTTGGGGCTGGATAAAGATCGTGTGCAATTGCTCCGGGTGATAGGTCTGATTGATGAACTTAAATCGCGCTCCCGGTTCGGAGTGGATAACGTTTCGGAAATCCATAAAGAGGCCAGTGGCGGTTTGTCTGTTTTTACCCTGGCTGATGGCGTGAGGATCCGGCTGGGGACTGACAAGTATCATCAAAAGCTGGATCGTCTGGAGCGCATTTACGCGCTGCTGAAACCCAAAATGAAGATGCTCGATTATATCGATTTAAATGTTGATGAGAAGGTTATCGTAAGAATTGAACGGTCGGATAACGCGGCCAAAAGCTGATACCAAGGGGGTGTCATGAGTAAAGCAAAAGATAATTTGATTGTTGGTCTGGATATTGGAACCACAAAAATCTGTTGTATTGTCGGCCATATGGCAGAGGATGGACTGGAGGTTGTCGGGATAGGAACCAGTCCCTCACGCGGAATGCGCAAAGGGGTGGTGATCAATATAGAATCCACCGTTGCCGCTATCCGTAAAGCTATTCGCGAAGCGGAGTTGATGGCTGGTTGTGAAATCAAGTCGGTGTTTACCGGCATTGCCGGTGGCCACATTCGCGGCATGAATTCACAAGGGGTTATCGCGATTAAAAATCGCGAGGTCACCAGTGAAGATCTGCAGCGGGTCATTGATGCCGCCAAGGCAATCGCCATCCCCATGGATCGCGAAGTACTGCACATCCTGCCACAGGAATTTATTATCGATGATCAGGACGGTATTCGTGAGCCGTTGGGGATGAGTGGTGTGCGTCTCGAAGCCAAGGTGCATATTGTGACGGGTGCTGTTGCCAGCGCCCAGAATATCATCAAAAGCTGTAACCGTGCCGGCGTCGATGTTGCCGATATCGTCCTTGAGCAGCTCGCCAGCAGTGAAGCGGTGCTTTCGGCGGATGAAAAAGAGCTGGGTGTTGCCCTGGTGGATATTGGCGGTGGTACCGCTGACATCGCGATCTATTCAGATGGTGCGATCAAGCACACATCAGTGCTGTCGATTGGCGGCGACCACCTGACCAACGATATTGCGGTTGGCTTGCGTACTCCGATGGCCGAGGCAGAAAAAATCAAACAGGCCTACGGTTGCTGTCTTACCTCCATGGTCGGCAAGGATGAAACCATCGAGGTGCCATCAGTGGGCGGCCGCGAACCGCGGATACTATCGCGGCAACTGCTCGCTGAAATTCTCGAGCCGCGGGTTGAAGAGATGTTTTCTTTGATTAATCGAGAGATCATCAAAAGTGGTTATGACGAGTTGATCGCATCCGGCGTGGTCATTACCGGTGGTACAGCCATTTTGCCGGGGATGCCGGAGTTAGCTGAACAGATTTTCAATCTACCGGTACGGCGTGGGACGCCTGTCGATATCGGCGGTCTGGCTGATGTTGTCAATTCGCCGATTTACGCATCCGGGGTAGGGCTGGTGAAATACGGTAGCATGAACAGCCAGGCGCAGAAGTTCAAGGTCGGAGAAGACAATATGTTTGAGCGGGTGTCAAAACGTATGAAAGAGATGTTCAGTGATTTCTTTTGATCAATAATTATATAATAATTACTTGTAAAAGAATCTATATTTTGGTAACTTATATAAAAGTATGCAACCAGTTTCCGTGATCGCGGAGTGAACGGGAGCGCAACATTAGGGAGGCAGTTATGTCAATGCAAGAGGGAGTCATGTTTCAGTTTGAGGAAAATCTGGATCAGGCAGCTAAAATCAAGGTGATCGGTGTTGGTGGCGGTGGTGGTAACGCCATCAATACTATGATCCGCAATCATGTCGAAGGTGTCGATTTTCTGGTAGCCAATACCGACGCCCAGGCTCTGCGCCGCAGTGAAGCATCAATGAAAATTCAGCTCGGCGGAAGCCTGACTAAAGGTCTTGGTGCCGGCGCCAATCCCGAAATCGGTCGTCAGGCCGCTGAAGAAGATGTCAAGCGCCTGGTCGAACTCTTCACCGGTGCGGATATGATTTTTATTGCTGCGGGTATGGGCGGTGGTACCGGTACCGGTGCTGCACCCATTATTGCCAAGGCAGCAAAAGAAGCCGGAGCACTGACCGTTGGTGTGGTAACCAAACCTTTTACCCGTGAGGGAAAACAGCGCATGGCCAGAGCCGATGCCGGTATTACCGCGCTGCGTGAAGTTGTTGATTCACTGGTCGTCGTGCCGAACGATCGTTTGTTGGGTTTGGCCGGTAAAAATATGAGCATCCTTGATGCCTTCAAGCCGGCTGACGATGTATTGCGCCAGGCAGTGCAAGGGATCTCCGATTTGATTATCACCGAGGGGATGATCAACGTCGACTTTGCCGATGTGCGTACGGTTATGAGTAATCGTGGCATGGCAATGATGGGTATCGGTATCGCAGAAGGTGAGCGCCGTGCTGCCGAAGCTGCCTACAGTGCCATCAGCAGCCCACTGCTGGAAGAGGTCGATATTTCCGGGGCGATGGGGGTGCTGGTCAATATTTCCGGTTCATCGAGTATGACCATGGAAGAGTTTGAAGAGGCATCGACCATCATCCATGAAAAGGTTCATGAAGACGCCAATATTATTGTCGGCCTGGTTATTGATGAGAGTCTGGGTGAGAAAATCAAAATAACTGCCATCGCGACCGGTTTTGGTGAGCAGTTTGAGGCGAAGGACAGGGCTGCTGAGACTAAGGAGGTCCAGCGCGCTCCTTACGTGCCGCCGGTGGCCCGGAACAAGCGCGATCTGGATATTCCGACCCACATCCGCAATGGGCAGAGCGAACTTTATGGTCGCCGTCGTGAATTGCCGAACCAGAATCGCGATCTGTTCGTTGATGATGAGCAGTTCGATATCCCGACGTTTCTGCGCCGCCGGGTTGATTAATCCTTCACCTTAAGGCGCTTGATGCTGATCCCCAACTGATGGTGGTGATTATTGACGGATATTTGCGTCCGCATGATTGGTGAATCAATCCGGCGCTAAAGATTTACATGTAACTATTATTGTTGCGCTCGCTTGCCGAGTACACACCTGTCGTAGCTATCGATGTGATGTATGCCGGTTCTCCGCCCGGCGAATGTACAGCGTTTCTGTACTTTGTTATGTATCTATCCCGACGACTCCCTCGTCCAGGGCCATCTTGTATGGCCCTTTTTTTCTTTGTGCCGGTCATTTCTCGTGTATAACTGCTGTTATGGCTAATCATATCTTTTCCTCAAATTACCAGCGCCGCAATGAGGAATCCGGAACCTGCTATCATTCCTGGAAAGAGGGCCGTTATCGGATTGCCCTGATTTACCCCAATGGCTATCAGCAGGGGATGGGTAATCTCGGTTTTCAGACGGTGTATCATCTTATCAATCAGCGCGATGACTGCCTGTGTGAACGTTTTTTTCTGCCGGACGTGTCAACAACCACACACCATGGTACGCCTCTGCTTTCCTTGGAGTCTGATCGTCCTTTAGGGGATTTTGATCTGATTGCCCTGTCCATTTCCTTCGAAAATGACTACCTGCACTTGCCGACCCTTTTTGCTGCCGGCAATATTCCCCTGCTTGCCAGTCAACGTGAACTTAATCATCCGCTGGTTCTGATCGGCGGTGTGTGTGCTTTTATTAATCCCGAACCGGTGGCTGAGGTTGCCGACTTGATTGCTGTCGGCGAAGCAGAACCGATTTTACCTTCGCTTCTGACTGGCCTGCAACAATCCTCTTCTTTGCCGCGCAATGAACTGTTGCTTGGGCTGGCACAACTACCGGGGGTTTATGTGCCGCGGTTTTATCAGCCCTCCTATACGCCAGGCGGCATCATTTATCACCGCAGTGCGGCGATACCGAAAACGATCAAGCGTCAATATCTCGATGATCTGGACCATTCGGCCAGTCGCACCTTCATTCAATCTGAAGCTGCTGAATTTGGTCATATGGCGCTGGTTGAGGTCTCACGCGGCTGCTCGCGTGGCTGTCGTTTTTGTGCTGCAGGGTTCGTCTATCTGCCACCGCGTGAGCGCAGTCTGGATAATCTGCTGGAGCAGGCTGACGCAGGGTTGTGTCAGCGTAACCGGATTGGTCTGGTTGCGGCAGCGGTTGCTGACTATTCACAGGTTGTGCCGCTGCAGCAGGGGATCATCGCACGTGGTGGCGATATTTCAGTGTCCAGTTTGCGCCTGGATGCGATCGATGCTGACGCCGTTGCCCTGCTTACTCAAGCCGGCCACAACAGCGTTGCGATTGCCCCGGAAGCCGGCAGTCAACAGTTACGCGATGTCATTAATAAGGGGTTGAGTGAAGATCAGATTCTGTCAGCTGTCGAGGTGCTGGCGGATGGTGGCATCAGGAATCTAAAGTTGTACTTTTTGATTGGTTTGCCATTTGAAGAAATGGCCGATGTCGAAGCGATCATTGTGCTGGTACAAAAGATCGCGGCCTTGCGCTTGGCCAGTGGCAAAGTCCGGGGTCATCTCGGTAATCTGACGGTCAGTGTTAACCCCTTTATACCCAAGCCCTTTACCCCTTTTCAGTGGGCCGGGATGGAAGGGGAAAAGTCGTTGAAGAAAAAGGGACGCTTTCTACAATCCGCGTGCAGCCGGATTCCTAACACCCGCTTTATGATGGAGTCGGTGCGCCTGGCAATTCTCCAGGCCTTTTTGTCCCGTGGCGATCGCCGCATTGCTGCCATGCTGCCGGAACTGGCTAAGGGGGGGAGCTTGAAACAGATTTGTTCAGCGGCCAAATGGCCTCTTGTCGCTGAGTTAACACGTGAGCGCGGGCAGGAAGAAGCCTTTGCCTGGGAGATCATTGATTCCGGGGTGCGGCGTGATTATCTGTGGCGTGAATATCAACGTGCTGCCAAGCAGCGGCTAACTCCACCCTGCGCGCCCGGATGTTGCCGTTGTGGTGTTTGCAGTTAGTTTGAATTAAACAAAAGCCTGAGAACAACACCCATCACTGAGACACAGGGGCACAGAGAAAAATCATTAAGAAAGCGGCTTCCTCTGTGTCTCAAATGAGCGAAGAGAGTGGGTGATGATAAGGTTTATGTCTTTACTAAAAACGAGGGGCAGGGTATTTACGGGGTGAGCCCACGCTTTTGCAGCTCAAGGCGCACCCGGTTACGGTGGGCACGGAGGTCGGCGCCCGACTCAGTTTGGCCGACCGGGGTGCTGACGCCGACACCGGCGCCAACCGAACTCCTTCCGCCAAAGCTGCCTAATCCGAGACCGAGACTGACCCTCGGGGACGAACGGCGCTGCTCCGTTACCCTGATCTGATCCTCAACCTCATAATAATGCAATAACAGACTATCATTATCCAGAGACTGAAAATCGGTTGTCAACAGCTCCTCGGTTCGGGATGCGTGAGCTGAACAGCCGGCAAGGACTATCATCAGTAGCAGATACAGTCCAAGGGTCATCAGGCTGGAATATGAATACTGACATGCGGAATGGGGTCTAGCGAACGGCATCCTGACCTCCCTGCATATGGCAAACAAATGTATAGGCATGGCAGAGGACTCCCCGGGTTTTATCAGCTGCTGCCTAACACCTGCAATTGTGAACCGGGGATAATCTCTCCGCCAGTTAAGACCTTGGCAAAAATGCCTTCCTTGGGCATGACGCAATCCCCGGCCTGATGATAAATGGCGCAGCGGGTATGGCATTCCTTGCCGATCTGGGTGATCTCCAACCGCACCTCGCCGATCTGCAGCCGACTTCCGATCGGCAGGGCGGGTAGATCTATCCCGAGGGTGGTGAGATTCTCAGCGAAATCACCGTTATCGACATCGAGCCCCATGGCTCGCATTTTATCGATACTTTCTTTCGCCAGCAAACTGATCTGGCGATGCCAGTCACCGGCATGGGCATCATCAACAATGCCATGGTTTTCCCGCAACAGAACCTTCTCAACAGGTGTTTTGCGCTCACCTTTAGCGGCGCTGATGCACACCGCAACAATCTTACCAATCATGAACTATCCTCCTATGCTGGCCATGGAAAATGGGGTGGTCGAATCGGGATCTGTGCCCAGTCGGTGATGCTCAGGCTTGCCACAGATGACCTTTTTCAAGGTGTCAATCAGTTCACTTTGCTGGCGAATGCCAAGCAGGGGACGCAGATCCACCGCCTCATTCGTCAGCAGACAGCTTTTGGCTTGTCCCATGGAGGTCACCCTGATGCGATTGCAGGAACCGCAAAAATGTTCACTCATAGGGGTGATAATGCCAATGGTGCCGGCGGCTCCGGTAATCCGGTATGGGCGTGCTGGACCACAGAAATGATCCGTTATAAGGGGTTCGATTTGAAAATGGCTGTTTAAAAGAGCAATAATATCAGCGCCGCTGATGATCCTTTGTTGCCACTGTTCTTCACGAATGGTCGGCATGTACTCAATAAAGCGCACCGACCAGGGGTTGTTGATGGAAAGCGCAGCAAAATCAAGCAGTTCATGGTCGTTGACTCCGTGCATGGCGACCATGTTGAGCTTGATTTTCATGCCGACCTGCTCGGCCTTGGTGATGCCGGACAATACCCGTTGAAGATCGCCGCCGCGGGTGATTTCATTAAAGGTGTCAGGGTTCAGTGAGTCGAGGCTGATATTGAGCCGTTTGACGCCGGCTGCACTCAATTGCTCGGCACAGTCAGCCAGCAGGATACCATTGGTCGTCAGAGCAATTTCTTCAATCCCCTCAAGGGCGGCAAGTTGCTCTAAAAAACCGATAACGCCTTTGCGTACCAAGGGTTCCCCCCCGGTGATTCGTACCTTGCGGATCCCGAGGGTGGTGGCGGCGGCAACAATCCGGAGCATTTCGTCATAGCTCAGGATATCGTCATGACACTGTGTTTCAATGCCTGTCGCCGGCATACAATAGCGACAGCGCAAGTTACAGCGGTCGGTTATCGACAGCCGCAGATAGCTGATATTACGACCGAAGCTATCCTTCATGGCGTTCTGAGGGTGAATCAGGTTTGTTCTTGCCGTTAAGGTCGGCAAGGTCTAATTCCTCTGCTTCACTGACCCCTTTTTTGAAGTTGCGTAATCCTTTACCGAGGGCATCTCCGACCTGGGGAAGTTTGCCGGCACCAAAAATAACCATGACCAGTACCAGAATAATCAGCAGTTCTTGTGTTCCCAGTCCAAACATAGGTGCTCCTTTAATTAATTGTTAGCGGGATTTTGCCCCAAGGGCAGGTTTAACATGATGATGTCGATGCTGTCTCCAGCCGCCAGAGCAGGGGAGTCGATAGGCAGAGGAAACAACGCCTGGGCACCGACAGCGCTACGGTTTTGACCCGATAGCTGACGTTGTGATGGATCAAATTGCAGTTCGTCATCGACAATGATGAGGTTGCCCCAGAGAAAATGTAAACGCTTTCCTCCTGCTTTAAGCGGTGCGGCCAAAGTGACCTTGAGGGTCGGTGCAAATGGTTGGGAGTGCCCGGCAAGCATCCGCAACGCAGGTCGTGCGTACAACTGGTAGGTGGCGGCAGATGCCGCTGGGTTACCAGGTAATCCGAATACGGGTTGTCCATTAATGGTACCGAACAGGGTTGGTTTGCCAGGCTTGGTCGCCACCTGCCAGAAGAGTTTTTTAAAACCGATCTCGGTCAGGGTGGGCTGTACCAGATCACGATCCCCAACAGAAACACCGCCGGTGGTGATCAGCATGTCAGCATCCAGCCCTTTGCGCAGGCAGGTTTCGAGTTCACCCGGCTGATCCTTGGCGATGCCAAGCAGGGTCGGGGTAAAACCGTCCTGACGTAAGCAGGCAGCAAGCAGGTGGGCATTGGAGTTGATAATTTTACCGTTGTCTGGGGTCTCACCCAGCTCGACCAGCTCATCACCGGTCGAAAGGATTGCTACCCGTGGCGCCGGATAAATGGAAACTTCGGTAATGCCGGCTGATGCCAGCATGCCGATCGCTGCGGGGTCAAGGTGCTGTCCACGGATCAGTATTTTTTCACCGGTCTTGAGCTCTTCACCGCAGTAGCGAACATTGGCGCCGCGCTCCAGTCGCTTGCGCAGGCGGATCCAGTTGTCGCTGATCTGTTCAGTATCTTCAATCGGCACGACGGTATCAACACCGTTGGGCAGCGGTGCCCCGGTCATGATACGTACCGCCTCGCCGCGGTTAACTGGCGCGGAAAAGTTTTCTCCGGCGGGCACAAAACCGATGGTTTTCAGGCGGCCATCAGCCTGCCCGGCGTGGTTAAAAGCGTAACCATCCATAGCCGAATTGTCGGCCGGAGGCAGCTCCAGAAGCGAAAAAACATCCTCCGCCAGCACCCTGTCCAGACCCTCAGCAAGGGGGACGCGCACCGCTGCTAATGGTTTGATGGTCTGATATATACAGTTGATGGCTTGCTGGTAATCTATCACCTTCGTTCTCCTTGTTGAACGCTCCCCGTGACTAGCGGATGTGTCGATTTCTGTACTTGTTCCTCTTTTTTCAAGAATTAAAAACCTGGTCAAACTTGTCGTCGATCATCTGGTGCAGCCCTTCCTGGACCTCATCGAAGTTTTTGAGCAGTTCCTGTGCTTGTGGAGTAATGATGGAACGACCACCACCGCTTCCCCCTTTTTCACACTCAACCAGCGAAATGCCGTGCTTTTCCATCTCCTGGACCTGACTCCAGGCTTTGCGATAGGAGATGCCGAGCTGTTGTGAGGCGGCATTGATTGAACCGGTTGCAGCAATGGCGCGCAACAGACGCAGGCGACCTCCGCCAAGAAACGGCTGCCCGTTAACTTCCAGCCAGATCTTGCTGCGGATGCGGATGTCGGTCATGACAGAAACCTCTTTTCGATCAGATCACCAATGCCTCGGGCATCGTTGATGTCAAATACCGGCACGTCCAGTTCCAGAGGCTCATCTGATGCCACCGCGAACAGGGTGGAATCATGTTGTTCACCGCGACACAGCAGGGTAGCGCTGCGCTCGCGCCGATGGACTTCAATTTTAGGCATGCTGCTGCGTTTGAACCCTTCAGTCAGAACAATATCGACATCCTGGCAGTAGGTCGCGATCGTTTCGCTAATAACCGGCTCACTGTGCTGATGCTGTTTGACCATAGCAACCTTGGCGGGAGAGGTAATCAGCATGGTATCAGCTCCGGCCTGGGTCAGCCGCCAGGAATCCTTCCCTTCGTGATCGATGCTGAAACTATGGGCGTCATGTTTAATCGCACCGACGCGATAACCGCGATGTTTCATTTCGGCAATCAATTTTTCCAGCAGGGTGGTTTTACCAGTGCCGCTTTTGGCAACGATAGAAACAACGGGCGTCATGATGCCTCCTGGCTGAGCTTCTCGAGATCTTGCGGTGAATTCAGATTGACCAGACCACGTTGCCAGCCCCTGGGTAATTCATGGCTATGCACAAAACGTATCCAGACACGGTCGTAAAAATCAAAGATCCGATAATTGCCCTGACGCAGCATTTGTTCCATGACCGGCAGGCAGTTCTTGTGATACAGGGCAAATACCGGCTCAAAGCCTGCCGCCGTGTGCGGAACCACGGCATCATGACCATGGCGATAGGGGGTCAAATGGCGAATCAGATTCGGGTCGGGTGCCGCTAGATCACAGGGCATCACAAAAATCCAGGGGGTTTGCGCAGCCTTCAACCCACCATGGATACCGCCCAGGGCGCTACCGGGATACTCGTCCGCAAAACAAGGCACAGCCGCTGAGGCGAGGTCAGGGCGATCTCCGGCAATCAGGATCTGCTCGAAAACCGGTTCAAAAGCGCCGTAGGCGCGTTCAAACAGGGTGCGTCCGGCCAAGGGCAGGGTGGCTTTGTCGCGTCCCATACGCCGACTGCGGCCACCGGCGAGGATGACGCCGGTGATGTCACCAAGATCCGTAAATTGTTGGTTGTGCGAAATTTGCATATCGCTTATCCAAAAAAAGCACACCCTAAGGTGTGGTAATGGTAATCGCCGCTTGACGACAGAATTCTACACAAAGATTGCAGGTTGTACAACGGTCATTTTTGGCCATCGGCTGGGTACCACGAACATCCGGGGCCGCGAGTGCGCCGGTCGGGCAAATACCGACACAGGCCGAGCACCCGGTGCAATCGGAATTGAATGTCAGCTCCGGCAGTATCTTTGTGTCGATCAATTTCCGTACCTGTGATGATGATTTGCCAAGCTGTGATAGAATGCTTCTCGATTAGCGTTGAGTGGTCTAAGAATAGGTTCCG
>CAZMFD010000011.1:0-54981 GCA_964565445.1 uncultured Geobacteraceae bacterium
TTCGATTCCCGCCACCTCCACCAATCCATAGAAGTGAGCCAGGTCCCATGATCTGGCTTTTTCTATTGTAAGCGTCAACCCATCCCCAAACGACGATAACAAACGTCAATATAGATAGTGACAGCGGTTTCTGTTAAAGTAGAAGAAGTAAAAATTGACATGCACTCGGCAGCTGTCGAGATGGAGCAAAATGAATGGCCGTTAGACGCTACGGCTTTCAGACGGGCATTGCTGAGCCGTTGAGCCAATTTGAAAACGACAGTGGAATCAAGGCGCATTCATTGTACCACCAGGCAAAAAGTGGTTGTATTCAGTCAGCGATAAGCCTGGTTGATGATCTTGCTGTTGATTTTATTACCGCGCACCGAGACCGACTGGCATCCGATGCGATCTACGTTGCGCCTCATGCGCGAGAGGCAACGTTATCCAGAAAATAGAAGAAAGGTTTCCCCATGACATCGAAAAGATCTTGGGAATCATCCCCAGCGCCCTCACCGCAAACGAGGCAGCCTATAGCATCGGTTTCAGGTCGGCTGACGAGATCAGAAATCGACTCGCTAAGGCAAGGAAAGAAACAGATCTCCGACTGCGCTCAAAAGGCGTTGAAGTCGAGAATTGATTCTGCTTTGAAACAAAGTCAGAGATAGTTATGTTTGCGTGGTGTCAATCGCCGCGTTGAGCGTTTAAGGACAAGCCCGCCCAATAACCGTGTCCGGTTATTGGGCGGGCTTTATTTTGTGTGCGAATTTTCGGTGCTATTGTTGGTTATCGCTTTTATCGCGATAAGACACATAGTGGGAGAGGTTTATATCTTTTGGAACCACCCAGGATTTAAAGTTGCACATCCTACAGCGGATATTATATCGTCAAGGTCACGTACCCTCTGATATTTAGGAGTTTTAGGTATTTAATGCATGAGGGGATGAATTTAGATGTTGGAGGCTGGGTGATGAAAAGACAACGTGTTTTGGAAGCCCTGCGCCATAACAAGCTGGAGATGCAGAACCGATATGGCGTAACCCGGCTGGCACTGTTCGGCTCTGCCGCTCGTGATTCGGCAACCAATAACAGTGATATTGATGTGCTGGTTGCATTCGATGGACCGGCTACTTCCAAACGCTACTTTGGTGTACAATTCTTTCTTGAGGATTTGCTCGGTTGTCCGGTTGACCTGGTCACTGAAAAGGCTCTGCGACCGGAATTGCGCCCCTTCATTGAAAGGGAGCAGATCAATGTCTGATGCCCGCCAGCGCGAATGGCGCTTCTATCTTGATGATATGATCGACTTTGCCATGAAGGTGCTCGCTTAAACCGATGGGCTTGATCAGGTTGGTTTTGTGACTGATGAGCAGATCTACGACGCCACCCTGCGTAATCTGGAATTGATCGGAGAGGCCGCCACCCATATCCCGGATGAAGTCCGTACCGCCCATCCTGAAATTCCCTGGCGGTTGATTATCGCTACCCGCAACCGCCTCATTCATGGCTACCTCGGCATCGACGACGATACCGTGTGGAGCATTATCCAGGACAATATGCCCGAACTGCTGCCGCTGCTCAAGACACTGAAAATCGAGGCTCAATACTGATGAGCGGGACCATCAAGATCGTTGATCGCGTTTCGGCCGTCGAGGCGATCAAGCGATTGAACGAAGAGGATCTGCTCTTTCTCAATCGGTTGATCGTCGAGCGACTTAAGCTCATATCCCAGGCCCGCGCCACCACGCTGATGACCAGCTTTAGCAGGGGTGATAGGGTCGGCTTTCAGGCCACGGATGGCCGGATGCTAGAAGGCAGGGTGCTGCGCCTTAACAAGAAGACCATCAGCGTCACCACCGACGACGGTCATCAGTGGAACGTCGCGCCCAGCCTGCTGCGCCTTGTTTAATCAGCGCAAGGTACCCAGTAATTTCTTGAGAGTTTATGATGCATCCTGACTTCCAACGCTATATCGGTATTGACTACTCCGGTGCTGAAACCCCCAACTCAAGCCTTAAATGGATTCGGGTTTATCAGGCCCATCATGATTCATCGCCTGGGGAAATAGGACCGCCGCCCAGCGCTCGCAAGTACTGGACCCGGTGTGGCCTGGCGCAGTGGCTGGCGGAACAGTTATCCGGGGATATGCCGACCATCGTTGGTATCGACCACGCTTTTTCCTTTCCCCTACGTTATTTTGAGGATCATCACCTGGAGCCGGACTGGCCGAGCTTCCTTGACGATTTTCAGCAGTACTGGCCGACCGACGAGGGCAATACCTACGTCGATTTTGTCCGGGACGGTTTGCGAGGCAACGGCGCAGCTCGTTCCGGCAGCGCGCGTTGGCGCCGTATCACTGAAGAACGGACCAAAGCCAAGTCGGTCTTCCATTTCGACGTACCCGGTTCGGTGGCTAAATCGACTCATGCCGGGCTGCCCTGGCTGCGTTATCTGCGCAATCAGCTTGGTGGTCGCGTCCACTTCTGGCCCTTTGACGGCTGGGAAGTTCCTGCCGGTAAGTCAGCACTGGTGGAGGTCTATCCGTCACTGTGGAGTAAGAACACCCCGCGAGAAGGGCGCACACCCGATCAACATGATGCCTATGTGACCGCTGCCTGGTTACGCCAGGTAGATACAGCCGGCAGCCTCGGTAAGTTTCTCAAGCCGGAGCTGCTGCCGGGCCAATATCCCGTGGCTCAGGTTGAGGGATGGATTCTGGGAGTAATGTAAGGGCAGATATGTTGATTTGACCGGAAAACCGCCCTTGATGATTGGAAGCATAACAATATGGATAAACTTAGAAACTCGTTAAAAAATTTAACCCTTGAAGATTTGCGCGCATGGGCCGGTAGTAAAATCTATAACCGTGGTAAAGAATATGTCACTTGCGTGGATCAACTCTCTCGCATTGAAGATGGTACTCTGGTGGCCTGGGTTTCAGGTACGGATGAGTATGCTACTTGGGTTAGACATGTGGGAGACGGCGACTTTAATCATGACTGTACCTGTCCGTACGATGACTACGGTCCCTGCAAACATACGGTGGCGGTATTGTTGGCTGCGTCACAGCAGTTCAGACGAGATCATGACATACCGTTGCTTGATCGGGATGATGATCTGTACAAGGAAGCGTTCGACGATGAAGGGGACGATTGGCTGGATGAGCAAGATGATAGTGAAGAAGGCGCGGAACCCGGTCTGGTAAAAGGTCGTTTACCACCATTGGAGTCGATGCTGGCTGAGAAAAATCATGAAGAACTGGTGACCTTGCTGATTGATCTGGCTCTTGACTTTCCTGACGTGTCTCGCCGCCTGCGCGATATGATGCAACTTGAGAGTGGAAAAGTCGACCAGGTTGTTCGTTCTTTGCGCAAAGAAATCAAACGGTTGACCGCCGAGGAGGTTTGGTTCAATCACTGGAGAGATGAGGGAAATCTGCCTGACTACACCCACGTTGAGGAGCAACTGGAGGCGCTTCTTGCTAAAGGTCATGCCGATGCCGTTCTGGAGCTGGGTGAAAAACTGTGGAATCGGGGTATTGTCCAAGTCGAAGAAGCACATGATGAAGGGGAGACGGCCCTGGCCATTTCTTCCTGTCTTGCCGTGGTGTTGCGCGCTCTGCCAAAAACATCCCTCGCCCCGTCGGATCAGCTATTATGGCGGATTGATCATGAATTGAAAGATGAGTATGGCTTGCTGGATGGAGCTGGTGACATAGCGATGGACCACAACTATAACCGTGACGACTGGCATCAGGTGTCATTGACATTAAGGGAATGGCTTGATCAGTGTGACAAGGCGAAACCAGACAGATTTTCAGTACGTTACCAGCGCACCAGAATAGTTAACTGGTTAAGAACCTCCTACCAGCTCGGCGGAGAAAGCGAAAAAATTATTCCCTTGTTAAAGCAGGAAGCCGATCATTGCCGCAACTATGAATTACTGATTAAAACCTTGATTGATGCCGGAGAGTATCAGGCCGCCCGCCACTGGTGTATTCATGGTTTTAAACAGACGATAGCCGACGCCCCGGGTATTGCCGCCGGTTTACAGAAAGAGTTGCGGTTGTTGGCTGAAAAAGAACAGCGATACGATCTGGCTGCAGCTTATCTGGCGGAAGATTTTTTTAACCAGTCTTATGAGTCAAAATACCTTGAATTACGACAAATGGCGGATAAAATCGGGGCATGGTTCGCAGTTCGCACAGCTATTCTTGATTATCTGTATACGGGAGTCCGTCCGTCTTCAGATAAGGGTCACTTGAATTGGCCTTTGCCCGAACCAGAGGTTAAGCACCCCCCTTTGGTTAACAAATTGAACTACAAGCGTTTTCCAGATCGGGAAACGTTAATCGAGATTGCCATTATTGAAAAACGTCCTGACGATGCTGTGTCAATCTACCAGGAAATGATAAAAGAGCAGGGCAAGGGTAGGCTGATCAATGGAAAACTGGCTCAGGCAGTTGCCGAAAGTCATCCGGATACGGCTTTGCAGATCTGGTTATCCATATCTAAAGGGTTGATTGCTGAGGTCAAGCCCAAAGCCTATGAAGAAGCAGCGAAGTATTTACGCAGGATGCATCAGGTTTATGAAAAAACGGATCGTCTGTCTGAATGGACATCGCTGCTGCAGCGCTTGAGGATAGAACACAAAGCTAAACGCAGACTCATGGAGGTGTTGGATAGATTGGATAAAAACCGCAAACTTGTGGGCAAACAGATGGAAATGCTTTAATTTATGACATTTGACTACACGACATTAGACCTGTTGCGATCAAATCATCCCGCCTGGCGGTTGTTGCGTGCGCAGCACGCACCCTTGGTAGCGAGTTTTCTGCAACGAGTGTTTATCGTGCCTAATGAGCGGGTCATGGCTCAGGCTGATCTGGTTGAAGCGCTTGAGGATGAACTTTTTGCCTTGCGTCAACAGCTGGGAAGTGATGCGTTTTCCGGATCGGCGCAGAATTATTTGAACGAGTGGGCTGACAACGACAAGGGTTGGCTGCGCAAGTTTTATCCAACGGGTACGGATGAACCTCATTTTGATCTGACTCCGGCGACGGAAAAAGCGCTGGCCTGGCTGGAGAGTCTGACGGAACGTTCCTTTGTCGGTACCGAGTCGCGACTGTTGACCCTGTTTGATCTGTTGCGGCAGATGCATGAGGGGAGTCAGGAAAATCCGCAATTGCGCATAGAAAAATTGCACAACCGTCGCAGTGAGATCGATGCGGAAATTGCCCGGGTAATGGCAGGGGATATCCCCTTGCTCGATGAAACCGCGTTGAAGGATCGTTTTCAGCAGTTTCTACAGTTGGCGCGGGAGCTGTTGACCGATTTCCGCGAGGTGGAACACAATTTTCGTACTCTTGACCGGCGTGTGCGTGAGCGCATTGCCTTGTGGGAGGGGGCCAAAGGTGCGTTACTCGAACAGATCATGGGTGAACGGGACGCCATTGCTGATTCGGATCAGGGTAAGAGCTTTCGAGCCTTCTGGGACTTTCTCATGTCCCAGTCGCGTCAGGAAGAGCTGAGTCAATTGCTTGAACAGGTTCTGGCTCTGCCGCCGATCCGCGAGTTGCGCCCGGATATCCGTTTGCAACGGGTTCACTACGACTGGCTGGAAGCCGGGGAGCATACCCAGAGAACGGTAGCGCAGCTCTCTGAGCAGTTGCGCCGTTTTCTTGATGATCAGGCGTGGTTGGAGGATCGGCGGATTATGGATATCCTCCGCAATGTTGAAAGTCGGGCCTTAAGTTTACGCGCATATCAGCCGGCGGGGAATTTTATGCCGCTGTCCGACACCAGTGTAACAGTAGATCTCGCCATGGAAAGACCTCTCTACCGCGCTCCCTTTAAACCGGTGATTTCTGATCTGGTGTTGGATGAGGGAGACGCGGATGTTGATGCTGCCATCCTCTATGCCCAGATCGTCGTTGATCGGGCAGAACTGACTGATCATATTTACCAGACCTTGAAAGGACAGCGGCAAGCAAGTCTTGCTGAGGTGGTGACACGTTATCCGCTCCGCCAGGGGCTGGCCGAACTGGTTGCCTATCTGCAATTGGCTGGTGATTGGCCCGCTACCGTTGTCGATGATGAGGTGGAGGATCAAATAAGCTGGGAAGCCGATGACGGGGTGATACGCCGGGCAAGTTTGCCACGAATTATTTTGCTGAGGAATCAATGACGAATAATTTACCCACAGATCGAACCGAGTCCGGTAAGCCTCCCCACGAACTATCACTGGTCGTGGTGCCCCTGTTAAAAGGGGTGGTCTATCGCGATGAACAGCAAGGACTGTGGAACTCTCTTTTGCAGATGCAAGGCAGTGTTCAGGATTATGTCGCCGTTATTGGTCTGGAACTGATTGTTGATGAGGCCGAAGGCTATGCTTTTCTACGTTCCCGTCCAGAAGCAGACGAGGAGGGTGTCAGTGCTGCTCCCCGATTGGTTGCCCGCCGCCAACTTTCTTATCCCGTCAGTCTGCTGTTGGCGTTGCTGCGCAAAAAACTGGCCGAGTTCGATGCCCAGGGCTCAGAGACGCGATTAATCCTGTCCCGTGAGGAGGTGGTGGAGCTGATCCGTATTTTTCTGCCGGAGGGGTCGAACGAGGTTAAGCTGATTGATCAAGTTGATGCGACCCTGAACAAGGTCGCAGAACTCGGATTTGTTCGGCGCTTGCGGGGACAGGGACAGATGATAGAGGTGCGACGGATCATCAAGGCCTATGTTGATGCCCAGTGGTTGGCCGACCTTGATAAAAAATTGGCAGAATATCAACAGCTGTTGACCGGTGCGGCGGAGGGGAATGATGAGTGAAATCCTGGAACTTGAGTTTATCGGTGACGATCAGCTCGCTGGATTCCGTCTGCATCGTCTTGAAGTCTTTAACTGGGGCACTTTTGACGGCCGGGTCTGGACCTTGCGAATAGGTGGCAAAAATGCCCTGCTGACCGGGGACATCGGTTCCGGCAAATCAACCCTGGTTGATGCCGTTACCACCCTGCTGGTGCCGAGTCATCGGGTGGCCTACAACAAGGCCGCCGGTGCTGATAGCCGCGAGCGGTCGTTACGTTCCTATGTTCAGGGTTACTACAAATCGGAACGCCAGGAAGCCTTGGGCAGTACCAAGCCGGTGCCCTTGCGTGACACCAATTGTTATTCGGTCATTCTCGGTGTTTTTCACAATGCCGGTTACAACAAAACCGTGACCCTGGCGCAAGTGTTCTGGACCAAAGACACGAATGCCCAACCTGCGCGCCTGTATGCTGCCTGTGAACGCGATCTCTCCATCAGTGCCGATTTTTCCGGTTTCGGCAGTGAGATCAGCGGGCTGCGCAAAAAGCTGCGCGCCGGTGGCGTTGATCTGTTTGATAGTTTTCCCCCCTACGGCTCCTGGTTTCGCCGGCGTTTTGGCATTAACAATGACCAGGCCCTGGAACTGTTTCACCAGACCGTATCCCTCAAATCGGTAGGCAATCTGACCGATTTTGTTCGTAGCCATATGTTGGAGGCTTTTGATGTGGCGCCGCGCATCGCCGCCTTGATCGGACACTTTGAAGATCTCACCCGCGCCCATGCGGCCGTTTTAAAGGCCAAACACCAGGTTGAAATGTTAGAACCTCTGGTTTCAGACTGTGATCGCCATCAGCAACTGTCCCTGGCAGCGGAAAATCTGCGTGGTTGTCGTGATGCCCTGCGCCCCTGGTTTGCCCGTTTGAAATTGTCCCTGCTGGAAAAACGCTTGATATCATTGAGTGAGGATTTAATGCGTCATCAGTCCGCTATCGCCGGACTCGACGAACAGCGGCGCCACTATCAAGGCCAGGAACGTGAATTGCGCCGTAATATTGCCGAAAATGGCGGGGACCGTATTGCTGCTATTGGTGAGGACATTCGCCGTCAACAGGAGGAACTTGAACGCCGCCGCCAAAAATCCAGTCGCTATGAAAAGCTTCTTGGTCTGGTTAGTGAATCGACGCCAACGACAACAGAAGATTTCAGTCGTTTACGCGCGCTGTTTACCCAGCAACGTCAGGATGTGGAAGATGCTGAAACCCGTGTTCAGAATGATATCAACGAAGCCGGGGTGTTCTTTGCCCAGGGACGTGGAGAATACGACCAGCTCAAAACCGAAATCAGCAGTTTAAAATCACGCAAAAATAATATCGATGAAAAACAGATCAGCTTGCGCCGTTCACTATGCAAGGCCCTGAACCTGCCCGAAGAAGAGATGCCTTTTGCCGGCGAGCTGTTGCAGGTCCGTGAGGACGAGCGTGCCTGGGAGGGAGCGCTAGAGCGGCTGTTGCATAGCTTTGGTTTATCGTTGCTGGTTCCCGACACTTACTATGCCCAGGTAGCCCAGTGGGTTGATGAAACCCGTTTGCGGGGACGACTTGTATACTTTCGGGTACGTCAGGTTAAGCGTGGCGAAGTGGTGACCCTGCATCCCGATTCCCTCGTGCGAAAACTGCTGATCAAACCTGATTCCCCCTATTATGACTGGCTTGAACGGGAAACTGCCCACCGCTTTGATCTGGCTTGCTGTACCTCTCAGGAACAATTTCGGCGCGAAAAACGTGCCGTAACTCCGGCCGGACAGATCAAGGCGCCGGGGGAACGCCATGAAAAAGATGATCGCCACCGCCTG
This sequence comes from uncultured Geobacteraceae bacterium, assembly GCA_964565445.1. Classification (GTDB taxonomy): domain Bacteria; phylum Desulfobacterota; class Desulfuromonadia; order Desulfuromonadales; family Geopsychrobacteraceae; genus Pelovirga. The sequence continues at coordinate 8,629 of CAZMFD010000011.1, forward strand.
GATGACCGCAGTCGTTATGTGCTGGGATGGACAAACGCTGACAAGATCGCAGTCCTTGAAGTTAATGCAAAAAAACAGCAAAGCCACCTGGCCGAACTAGGCAGTCGCATCAGTGCTCTGCAACAGGAGCAGGCCGGGCACAAAGAGCGTTTGCAAATCCTTTCCAAACTCGGGGAATATGAAGACTATCGTGAACTGGACTGGCAGCCTATTGCTGTCGCACTCGCTCGGCTGGAAACAGAAAGACAGGAACTTGAAGCAGCATCCGATTTGTTGAAGACCTTAACCGATCAGCTGCACGCTGTTGAGAAAACTATCAGCGAAACCGAACAAAAACTTAAAGATCGTCATGATCAACGCGCCAAAACCGAGCAGAAAATCAGCGATGCCAACGAGTTGCAGCAACAGTCTCAGGTTTTGCTGGCAGATTTGCCGGACACTACCGTGAGGCGCTTCGCAATTCTTGAAGATTTACGGGAAGAAGCCCTTGGTATTCAGCAGCTGACGGTCGAGTCCTGCGATCATCGCGAACGAGACATGCGCGACTGGTTGCAGACCCGGATTGATGCAGAGGATAGAAAACTCAGTAAGCTGGGCGAGAAAATTATCAAAGCGATGGCCGAATACAAAAAAGAGTGGCCACTTGAGACCCGTGATGCCGATGTCAATATTGCTGCCGGCTCCGAATTCGGAACGATGCTGAAGCAGCTTCAGGCCGATGATCTGCCACGTTTCGAGAGTCGCTTCAAGGAGCTGTTGAATGAAAACACGATCCGTGAAGTGGCAAATTTTCAATCGCAATTGGCCCGTGAGCGCGAAACCATCAAGGAGCGGATTACCCGGATTAACGAATCCCTGACCCAGATCGATTATAATCCGGGCCGCTATATCAGCCTCGAAGCTCAGCTGACCCTTGATGCCGAGATCAGGGAATTCCAGAGCGAGTTGCGGGCCTGCACAGATGATACCTTGCGCGGTTCGACCGATGGTCAGTATTCGGAGGCCAAGTTTCTCCAGGTGAAAAGAATTATTGAACGTTTTCGCGGTCGCGAAGATTATTCCGACCTCGATCGTCGCTGGACCGCCAAAGTGACGGATGTGCGCAACTGGTTCGTCTTTGCCGCCGCCGAGCGCTGGCGGGAAGACCATAGTGAGTACGAACATTACGCCGACTCCGGTGGCAAATCCGGTGGGCAGAAGGAAAAACTCGCTTATACCGTACTGGCGGCCAGTCTCGCCTATCAGTTTGGACTCGAGTGGGGGGCGATCCGTTCGCGGTCTTTTCGTTTTGTTGTTATTGACGAGGCTTTTGGTCGCGGCTCCGACGAGTCGGCCCAGTATGGCCTCCAGCTTTTTTCGCAATTAAATTTACAGTTACTGATTGTCACCCCGCTACAAAAAATTCATATCATCGAGCCTTTTGTCGCTAGCGTCGGTTTTGTTCACAACGAAGATGGCAAGGCCTCGGTTCTGCGGAATTTGAGTATCGAGGAATATCGCGCTGAAAAGCAGAGACTTAAAGGATGAAGTGGACAACGCCGGCTGATCTTAAAGCTCAAGTGATCCGGTTGTGGGATCGTGGTCTGTTGCTGTCGGCGCTGGTGAGTGGGGAGGAGCTTTTCCCTCGGCGCTTGACCTTCAAAACACCCACCTCACGACAATTAAGTGATTCTTTTGCCGAGGTTAGAACCTGGATTGCCCGCTTGACAGCTCTGTCCGGCAATTACCGGATTGAGTGGCGGCGGGTAAGTCACCCTGTTCTGGGAAGCAACGATATTCCTGCAGCAATCTGGATTGATACCCTAGATGATGCTTTAGCGTTCATCGGCAAGGGACGTAGCGCCGAGCAGTTTCGCACCCTGATGGAAATGGCCCGGCAACAACAACCCGAATTGCTCCTCTGGCTTGCCAAACGTCCTCTGAAGGGGTTGGAACTGGCAGCAGACTGGCCGGTTCTGTTGAGAATTGTTGACTGGCTGGCTAAAAATCCGCGTCCTGGCATCTATCTGCGTCAGCTCGATCTGCCCGGGGTTCATACTAAGTTTATCGAGGGGCACCGGGGTGTGCTTGCTGAATTGTTTGATCTGGTGGTCCCAAAAGAGGCTATCGATGCCGCATTCTCTGGAACCGGCGGTTTTTGCCGTCGTTACGGTTTTCTGGATAAACCGGTTCGGGTGCGTTTTCGGTTGTTGGATCCAGCTATCCGTTTGTTGCCGACGCGATCTGATCAGGACTTTGTTGTTACTCAGGCTGCCTTTGCTGAACTTGATCTGCCGATTGCTACGGTGTTTATTACCGAAAACGAAATCAATTTTTTGGCCTTTCCCAAGGTCGCCGGATCACTGGTGATTTTTGGTGGCGGGTACGGGTTTGGCCATCTGACTACGGCAGCCTGGTTGCAGTCCAAGAATATCCACTATTGGGGGGACATTGACACCCATGGTTTCGCCATTCTCCATCAATTGCGCGGACTTTTCCCCCACGCGCAGTCGTTGCTCATGGATCGAATGACCCTGATGGAACATCAATTGGTCTGGGGTACTGAAACTCAGCAAAAAATAGCGAACCTGCCACGACTGAACCAGGACGAAAACAGCCTCTACCAGGAATTATGCAACAACGCTTCGGGCAGCTCAGTTCGTCTGGAACAGGAAAAAATCAGCTATCAGTGGCTTGTCAATCGGTTGGATGAACAGTTTGAGCGGTGATCACTCGACACTAAAGCTCACCACATCACTCTCACTAACCCCACCCCGGCCATCGTCAGTGACAACTTTCCAGTAGTAGGTGCCTGCACTTAGAGGGCCGATGGTTTGACTGAAATCGTAGGCGGTCGTTTGTGGGCTGTCACCGCTTCCACCGCCACCACCCCCGCCACAGGAAGGTAACCACATCAGAACAACAGAGACGAACACGATGATGGCGAGGTTTTCACGTCGTCGTGACCGGGCCATTCCAAACAACGACAATCCAAAAAGGGTTGTAGTAACAGCGTAAGTGCCGATATTCAGAGGGTTGTTCAGGTAGGGATTATCAGCGACAACGACAATATAAGAAAGTTCATCGCCGTCTTGATCAGTTGCTTCTTCCCAGCTCAGGGTAATGGTGTCATTTGAAGTGAAAATGGTACCTGCTGTCGGTGCGATAATTCGTGGCGGTGTGGGGGGGGAGTTGCCGGCAATATCGGACAATAAGTCGTTTTCGATCAAGTAAAGAGCGGTAGCTACATCGAGTACTCCAAAACCATACGCATCATCCGCACCAATCGGACCTAAGTCGATTGCAGAATATTTCAGTGCCATATCAATTTCAGCAATACCAAGGTTAAGATCAAGGTTGCTTGCAGCGCTAAGCAGTAGCGCCACAGCGCCAGTGACATGTGGCGTCGAAAAAGAAGTGCCGGACACATCACTATAGGTGGCGCCCTCTTCAGTCACACTTTTTGCTACCTTGACCCAGACTCCCGGAGCCACCAGATCAGGGTAAGTGATGTCCTCCGGACAAGCAGATGGGCCACGTGAGCTGAACTCGGCGATAGTATTGTCCGGCCATGTAGCACCAACAGAAAAGCTTTCAGGATAGTTGCCGGGGCTGATGCTGGTTGCTGCCTCTGGACCATTATTGCCGGCTGCAGAAACAACAAAGATTCCAGCGGCTTTAATGGTTTGGATGGCCATGCGCAAATGGTAAGTACTGCTCTCGGAACCGAAGGTTGACAAACAGTTTCCTGCTTCGTCATCAAACCCCCAGGAGTTATTAATGACCGCCGGTGCCCGTTGCGGATCACCTCCAGGGTTTAGTACCCACTGCAATGCTTCAATGATATGGGAGAGATTTCCCGTACCATCGTCACGAAATAATTTTGCCGCAATCAGGCTGGCCCCTGGAGCCATGCCAATCGAGCTGCCACTGTGATTTCCACCGAGGGCAACACTGGCAACGCCGGTGCCATGGTAGTCGCCAAAATCATAGGGTGCTGTGCTGTCAGTATAGGGGTCGAACCAATCTCCGTCCTCACCGCGCCACCTTCCTGTCAGATCAGGATGATCAATGTTAACGCCTGAGTCGAGGATGGCAATAGTGGTCCCTGTGCCATCATAGCCACGTTGCCACAACAATGGCGCACCGGTACGCTCGATATTCCATTCTACCGGACTGTCCCCGGTGTCGAGAGTTGTGGGAAGTTGAATCTCTTCGTCAAGGGTTATTGCCTGAATGAAAGGAAGTGAAGCCAATTCCACGAGAAAACCAGGCGGTATAGTCAATGCCGTGCTGTTAATAAGCCATAAGGGCCGGCCAGACTTAAGATTGTGTTGGTTTAATAACTGGTGCAGTTGTTTAAGGTTGCCAGCGGTAGAAGTTTTGAGTTCATGAACAATCTGGCTGCGCTGACGCGGCCCCAGTCTTCGTGCCAGCATCATCGGCATTTCGTCGGTCGTTAATGTCACAATGACCGAAACAGGCTCTGAAGCGTCTTGATCCAATACTGATTGAAGCTTTGGCGAGACGACCGCAGCAGCAACAGTCAGAGGGGTAGAAACCGCCAACAAAAGGCCAAGAATGGTTGCTAAAATGATACTCATCGGCATTGTCGATCATCCCGTAGTGGAGTTGTAAGGCGCGCCGAAAAAAGAAAGACAACCCGAAAAAGTTCCGGGTTGTCCGTATGTTACAGTAAAATTGGGGCTGTTGTCATTAGGCCATGCGTTTAAGGGCTTCGATGCGCTCTTCGAGGGGCGGGTGGGTTGTGAACAGACGCTTGATTCCTTGCCCTTTAGCGCCGGAAATACCAAATGCGGCAATCTGATCCGGCAATTGTGCCTGGCCGCTGTTGCGCTTGAGTTTTTCCAGTGCCCCAATCATTTTTTCACGGCCGGACAATCGAGCTGCTCCAGCATCGGCACGGAATTCGCGTTGCCGGCTAAACCAGAAAACGATGGTGCTGGCAAGGATACCGAAAACAATCTGGGCAATAATCGAGGTAATAAAAAATGCCGGGCCATGGCCGCGTTCAGTTTTAAATACTACGCGATCAATAAAATGCCCGACGACCCGTGAAAGGACAATAACAAAGGTATTAACCACGCCCTGGACCAGTGCCAGGGTGACCATGTCGCCGTTGGCTACGTGACTGATTTCGTGAGCCAAAACCGCTTCCGCTTCATCACGGGTCATGGACTGCAAGAGACCGGCACTGACTGCCACCAAGGCACTGTTACGGCGCATGCCGGTCGCAAAGGCATTAATTTCAGGGGCGTTATAGATAGCCACTTCAGGCATCCCGATGCCGGCAATTTCCGCCTGTTGTTTCACCGTCTGCAGCAGCCAGGCTTCCGATTCATTAGCGGGGTTGGTAATGACCTTGGCACCGGTCATCCGCTTGGCGACGAATTTGGATATAGCCAGGGAGATAAACGCACCGCCAAAACCGAATACTGAAGCAAAAATGAGCAGGTTGGTCATATCCAGGCCGACACCCTGCTCGTCCAACATGCTGCCCACGCCAAGCAGATTCAAGACAATGCTTAAAACAAAAATAATTGCCAGGTTGGTTGCAATAAAGAGTAATACACGCTTCATAATGACTTGATCCTCCGTATAAAAAATGATGCAAATAGCATACTAAATTTTTGAAAATGTGTTTTTCTTTGACGACAAAAGCATGATGATGAAGTATACAGATAATTATTATGCGTTATCTGTCGAAGGTGTCAAGATAAACCGGTAAAGAGTTAAGTGGTATAATCAGTGTAAACGTGGAAGCGTTAACGTTCCGAATAAAACCTGCTACAATATACAAGTAAATCATTAACAGGTGGAGGATTCTTATGCAGAGCGTACCGGTTGTTTATGATGATGGGATGATGGACAAGGTAGATGCCCTCAGCCTCCAGATACTCATTGAAGAACAGATGATCGTCAAGTTTCAGCGTGGGAAAGGCTGGGCCTATGTCGGTGTTGATCCAATCCGCAAAAGCCAAAGAGATGACTATTCAGGGCCCGAGCGCCGCCAAACACATTTAAGTTTATGACCTTGCTTCGACTGGGCTCAGCTGCTTTGTTACGGGAGTAGCCGGGTCAGACGAAAATGGTAATTGCGTAACACTGACATGGCGCGGGTCCGTTGCTCTTTTCCCATGCGCAAAAGGACTTTCTGTCCGGCAGACAAGTTTTCCAGGGTCGGGTCGGCGTAGGTATAGGTAACAGAGGGACGCTCTAACGCCAGGGGGTCATCAGGATTTGGTGTTTCCAGCAGATGGTCAAGCACGTAAACCAGACGATCATTGAAGTAGGCGTTTGGATAGCCCAGCTGTTGATAGGCGGTTTGCAGTAGTGGATAAAGATAAACGTAGACTCTGATAACCGTATCAGGGTTGGTATTCTCAAGCAGGTCCAGGTAGGGAGCATAGCGCTGGTAGTTTTGCTGAGCTATCCGCAGGTTCTCTTCATCTCCCGCCGCCGCAAAGTTCCCTTCAGGAAATTCAAAGGGAATATGGGCTAGTGGCAGCTTTCTTTCCGGCAGGTTGTTGATGGTCAGCACCAGGCGCTGGATAAAGCTGTTCACGTCCACCAGATTACTGAAATGGCGACCGCCTAGCAGACCAGTCAGGGCCTGATCGACCAAAGCGTCACTGTTGTTAATGGCAGGCAGAGTTTCCGGCAGATCGCTCAGCGGATCATTCAGCGGCGTCGGCGATACATCTGCAACTGGTGCTTGCGTAGCAGGAGGAGGTTCCGATGCAGGTACAGTATCTGGGACTGGGTAGCGTACTACCGGTCGCTTGAGTGGTTCCTGTAAAGGGGCCGGGATAGCTGGATCGCTGACAATGACATCATCGACGCGACTGTGAAAATAGATCGACAATCCAAAAGCTACGATCACCGCCAGCAGGAAATAGATGATCAGGTTAGTAGTTTTCATGGATTCATCTTTTCTGACGTGAGTAAAAGAACGACCGTGTCATTGTGATGATAACATCTGTTGCTGTTGAAGAGGATATCAGTCTGGTGTAAGCGCAAGAGGGATTGCCGTTAACCGAAGATTGATGCCGCTTGCTCTGCACTGATTTTTTCCAGGGCAGGCGGTCCACCATCGGCCATCTGTGGAGCAACCAGCCAGTAATGCCAGAGACTCTTGTCAGCCGGGTAACGGTACAGCCTTCCTCCATCAGTGTCCCCTTGTTTGACCAGTTCCAGGCAGTTAGCGATGAGCCATTCTATACGCATCCAACCTGAGTCTTTTTCAACCCGGCTACCAAGATCAATCCAGAAGCCACGAATGAGGGTGGTTTCTGGTGTGAGTGCATAGTCTGTCAGTTCGATGTCCATTGTTTTTGATTGCCTGTTCCCTCAATGAGGGTGGTGAGTTCAAAAAAATTGAGTCAACGGATCATTGGATGTGCCAGTCAATGTTTCACCGCCGCCCTGATTATTATCAATATAAAAAAACACCTTCATTATAGCGAAAATGAAGTAGTAAATGTAGTGAAAACCGTCGCAGCACCAATGTTATTGTGATCCTACTCAGGTTTGAATCCCTGATCGTTATGTGGTAATTCTGGCACGCTGGATTCTGCCTGTTTTTTCAAGTCACTTCTATTTACTTCGAAAGAGTCATCATGATCAACAGTTTTGCGCAGCAGGTTATTGCGGCCGCTGAAGAGGGTGCTGTCGTTCTGACCGCTAACAAGCGCCTGTACCGCCATCTGCGGACGGTTTATGATCGTTCTATGGTCGAAAAAGGGGTGATGGTATGGCCAGGTGCGCGTATTTTTCCCTATACAACCTGGTTGCAGCAGTGCTTAGACAACATGGGTGAAAGTGGCCGCCTGCTGACCGCCTATCAGCAACACCACCTATGGGAAAATTTTATCTCCAGTGCGACCCGCGGCTCTGCTCTGGAGTTGATGAACCTTGATCGCACCACTGATACAGCGGTGCGTGCCCATAATTTGTTAAGTGAGTACGATCTGGTTCCTGAACCTCGCTACTTAACCGCCGACCAGAAAATGTTTTGTGAGTGGCGCAGTCAATATTTACAGTTATGTGAAGAGCGCCAGTGGCTCGATGAGGGGGGGCTCTCAATCCGGGTTCTTGCCGCTTTTGCTAAAAAACAATTACTCTTGCCGCAGAAGATATTGCTGGTTGGCTTCGATCAACTGCCGCCTGGCGTTATCAGACTTAAAGCCCTGATGAATGAGCGTGGATTCTCATGCTGTGAACTCGATATGAGTCTGGAAAAAGAGGGGCAAGTTGGACGTTTTAGCGCTGCTGATGAAGATGATGAAACTTTGCGGATGGCACGCTGGGTGCGTTTTTTGCTGGAACAGGGGGCTGATTCCATTGGCATCGTTGTTCCTGATCTGCAGCGCCGCCGTGCGCAGATTGAGCGCGCTCTAAGGCAACAGATTGATCCGCTGGCGGCAGTAAAATTTGATGAAACCAGCCTGTTCGGGCTTTCACTTGGCTCTCCTCTGGCGCTACAAGGGGTTATTGCTACCGCCCTGGTGTGTTTGGATGTCCAACCCCAGATGACCATGGATCGGGTTTCTTCCCTGTTGCGAACCCCTTTCATCCGCGGTAGCCAGCAGGAGACAGATCGCCGCGCCTTGTTTGACCGGCGGTTGAGATCATTCCAACAACAAAAGTTCAGCCTTGCTGCCATACTGCGCCTGGCCAAGGGGTTTGGCGGCCTGTCTGACTTTGAGGGCTTTCTGGCCGGTCTAAGGGACATTAATCAGCGTGCGGTGCCGGCAGAAGAGTGGGCCGACCTGTTTGCTGCTGAGCTCAAGTCCTGTGGCTGGCCACAAGGAGTCCCTTTGTCAAGTATCAGTTATCAAGCGGTAACAGCCTGGTACGACAAGGTTTTGAGTCGCTTTGCAGCAGTTGATCCAACCGCGAACCCCATTGATCGCAGCCGGGCGCTGCGGATTGTACGCAGAATTGCCACAGAAACGGAATTTCAGCCGCAACGGGCGAGTGGGCCGGTGCAGGTGGTCGGTCTGCTGGAGTCGTCAGGATTGTCTTTCGATCATCTCTGGGTAATGGGGTTGGATGCCGCCACTTTGCCGGCTTATCCACGTCCTAACCCTTTTATCCCTTTTCGTCTGCAGGACGAAATGCAGATGCCGCATGCCGGTTTTTCCCGTGAACTGGAGTTTGCCGGGCAGGTATTGTCACGTTTGCGCTGTGCTGCCGAGCATATTGTCTTCAGCTATCCGCAACGCTCAGGAGATACCGACTTAAGTCCAAGCCCGTTGATCAAAGATATTGAACGGGTCGACACCCTGTCACTGGCTGACTGTGCCGATCTGCCGTACGAGATGCAAACTATGGCTGCTGACCTCGAATCATGGCAGGATGATCTGGGCCCGCCATTGCCAACCCACCAATCCAGCGGTGGCACCCGGCTGTTGCAGGACCAGGCCCATTGTCCTTTCCGTGCGTTTGTCCATCATCGTCTGGCAGTGCGCCGTTTTGATCAAGCCGCAGCAGGGTTGTCGCCCCTGGTACGTGGCAATCTGCTGCATCTGGTCCTGCAGGAAGTCTGGCGACAATGGGTTGCTCAGCATCACTATCTGCAATTAACCGCGACCCAGGTGCAGGAAGGAATCGCAGAGGCGGTTGAAAAAGCCCTGGTAGCCGGATTGGATACTGATCCTGATCTTCATCAACAGCTTTATCTTTTAGAGAAACAGCGTCTGGTCAGGCTGGTGAGCGAATGGCTTGAAAACATCGAGAGCCGGCGTGATCCCTTCACGGTTGTTGAAATCGAGCAAAGCCATCAGGTCAGGATTGGTCCGTTAGAGTTGACATTGACAGTTGATCGTGTCGATCAGGTGGCCAGTGGCGAGCGGATTATCATTGATTATAAAACCGGCAGCGCCATCAGTATTGCCGACTTTTTAACAGAGCCCTTGATTGAGCCGCAGCTGCCGAGCTATGCCGTCGCCGGAGGCGATTTGAAAGACCGGGTGCAAGGGATTGTTGTTGCCCAGGTTAAAGCGGGTCAGTGCGGATTAAAAGGCATCACCAGTGACGATGGCCTGCTCGCCAAAGTGCGTTCGGTGGCGACATTATCAAAGGCTCAGGAAGTCGGTGTCAGCGACTGGACTACCCTGATTGATTTCTGGCACCGGCAACTTGATCAACTTGCGACCGATTTTGCTACCGGCGCTGCTGCTGTCAAGCCATTTGATCCGCTTAGAAGTTGTCGCTATTGTGATTTGCCGGGCCTGTGCCGGATTGGAGAGATTGAAGAGGAGGGGAGTGATGAGTAGCGCCGACCAGCAACAGCGCCTCCAGGCTATTGATACCAATATTTCCTGTATTGTCCAGGCTCCCGCCGGTTCAGGGAAAACCGAACTGCTGATCCAACGCTTACTGGCACTATTGGCCGTGGTCGATAAACCACAACAAATTCTGGCGATTACCTTTACCAATAAGGCTGCTGCTGAAATGCGCCGACGTTTGCTCGATGCTTTGGCGGATGCTCAGAGTGCACCACAACCACAAGTCGAGCATGAAGCCCTGACCTGGCGTCTGGCGCGCCAGGCCCTGGAGCGTCAAGGGGAGAGTCTGTTGCTGAATCCTGCCCAGTTGGCGATTCAGACGATTGACAGTTTTTGCGCCACCATCGTCCGCAAGATGCCCTGGGTAACGCGCTTTGGTGGCATGCCGGACATGAGTAACGATGCGCCGGAACTGTACGAGACAGCAGTAACTCAACTCCTCGCGCAACTGGAACAGCCGGGCCCGGTCAGCGACGCATTAAAAATTGTTCTCGAACATCTGGATAACAACATGGCGGTGGTACAGCGGATGCTCATCAGCCTTCTCGGTCGCCGTGATCAATGGCTCAGGCACTTAACCAGCGATAAAGAAAAGCTGCATAGCGAGCTTAATGCCGGCCTTGAGCGCATCTGTAACGAACATCTGGAACGCGCCCGTCAGAGTATTCCCGCGCCCCTTGTAGCTGAACTACTGGCCTGTATTGATTTTGCCGCTCACCACTGCCCTGACGATACCGCCATAGCTCACTGGCGAGAACAGGATGTGTTGCCGCCGGCCACGATGGCGCAGATACCCCTATGGTGTGGACTTGCTGATTTGTTGTTGACCAGTTCCGGTACCTTAAGGAAATCGTTAAACAAGAATGTCGGCTTTCCTGCGGGTCATCACTATAAGGCATCCAAACAGAGGATGGCCAACCTGTTGGAACAGTTTGAACGGATCCCTGATCTGGCTGTCGCTTTTCAGCAAGTGCGTTCCTTGCCCCAACAGTCCTACACTAGTAAACAGTGGCAACTGGTGGATGCCTTGTTTGACCTGTTGCCGCGTCTGGTGGCCCAACTGTGGCTGGTCTTTCGCTCACGCGGCGAGGCTGATTTCACCGAGATTGCTCTGAAAGCGAATCAGGCCCTGGGGGAGGCCGACAACCCGAGTGATTTATTGTTACAGTTGGATTATCAGCTTCAGCATGTTCTGGTTGATGAGTTTCAGGATACATCACGTTTGCAGTATCAGTTGTTCAGTACCCTGACCGCAGGCTGGACCGCAGGCGATGGCCGCACCCTCTTTCTGGTCGGTGATCCCATGCAATCAATCTATCGTTTCCGTGAAGCCGAGGTCGGGCTGTTTCTCCATAGCTTCAAAGGGGCTTTCGGCAGTGCCGATCTGCCGCTGACTCCTTTACGTCTATGCTCTAATTTTCGTTCGCAACAGGGGATAGTCGATTGGGTCAATCAGGCTTTTACAACCATTTTCCCGGCCCGGATGGACGTCACTACCGGTGCCGTGCCGGTGGCAACCGCAGAAGCTGTCAAGCCTGCTCTGGATGGGAACGCAGTCCACATTCACCCCTTTGCCGGCGTCGATGATGTCGCAGAAGCCGAGCGGATTGTCGCTATTATCGAGGCTGCTAGGGACCAGGATCCGCAGCAGACCATTGCTGTTCTGGCGCGTGGTCGCAATCATCTGCGGCGGTTATTGCCATTGTTACGACAACGTGGCATCGCCTACCAGGCCAAAGACATCGATCGTCTCGAAGCTCGCCCGGCAGTGCTTGATATTGTCCACTTGACTCGCGCGCTGCTCCATCGTGGTGATCGCCTTGCCTGGGTCGCGGTACTTAGGGCGCCCTGGTGTGGTTTGACCCTGGACGATCTGCATCACCTCTGTGGCGAACCTCATGAGCGTACCATTCCGTTGATGCTGGCTGATATGACTGTCATTGCGCTTCTGAGTGACGATGGTCGCTGTCGCCTTGAGCGGGTTTGGCCGATTCTCCAGCGCGCGATGAAAGTCCGGTCGCAGTTGCCGTTGCGTGATCTGGTGGAAGGCTGCTGGGTAGCTCTTGGTGGTCCGGTAGGTTTGTCAGAAAATGCCATAACCGATATCAACCTGGTTTTTGCGCTGATTGAAGAGCTTGATCAGGGGGGAGACCTTGCAGATATGGAGCAATTGGCACGGCGCTTACAGCAGCTTTACTCTCCTGCTGACAGTCACGCGAGTGGTAAACTCCAGATCATGACGATCCACAAAGCCAAAGGCTTGCAGTTTGATACCGTCATCCTTCCCGGTCTGGGAAAGAAAACCCGTACCTCCGACGCGCCCTTGTTACGCTGGCTTGAACATCCCGAACATGGCCTGTTATTGGCTCCGGTCAGTGCCCGTGGCAGCCGGGAAAAAGACCTGGTTTACCAGTTGGTGGCACACCTGGAAGCATGTAAAGACGATTTTGAAAATGCCCGACTTTTATATGTCGCGACCACTCGGGCTATTCGTCATCTGCACCTGCTCGGACATGCCCAGACTGATAAAAATGGGGATTTACAGCCACTGAGGGGATCATTGCTGGAAAAACTCTGGCCCCGGGTTGGTCATGTCTATGACCAAATTGAACAGCAGGAGTCTATGGACGGAGCTGAAGATCGTTTGGTCAGGCTCCAGCGTTTGAAGAGTTCGTGGACATTACCACTATCTGCCGGTATTCCACTGATCTCCTTACCTGTAGACAAAACGGCTTCAATGCCCGCTGCGGACAATCTGGTTGATAGCCTTTACAGCGGCTGGGAAAAATCGCTGTATCGCCATGTCGGCACCCTGGTGCATCAGATTTTTGAACGAATTACCCTGGCTGGTTCCGGGGTCTGGAACGATGTGAAAGAGGGTCCGCGGATAGAGGCGATCCAGCAATCGTTACGCAGCTTAGGGGTCAGGCAAAAAGATCTGACAGAAGCGACCCAAAAAGTGATGGCTGCGGTTGATAGAGCATTGGCCAGTTCTCGTGGACAATGGTTGTTGGCACCCTATGTTGACCAGGCATCAGAACTCCCTTTAAGTGGGCTTAAAGATGAGCAGATGATCCATGCAGTGATTGACCGGACCTTCGTCGCTGAAGGCTTGCGCTGGGTAGTCGATTATAAAACCAGTACCCCGGCTCCGGGCGAAAAACTGGAAAATTTTTTCCAACGTGAAGCGTCCCGCTATCAACCGCAACTGCAGATATATGCAGAACTGATGCAGCGCTTTGATCCGGATCATCAAGTTAAGGCAGCGTTATATTTCCCGTTGGTCGATGGTTGGTTGGAAATTGAGACCGCAAACGGTTCCTTTGCGCCCTGATAGAGTCAACCTCATAGTTCACTTGTGCTACAGACAGTCACACCCGGATCTTCGGTTCGCAGGTTTGGTTTTACTGACATGCGCCGAGCGTGGCAGGACTGAGTAGATTGCCGGTCATGTAGCGTTGTTGCGGGTCGATGTTGGCTAGTTTTTTCATGGTCTGGGATGCCAGCTGCAGGCGAAATGTGGAGGAGGAGTCTTTGACCAGATATAGCTCTACCTTTTTTTTCATCGATCCGATGCGCAACTCAGTTTCAATGCTGTAACACCAGTGACGGGTACCATCCGCTGCGGTCAACAGGCGGCGATTTTTTGCCGCTGCTACGGAGTAGACTTCGACATCGGTATTTTTCTGGATCGGATTGACACCAAAGCTGATCAATAAATCTTCGCCTTCCTTAAAGGTGGTAAAGTCAAAAATATGGAGCAGGGATATTTGGCTGTTCATGTCGATTTGTGCTTCAATCGCCGGTATTTTCAGTTGCGGGAAGGCGACCCATTCACACCAACCAACATCGACCAGCAGCGAATGCTTATCTTTTTTCATGCTTACCCTCATATGAGTAGTTAAGGTTTTACCTAATTTATTCATGTTGTCAGATAAAGTAAATAATTCTAATATTAATCCTGGATTAGAGAGTCCAACAGACATAATGCTGACTGCTAAGCCAAAGGGCTATATTCTCTTCCCTTTTTTGGTTAATTGTTTAAAACCCAATGGTTTTCATTGACTCAACAGGTAGAGATCTCTGATACTGAAATTAATATATTCTTAATTCCTTTCAGGGAGCGAGTCAATGTTCGGAATAGTCAGATTCTTTTTGATTCTTGTCGCTATCCTCAGTATTTTACTAGCGGCTCTGGCTGTGCTGATTCAGACCCAATTAACGCCGGAGCGGGTCCGTTCGACCTTTCTGCCGATAGTGGAAAAACAGCTGGGGCGCAGCGTTGCTATGGGTGATATTGACATCGGTATCCTTTCCGGTGTGACAATCAGTGATCTGAGTGTTCAGGAGACCGATTCCACTGATCTGTTTGTCGCGGTGGGAACCGCGCGCTTGAGGTATCGGCTCTGGTCGCTGCTTAAAGGGCAACTGGATATCAGCGAGATCCTCCTGGATGCGCCGGCGATCACCATCATTCGTTATCCTGACGGAAGCTTCAACTTTTCCACCCTGATAGAGAAAAAAAGCCGGCAAGACACTCCGGCCGGCAGGGACCCGGATTCTGATTCAGGTAGTGCGATGGATGCACTTTTTGATTTATTAATCCAGCACATCAACATCCGTAATGGACAGATTCTTTTTATCGACCGCTTTATTAATCCTACCGCTCCGTTTCGCTACACTTTCAGCAAGCTTAACTTAAGTGCAAAAGCACTGTCTCTTAGTAAGAGCTTTCCTCTTGATATTTCCATGGTCTTGAACCAATCACAGGTTAACCTGTCAGCACAGGTCGATTTGTCTCGTCAAGCCGGTAACGCGGCATTGCATATGACCCCTTTGGATCTGGTACCCTTTACTCCCTATTATCGCAATCATTTGCCCGGCACCCTGGGCAGCGCGCAACTGGAAGTCAATCTTGATTTTGATTGGACCCCTGAACGTCTGCTTTCACGCGGCAAGGTTGTCCTGAATCAGCTTGATATGGTGCTACGTGACCTACCTGACATGCCGTTGCGTGGGGTTCGTTTAGCAACTGACTATTCGATTAGCTACGATATTCCTCATCATGTGCTCGACATATCGACCGCGTTGGTGAATTACAATGACATCCGAACCACCCTGCAGGGGACAATCAGTCTGGTCGGGGCCGATCCCCGGATTGATCTCCAGGTGGGTCTTGATAAGGCTGATCTGCGCCACAGCATTCAAAGCCTGCCGCAGCGCCTCACCCGACAATTACAACCGTACAGCCCGGCGGGTGAATTGAGTGTCGGTTTGCGTCTTTTGGGGCCACTAAGTGCTGGTGATAAGTTGCTTCACTCTGCCCGCATCCGCCTTAATCAGGTGCAGGCAACAGTGGCTCATCTGCGTACCGGCCTAAGCGGTGATGTCGTTTACGCGCAGAATCAGCTAACCACGGAAAATCTGCTTCTTAACGGCGGAGATCAGCAAGCGCAGCTGGTTTTTAACCTGACAAATCTGATAACGCCACCGATCAGTGGCACCTTTGCTGTGTCCTCGCGTGAATTGAACCTGAGCCGATTTTTCCCGGAAGAGGAAGGACGGTCGCAGCCGCCACCGGCATCAGGGTCTGAACCAGTAGCAGAGCAGGAGCCTGGTCCCTACGATCTACCTTTTGATCTCACCGGGACAGTAACGATTGATCGCTTGCTCTACCGGCAACTGACGATGTCACAAGTCAATGCGGCTATTAGCTTGAAAGATAACCGCTTGACCATCTCACCCCTAAACGGCCGCATTGGTGAGGGGCAATTCAATCTGGAATCATTCGTTGATCTGGGGGTTGCGGGTTTCAGTTATGAGGGTCAGTCAGTGGTGACTCAGCCCAATCTGGCCACCTTGACCAGTGGTTTTTTTCCTACCGCCAACCAGAAAGTCAGTGGCCGGGTCAATTGGGTCAACAGCTTTTCCGGACGGGGTACCATGAGCGAGAACCTGCGCAATGCCCTGCAGCTGGATGGTGAAATTCAGTTGTCACAGGGGGTGCTTAGCGGTTTTGCCTTGCTTGATCAGGTTTCCTGGTTTCTAGACAGTCCGGATCTGAAAAATCTTTCATTCCGCGATTTTCAGGGTACTTATCGCCTCAAGGATGGCAAGGCGCTGATTGATAGTCATCTAGACGGGTCGCAGATAACGATGACCCCGAAGGGGAGTATCGGTGTTGATGGCTCGATTAACCTGTCGTTGGCAACCCGGCTGGCGCCTGAGATTCTCGGTCGGATGGGGGCCTCAGAGCGATTGAAGCAGGCTTTTGTTGACAACAGCGGCTGGGGGGTGTTGCCTCTGGAAATCGGCGGCAGTTTAACCAGCCCAAAGGTCCGATTTGACACCGGGGCGCTGGAGCAGCAGGCCCTTGATCAGGCCAGGACCGAAGCGTCGGACCGCTTGCTGGAAAAGTTGTTGCCAGAGGTTAAGGAGGAAAACAAAGAGTCGATGGAAAAGTTGCTGGATAACACGTTGAAGCGCTTGCGTATCCCGTAACTGTCCAGGTAGCTAAAAAAATTACCCGCCTCTTTTGTATCTGTGCAGCACCGGGTCTTCGGATCCTATATCAAGGGACGCGATTGTTCCCCGCTGGGTCATCCCTGACCGCTTGCTGTCGCCGTCCATGGCGACAGTCACCCTCGCTACAGGACCCGAAGACCCTGCGCAAGGATAGAGCTGAATAGTTATTTTTTTCTAAGAAGATTCAATCCGCAGCCGAAATCGATATCCCGGCTGTGTTTTATTCCCTGGTGACGGAACGGGTTTTGCTGCGCATGGTGACAAACTCTTCAGCGCTGGTCGGATGGATGCCGATGGTCTGATCGAAAATCGCTTTGGTGGCACCGGCCTTAAGGGCCACCGCTATTCCCTGGATAATCTCCCCGGCACTCTCGCCGACCATATGGGCGCCGACCACCCGGTCACTGTCTGCATCAACAATCAGTTTCATCAGATAGCGTTCTGTTGTGTTGGCCAGAGCCTGCTTGAGGGAACGAAACTCCGTGGTGAAGATGTCGATCTGCGGGTATTGTTCCCTTGCCTGTTCTTCGGTCAGACCGACAGTGCCGATATTGGGCGAACTGAACACCGCGCTGGGGATCAGATCGTAATTTAAACAGCTCTTTTTGTCGCGGTACAAACGATCCACCAGATTCATCGCTTCAGCCAGAGCAACGGGGGTGAGTTGCAGGCGGTCGATCACATCGCCTATGGCATAGATAGATGGCACATTGGTCTGAAATCCATCATTCACTTTAATGGCCCCGCGCTCACCAAGTTCGACACCGATGGCTTCAAGACCCAGATGAGCGGTATTCGGGCGGCGTCCGGTCGCTGCCAGAACTAGATCGGTTTCAAGGGAAGAACCATCGGTAAAGGTGACCTGCAAAGAGCCGTCGGCGGTTTTTTCTATGTGATTTGGTTGGCAATGAAAGCGCAGATCAATCTTTTTTTTGCGCATGTGGTCAGCGACGTAGCTGCGGATTTCCTGATCAAAACCACGGAGAAACAGTTCCCCCCGATAGGCCTGGGTAACCTGGACACCGAGACCGTGGAAAATGCCGGCAAATTCCGTGGCAATATAGCCGCCGCCAATAATCAGGGCGCGGTCCGGCAGCTGTTGTAGCGCAAACACATCATCGGATATGATCATCAAGTCGCTGCCCGGAAATGCTGGTACGAAGGGATGAACGCCGGTGGCGATCAAGATCCGTTCAGCGCTGTAGCTGGTATTGCCAACGGTTACTTCATGGGTGCCGGTGATCGTCGCCTTGCCCTTGATCAGCGTCGCACCAGCCTTGCTTAACATCCCCTCAAGGGCGCGATTAGACCTGGCAATAACATCATCCTTGTTTTGCTGCAGGGTCTGCCAGTCAAAGGATGGTTGTTGGCTGTGAAAGCCAAAACCGGCAGCCTGGGCAAAAGCGGAGCCATATTCGGCCGCGTGGACATAGAGTTTTTTCGGAACACAGCCAAGATTGACACAGGTGCCACCGGCGCGATCCTGCTCAGCAACGGCAACGCGCACTCCCAGAGCAGCAGCCATGCGGGCGGCCCTGACACCACCGGAGCCGGCACCGATGACAAACAGGTCGTATTGATATTGATGGTTTGCGGTTATCATTTGATCCCTTTGATTATCCAACGTCGTTGTATTCACGAACACGAAATTCAACCCCGATTTTGTTCGCCAACTCCTTGCACGCCTCAATATTGATCCCCGGATAGGTGACCATTGTCGCAGTCACGTCGGGAATAGAGTCTTTGGCCAGGCGCAGAAAATCGGTAACTGCAGCAAACGACTGTTCACCAAAGCGCGATTGGCAGAGATTCTGATAAGTTGTTGCATCAGCAGCGTTGAGTGATACCGAGATGGCGTCAACCAGCCCGCTCAATTCCGGTAATATATTGCGGCCATGAACCAGGTTGGCCTGGCCATCAGTGTTAATCCGGATGCGGCAACCTTGCTCCTTGAGGCGCCGGGCTACGGTCAGGATCAGATCGAGACGCAACAGGGGTTCGCCATAGCCACAAAAAACGATCTCGCGATAACCAGTCGGATCACCGATGGCCGTCATCACCTCATCGATATCCGGTTCGTGATCCAGTTTGAGTTCATGTCCTTTGACGACAAAATCGTTGAATTTAGCGCAGAAGATACAGCTGTTGGTGCAGCGGTTGGTGATATTAAGGTAGAGCGAATCGCGAATCTGATAGGCGATGGTAGCAGCGGTGTCAATCGTGCCGATACCGAACAGGTCATAACAGTTGCGACTGGTGATCCGGGCAACATCTGCCAGTTTGAGTCCCTTGACCTCGGCGAGGGTTTCGGCGGTGTGAAGCAGGTAAGCGGGCTCATTACGTTTGCCGCGATAGGCTTGCGGCGCCAGGTAGGGGCAGTCGGTCTCAAGGAGGATCCGCTCTAATGGCAACTGCCGCAACATGGCGCGAACCTCAGCATTTTTTGGATAGGTAATCGCTCCGGTAAAAGACAGATAAAAACCCATATCAATACACTTGTGAGCCATTGTCAGATCGCCGCTGAAACAGTGCAGGACACCACCCACCGTGGAGGCTTTTTCTTCAGTAAGGATCGCCAGAACATCCTCATGGGCATCACGATCGTGAATGATGACCGGCTTGCCTACCTCGCGGGCGAGGTGGATCTGGCGGCGAAAAGCCTGCTTCTGGATGTCATGAGGCGCTCGATTACGATAATAATCGAGGCCGATTTCACCGACCGCAACGACTTTCGGCTGCAGCACAAGTTGGCGTAATTGTTCCAGGGCACTGTCATCAAGGCCTGTTGCGTCGTGGGGGTGAAAGCCGACGGCGGCGTACAGCGGCTCGTAGTGGGAGGCCAGATCGACATTAGCGATAGAGCTCTGCAGATCGCAGCCGATCGAAAGAATATAGCGGACTCCGGCGGTCTGTGCAGCCAGAATGACCGCTTCAAGATCTTCAGCAAAGCGGCTGTTGTCCAGGTGCGCGTGGCTGTCAACAAGTTTGGGGGTCGCATCGTTCATGATTGTTTACTCAAAAGCAAGGTGGTCTAGCAGCACCCCGCAGGAATCACGCGGTTAGAAGAAAAACTATTTGCTGTCGATGCGTGGAAACATCGGTGTAGCTTTTTCAATAGTGGTTCCTGGAGTCAGACGCATGGAGAAATCAAACTCTTCAGTGTGCAGAGAATCGGTATCGCGTCCAAGCAACGTCAGGATCTTTTCAGCAGTCTCGGGCATAAACGGGGTGATGAGCAAAGCGATGACCCGTAATGAATCAACCAGATTATACATGACGGTTGCCAGCCGCTGCTGCTGTGCTGGATCTTTAGCCAGAGTCCAGGGGGCGGAATCATCAATGTACTTATTGCCGGCGGAAATCAGTTCCCAGATGACAATCAATGCCTTATTAAAAGCCATGTCGTCGAGCAGTGTATCAGATTTGGCAACGGTTTCGGTAAACAGGCCAACAAATCTGTCATCGGTGGCTTCAGCTGCATCCGGTTTTGGCAATGTGCCGCCGAAGTATTTATCGAGCATGGCAGTGGAACGGCTGACCAGGTTGCCAAGATCGTTGGCCAGATCAGAGTTAATGCGACCGATCAGGGCCCCATGGGAGAAGTCGCCATCGAGCCCGAAAGGGACTTCACGTAATAAAAAGTAGCGGATCGTGTCAACCCCGTAGGTGTCGGCCAGCATGTGAGGCTCAACCACATTGCGCAGACTCTTGCTCATCTTCTGACCTTCAACCGTCCACCAACCGTGGGCAAAAATCTGGCGCGGCAGAGGAAGTCCGGCGGCCATCAAAAAGGTTGGCCAATAGACGGTATGAAAGCGCAGGATGTCCTTGCCGATGACATGGACGGCCGGCCAGAAGGTGGCGAACAGTTTGTTCTGATCCTCGGGATAACCAAGGGCGGAAATA
The DNA here is from genome assembly GCA_964565445.1 of uncultured Geobacteraceae bacterium. GTDB lineage: Bacteria > Desulfobacterota > Desulfuromonadia > Desulfuromonadales > Geopsychrobacteraceae > Pelovirga. The sequence continues at coordinate 29,352 of CAZMFD010000011.1, forward strand.
TAGTTGGTCAGGGCATCAAACCATACGTAAATAACGTGTTTTTCATTGCCGGGTACCGGAATCCCCCAGGAAAATGAGGTGCGGGAAATCGACAGATCACGTAAGCCTTCGCGGACAAAGCTTAAAATTTCGTTGCGCCGCGATTTGGGTTGAATAAAGTCGGGGTTGGCTTCGATATGGGCAAGAAGTTGTTCCTGATATTTACTCATGCGGAAAAAATAGGATTCTTCCTTGAGTTTGGTCGTTGCGCGACCACAGTCAGGGCAGTTGCCGTTAATCATCTGGGTCTCTGTCCAGAAGGTCTCGCAGGGGGTACAGTACCAGTCTTCGTATTCGCCGAGGTAGATATCTCCTTTAGCTTCAATGGTTTTAAACTGTTCCTGAACCGTGTGTTTATGGCGTTCCTGGGTCGTACGGATAAAATCGGTATGGGAGATATTGAGTTTATCCCACAGCGCCTGAAAACGTTTGACCACCCGATCAGCGAGCTCAAGCGGGGTCTCGCCGTTGGTTTTGGCAGCCGCTTCAACTTTTTGCCCATGCTCATCAGTGCCGGTTAAAAAAGCCACCTGATAGCCGCGTGCACGCTTAAAGCGGGCCATTACGTCACAGGCCAGGGTCGTGTAGGCATGGCCGATGTGCGGAACATCGTTGACGTAATAGATCGGTGTCGTTACGTAGAAGGTCTTTTCCATTATTTATCGCTCCCGCGAGGAAGGGGGTTGTTGTCGTGTTAATCAGGTTGTCGTCTTGTCCGGATTTTTGGGCCGGTTTGATCGCCGTCTTGGCCGCCGCCGTTTTTTTGCCGGCTTATCCTGTGGTGCACCTTCAGTCCGAGTTGTCGTCGCCTTATCCGGGGTTGTCACGGGTGCTGTCGGTGGTTTAGCGGATGTCGGCGCTGGTGTTGATGGGGTTGCCGCTTTGGCTGCCGGCTCCCGGCGCTGACGGGCTCGGCGTGCCTGGTTTTTTGATTTTTTTGCCGGCTGATGGTCCTGAACTGTTTGCGGTTTTTCTTCAGTCCGGGTCGGCGTTTCCTGGCTGGCTGCCAGCTGTGGGTTAGCTGCCAGGGCAATTTCATGCTGGAGCGCTTCAATCTGCATGCGGCACCGTTCACCGCCAGGACAGGAGAGGGTAACCGACTGTTGGAGAATATCGAGGGAGATCACTTCTGCCGGCCCCGAGGATAAGGTGACTTTTTTGCCGAGTTTAGGAAGTTTTTTGCGCATCTCGTTGTAATTTTCATATTCGTAGGCAAGACAGCACAGCAGGCGACCACATTGACCGGAAATTTTTGTCGGATTAAGAGCCAGCCCTTGAGCTTTGGCCATTTTTACTGAAACCGGTGCAAAGTCGCGCAGGTAGCTACTGCAACAGAGTTCCCGACCACAGACGCCAAGGCCACCGACCAGTTTGGCTTCATCGCGTACCCCGATCTGGCGCATTTCGATGCGAGTGCGCAGTTGCTGCGCCAGATCGCGAACCAGATCGCGAAAATCGATCCTGCCTTCGGCAGTAAAATAAAAGAGCACTTTAGAGCCGTCAAACAGGTATTCCGCGCGTACCAGCTTCATGTCGAGTCCACGTTGACGAATGCGTTGACGACAATAAGCTACAGCTTCTTTTTCTTTTTCGTCGTTACTGGCGGCCATGGCTAGATCAGCTTCAGTGGCAAGGCGCAGAATCGATTTGAGCTTGGGCGGTGCGTCATCGGGATGTGTATCCCGCGGAGTGTTTACCACGGTTCCAAGGGCGCGGCCGCGCTCGGTTTCAACAATGACCTGGTCCCCTGATGATAACTGCAGGTCGTGAGCTTCAAAATCAAATATTTTTCCCGCACAGTGAAAAGATACACTGACAAGTTTTAACATTTGGGTCATAAGTGTCCCTAATAAGTTCAGGCGTGGGCAATCTGCATCAGCATGTGATCCAGCGCCAGATGCAGATTGACATTGCGGCTCAGATAAGTGCGCGCTTGGGCCACGGCCTCGAGTTTAGTCATCAATTGCGGTGTTGACAGTTGGCGACTTTGCTGTTGAATGAGAGGCAGCAGATCCTGGTTGATCAGCTGATCTTCTGCCTGGCCATGCTTATAGAGCAGTAGATCGCGAAAAAAAATAGCGAATAAATTAAAGATTTCATCGATGAGATCTTTTTCTGCTTTAAGGGCTTGCGCCAGTTCGAACGTTTGAATACTACTTGTTGGCGAGAGGGCTGACAAGGATTGAATCAACCCGGCACGTTTTTTCAGGTAAAGATCCTGATACTGTCCCTGCGCTTTTTCAAAACTTCCATCTGCAACCGCCGCCAGCACCTTAGCTTCTTCAGCACTGATGGCGAGTGTTTTTTCAAGGTGGCGCGCGAGCTCGCAACGTGGTAACCGGGTAAAGCGTATCCGTTGACAACGTGAGCGGATCGTTGATAACAGGCTGTCAGGTCGGCTACTGATCAAAATAATCAAGGTTCCGGCCGTAGGCTCTTCAAGGGTTTTCAACAGGGCGTTGGCAGCTTCCGGGGTCAGCAGTTCAGCGCTGTTAATCAGGCAAACCTTCCCGCGTCCAACAAAAGAGCGCAGCGTCAGTTGTGGCTGCAGGGTGCGGATCTGGTCGATTTTAATCGCGGTGCCATCAGGCTCCAGGGGGTAGAAATCCGGGTGTGAGTCAGCTGCCATTTGAGTGCACGATGCACAATGGCCACAGCCATTAGCCGACTCGCACAGAAAAGCTCGGGCAAAGAGTTTCGCAACCAGTTTCTTGCCGATGCCGTCCGGGCCATCAAACAGGTAAGCGTGGGCGACACGTTCGTGCTCAATGGCAGCTTTTAATATCTTGATCTGCTGCTGATGGCCGCTGATGGAGTCAAAATTCATTACCGCTGTCATGGTTCCTTGTCGGGCATGGATTTGCAGACTTTTAACCTTAAAAATCAAGGAAAGGCATTATGGTTCACGTGGCGCAAGTTTTCAAGTTCTATCCCTGTTTTACAACGATGGTGCATGACTGGTTCTCTTGATGACCATAAAAGTAGGAAATCCAACAGAATACAGATGGTTGCCAGGGTCGGAAAAGAATTTGTGCTATGTTGATGAATTGTCTATACTGCGTTGATTATTGACTTTTTTACGGAGACAAAGTGGAAGATAACTATTTGCAGCTGCAACAAAAGCTTGGTTATACATTTACTGATTTCAGCTTGATTGTCCAGGCATTAACCCATAAATCGTTCAGCAACGAGCAGCCGGAAACGGTAGCTCATAACGAACGCCTTGAATTTCTTGGCGATGCCGTGCTGGAATTGGCGGTCAGCGATCTGGTTTATCGTCTTTTCCCTGATATCCCCGAAGGGGGCTTGACCAGAATTCGTGCGGAAGTTGTCTGCGAAAAGGGGTTGGCTGAGATTGCCCGCAAGTTGCAGGTTGGTTCCTGCCTGCGTCTGGGGCGGGGTGAGGTGAATAATCAGGGGTACAATAAACCGAGTCTGTTGTCCGATGCGCTTGAAGCGCTGCTTGGTGCAATTTTCCAGGATGGTGGCTTTGCCACGGCCTGTCAGGTCGTTGAAAAGGTTTTTGCTACGGCTATTTATGCTTCAGCCCGCTTGCGCTATGGCAGCGATCATAAAACCTGTCTCCAGGAAATCCTGCAGTCGCGTTTTAACGGTTTGCCGGAATATTTTTTGTCACAGATTGAAGGACCTGACCATGACAAAATCTTTTTTATGGAAGTTCTTTTTAACCACCAGATTCTGGGTCGTGGTCGAGGTTCCAGCAAGAAAAGTGCAGAGCAGCAAGCGGCAGCGGCAGCGCTTGAGCACTCGTTGCTTAAAGGAGTAGCTGCTGATGACTGATGAGACCAGCCAGCCATTTGTGTCGGGGTTTGTTGCTCTTATCGGGCGCCCCAATGTCGGCAAGTCAACCCTGCTTAACCAGGTACTCGGGCAGAAAATTGCGATTACCTCAAACAAGCCCCAGACGACGCGCAACCGGATATTGGGCATCCATAATACCCCGGAGGCACAGATTCTGTTCCTAGATACCCCCGGCATTCACCGTCCCCAGGGTAAGCTCAACAAGTTCATGGTAGATCAGGCCGTAGGAGCCTGTTCTGACGTCGATCTGATCCTTCTCCTGGTCGAAGCCGGATCACGCCCCGGCCCCGCAGATGAGTCGATCTTTGCTCTTTTAAGACCCCTGAATACCCCGGTTTTTCTGATTATCAACAAGATCGATCAGATTGCACCGCAGCTGTTGCTGGAACAGATCAAGCAATTCAGTAATGCCTTTGAGTTTGCCCAAATAATCCCGGTATCAGCCATCAGTGGCGATGGCGTGCCGGAATTGTTAGAAACCGTTACCGGCATGCTTCCTCCCGGGCCATCCTATTATCCTGCAGATCAAGTGACTGATCTGCCCGAACGTTTCATTGCTGCGGAGATGATTCGCGAAAAGATCATGCGTCAGACCAGTGATGAAATACCCTATGGCGTCGGGGTCAAAGTGGATCAGTTTGAGGATAAACCGGAAAAGAATCTGGTGGTTATCCAGGCAACGATTCATGTTGAGCGCGACAGCCACAAAAAAATTATTGTCGGCAAGGGTGGGCAGATGATCAAACGCCTGGGTCAGCAGGCACGTCAGGATATTGAACGTTTACTGGGGACTCGGGTGTTTCTTGAATTGTTTGTGCGGGTTGATAAAAACTGGAGTCAGAGTGAACGAATGCTGCAAGAACTCGGCTACAGTAACCGCTAGCAATAGACTATTATCCCGCCCTGTTTTATCAGGGGCTAATTGTCCCGCAGCCTACTGCGTTAACCTGATGAATACAGGAGTCAGAATTCAGAAGTATTTGCTAATAAAGGTGATGCCTTGGATTTTCTTCTGGATTCTGTATTCAATATTCTGAATTCAATATTCAGTATTCCAATCCCTCGTTGCTTGCAGCGGGAAACTTATTTTCGTGAAAGTTGAACTAAAATCCTATGCTCAAAACCGTTGCCATCGTCGGCCGCCCCAATGTGGGGAAATCCACCCTGTTTAATCGTTTGCTTGGCCAGCGCAAAGCGATTGTCGAAGATTTTCCCGGGGTCACTCGTGATCGCCATTACGCTGAAATTACCCGCTATGATAAACCGTTTTTGTTGATTGATACCGGTGGTTTCGAGCCGCAAACCGCGGATCAACTGCTTTGTCAGATGCGTGAACAATCACAACTGGCGGTGGAAGAGGCGGATATCATTATCTGTCTGCTGGATGCGCGCGAGGGGCTGACGGCGGCTGATAAAGAAATTGTGGCCATGTTACGGCGCACCGAGAAGCCGGTGCTGTATGTTGTCAACAAGGTCGATGGCGACAAGCAGGAAGCAGAAACTGTCGATTTTTATAACCTCGGCGTCGATTCCTTTATCCCTTTATCGGCCGAACATGGCCGCGGTATTGGTGAATTGATTGACACCCTGGAGTCCTTGCTGCCCGAGCAGGCCATTTTGCCTGAAGTCGAAACTGAAGTGCGTATGGCGTTGATCGGTCGCCCCAATGTCGGCAAGTCCTCCCTGGTGAATCGCATTCTCGGCTATGAGCGGGTGGTTGCCAATCCGGTAGCCGGTACTACCAGAGACAGTATCGATACCCCTTTTATGTTTGAACAACAACGCTATGTGCTTATCGATACCGCCGGTATCCGCCGCAAAGGGAGGGTGAGTGAAGCACTGGAAAAATACAGTGCTATCCATGCGTTAAAAGCGATGGATCGTGCCCATGTGGTGCTGATGGTGATTGATGCCATCGAGGGGATTACCGATCAGGATCTAACAATTGCCGGCTATGCCTATGAAAAGGGGCGAGCGCTGATTCTCCTGGTTAATAAATGGGATGTGCCGGAAAAAGATAATCATACCATGAGTCTTTTTGTTGACGAAGTCCGGCGGCGTTGTAAGTTTCTCCCCTTTGCTCCGCTGTTGTTTGTCTCGGCATTAAGCGGGCAACGTATCAACAAGATCATGCCATTGGTCGCCGAGGTCGCCGCGCAGTTCAATCGCCGGATAACCACCGGTCAGATCAATCAGGGGCTGGAAGAATTTCTTGCCAAGCATCCGCCGTCAGTGGTGCGCGGTCAGCGCCTGAAATTTTATTATGCCACCCAAAGTGCGGTGCGTCCGCCGACTTTTGTTCTGTTCAGTAATCGCCCCGACGACGTCCATTTTTCCTATGAGCGTTATCTGATAAACTGTTTCAGGGAAAAGTTCGGTTTTGACAAAGTTCCGCTGCGTCTGCACTTTCGCGGACGTGGCAAAGAGACACATTAACCCTATACCGGTTTCGGGATTGTTGTCGTCATGAGTTTGCAGGGACGTCTTGAAGATCTGAATATCTGTTCGATTTTACAGTTGATCAGTCTTGGCAAAAAATCCGGGACACTGATGCTAAGCAGTGCGCAGGATCATGGCAGTATCAGCTTTTATGACGGTCAGGTAGTACGTGCTAGTTCCAGCCGTTTTCCTCAAGGGCTTGGTACCTTGTTGTGCGAGCGCGATTTGATTTCTTTACAGCAGATGGATGAGGCGTTGCAGTTTCAGCAACGCTTACGCAAACATCAGCCCTTGGGTCCGATTATCAGTTACTTGTACAAATTGGATGCTCGTGAAATTGAACAGGTGGTTGGCGACCAGATAGAACAGATTGTTGTCGATTTCTGTCGCTGGCATAAAGGTCAATTCAGTTTCAGCATCGAACCGGTTGACACTTATGGTAGTGCTCAGCTCAATCCCTTCGATCTGATTCTGGCAAAAGGATTAAGCCCTCAGCGTCTGGCGGTGAAGATGCAGCTGATCGATGCGGCTAAACCCGATGTGATTTTCAATGATGAACAGCTGGAAAATAAACTCAAGGAACTGCAGCAGCGTCAGGATCGCGGCCGTATCACCCTGTTGCGCGGTATGTTGGCGGAATTACAGGATCCTGATCTGGGTGGTGGAATTGTCCTGCTGATTCTCCGTTATGCCAGTGAATTGTTACGGCGGGCGATTATTTTTGATGTGCGGGGATCCCGTTTGGTCGGTTTGGGACAGTTTGGCCTGGCAAGTAACGGTCAGCAGGCTGATTCATCGGTGCGCCGGTTAATTATTGATATCAGACCTGATTCCCTTTTTGCTGAGGCGATCAGAAAGCGATCATTGGTGCGTGGAGCGCTCAATTGTTCTGCGGCCAGTCAGCGTCTAGCTACGGTACTGGGGCAGGTTCCTGATGATGTGCTGGTGGCCCCTTTAACCAGTGGCGGGCGCGTAGTCGCCCTGTTGTATGGTGACGGTTTTCATCAGTCTGAGGATGCCCTGGCTCTTGATGCTTTTGCCGTTTTTTTGGCGCAGGCCGGGATTGTTATGGAACAGTTGCTGCAGCCGGAAACAGTGGCTTGATTTATCAGGTGAAGCTGTATAACGCGATGATTTTTTACTGAGGAGAAATGCATGCAGAGAAAAATTCTGATCGTAGAAGATGAAGAAAGTTTATTGAAACTTGAGAGTATTCTCTTAACAACCAAAGGTTTTCATGTCCAGGGGGTGACGACCGGGACTGCGGCGCTCAAAGCGGTTGCCGAAAACCCGCCTGATCTGGTTCTGCTTGACATTATGTTGCCGGAGATGGATGGGTTTGAGGTCTGCCAACAGATTAAAGGTTCACCGCAGACACGTCATATCCCGGTGATTCTACTGACGGCAAAAAAATCTCCGGAAGACATGGCACGCGGCAAGCAGGTGGGGGCCGATCAGTACATTACCAAACCCTTCAAGTCGTCCATGGTGATTGCCTCGATTGAGCGGTTGTTGAATCCTGCACCCTAATGGGTGATGTTCAATATGTTTACCACCAGATTTCCCGGCAGCTTGCCATGTACCGGCGTTTGCCGTGCCGACAGGGGCTTGACACTCCGTGATTAACGTGCAATAAGTCGCCTTTCTCTAATTTTATCAACGTAAAGTGGGCAGGAGGCTCCATTGGCTAAAGAAGAAGCTATAGAAGTAGAAGGAACCGTGGTAGAACCTTTGCCGAACGCCATGTTCCGTGTAAAACTTGATAATGATCATGTTGTTCTTGCCCATATTTCAGGTAAAATGCGTAAGTATTACATCCGTATTCTGCCGGGTGATCGGGTCACGGTGGAGCTTTCACCCTATGACCTTACCCGCGGGCGGATCACTTATCGGGCAAAGTGATCCCTCCTTGTCTTTTGCCAGTGGGGTTATGCTGGTCTCGAAGACCTCCTGTTAGCGCCGGTTACCCTCACTGCATTACATATTTCTGGTTTATGACGATACCGGCTTCAGCCGGTTTTCGTGCATCTGGAATCATGAAAATATAAATACTGAATTCAGAATTTCGAATTCAGAATATAAAAATCAGATAACATCAAAGTGACACGTGTGATGTGTCGGAGGTTATATGGAAAGCCAGTACAATCCGCAACGGATTGAAAAAAGATGGCAAGACTATTGGGATCAACACAAAACCTTTCGTGCCGATCAGCATAGCAGTAAAGAAAAATTTTATCTGCTCGAGATGTTTCCTTATCCTTCCGGTCGTATCCACATGGGGCACGTGCGTAACTATGCCATCGGCGATGTCATGGCACGTTTCAAACGCATGCAGGGCTACAACGTGCTGCACCCGATGGGTTGGGATGCTTTCGGCATGCCGGCAGAAAACGCCGCCATTGAGCATAATATTCATCCGGCCAAATGGACCTATGAAAATATTGATAATATGCGTCAACAGTTGCGCCGTATCGGTTTGTCTTACGATTGGGAACGCGAATTTGCCACCTGTGATCCCGACTATTATCGCTGGGAACAACTGATTTTTCTAAAAATGCTGGAGCGCGGTCTGGCCTATAAAAAAACCTCGTCAGTCAACTGGTGCGAGGACTGTCAGACGGTACTTGCCAATGAGCAGGTAGAGGACGGCAGTTGCTGGCGTTGCTCCCGGACCGTTGCCCAAAAGCAACTGGAGCAGTGGTTTTTCAAAATTACCGATTATGCCGACGAGTTGCTTGAGGGGACCGAACAGCTGAGCGGCTGGCCGGAGCGCGTACTGGCCATGCAACGCAACTGGATCGGCAAGAGCTATGGTTGTGAAGTCATTTTCCCGGTCGCTGATCGCAAAGAACAGGTCAAGGTTTTTACGACCCGGCCCGACACCCTGTTTGGCGCGACCTTTATGAGTCTGGCACCGGAGCATCCCCTGGTTGATGCATTAGTGACTGACGAGCAGCGGCCGCAGGTTGAGGCCTTTATCGCTGAGGTGGCGCGCCAGGAAAAGACTGACCGTATCAGTGGTGAAGTAGAGAAAAAAGGAGTTTTTACCGGTTCTTACTGTATCAATCCTGCTGATGGCCGTCGTCTTCCCGTCTATCTGGCCAATTTTGTTTTGATGGACTACGGTACCGGTGCGGTGATGGCGGTGCCCGCCCACGATCAGCGTGATTTTGAGTTTGCCCGTGAATATGAGTTGCCGGTGATTGTGGTGATTCAACCCGCAGGCGAAGTCCTTAACGCCGCGTCCATGATCGAGGCTTATGCCGGTAGCGGTATTCTGGTAAATTCCGGTTCTTTTGCTGGGCTTGATAACGATATTGCCAAGCAGCGCATTGCCGCGTTTTTGAGTGAGCAGGGCAGGGGTCAGCAGACCGTCAACTATCGCTTGCGTGATTGGGGCGTTTCGCGCCAGCGTTACTGGGGCACCCCGATACCGATTATCTACTGTGACCACTGTGGCACCGTGCCGGTTCCGGAACACCAGTTGCCGGTACTGTTGCCCACCGATGTCAAATTAACCGGAGCCGGGGGATCCCCCCTGGCGCGTCATCAATCCTTCGTCAAGGTCGATTGCCCAACCTGTGGCAAGCCGGCACGACGTGAAACCGACACCTTTGATACCTTTGTTGAAAGTTCCTGGTACTTTGCCCGCTACGCCTGCCCGCAGCATGATGCCGCACCACTTGATCGCGACGCCGCTAACTATTGGCTGCCCGTCGATCAGTATATCGGTGGGATCGAACACGCGGTGATGCATCTGCTCTACGCGCGCTTTTTCACCAAGGTGTTGCGTGATTTAGGGCTGCTTGATGTTGATGAACCCTTTACCAACCTACTCACCCAGGGGATGGTCTGCAAGGAGACCCAGCGTTGTTCTGAGCATGGCTGGCTCTATCCGGAACAGGTGCTTGAGGGCAAGTGCAGCATCTGTGGCAAGAGCGTTGAGGCCGGACGCACCGAGAAGATGAGCAAGTCAAAAAAGAATGTGATTGACCCCAATCAGCTGATTGATACCTATGGTGCTGACACCGCGCGGCTATTCTCCCTGTTTGCTGCACCACCGGAAAAAGATCTGGAATGGAATGAGCAAGGGGTTGAAGGCTGCGCCCGTTTTCTTGGCCGGGTGTGGCGGGCTGTCAGTGATAATCTGAGCGATCTCCAGCAGGCTGGTTCAACCTCAGAATCTTTATCTGAAGCCGCAACGGAACTGCACCGCAAAACCCATCAGACCATCAAAAAGGTAACGGAAGATATTGACGGACGCTTTCACTTCAATACCGCCATTGCCGCGGTCATGGAGTTGGTGAATGCGATTTACGCTCTTCCGGATCGTCGCCAGGAAGCAACGGTGCTGAAAGAGGCTCTGGAGGCGGTCGTCCGTTTATTAAACCCTTTTGTCCCGCATATCTGCGAAGAGTTATGGCAGACCCTCGGCCATCAGCAGAGTGTCGAGGTCAGCGGTTGGCCGAGTTGGAATGAAGAGGCGCTTAAGTCGGATGTCCTCACCCTGGTTGTTCAGGTCAATGGTAAAGTGCGCGGTAAAATCCAGGTCCCGGTTGCGGCCGAGCCGGCGCAGATTGAACAAGAAGCCTTGAACGAAGCTAATGTGCTGCGCTATATCGAAGGCAAACAGGTGCGCAAGGTTATTGTGGTTCCCGGGCGCCTGGTAAACGTGGTGGTGTCCTGATGCGCCTGTTACTGGTGGTAGTTGCGCTGTTATTGGGAGCTTGCGGTTATCATTTCCCCGGTCAGGGGGGCTCATTGCCGGGTGGGGTCGAGCGTATTCATATCTCGATGTTTGATAATCTGACCCGCGAACCGTTGCTGGAAAATCGCCTGACAACAGAAATTGTCAATATTTTATCAGGGCGTCCCAATATCCGTCACGTTGCCCTCGAAGAAGCTGAAGCAGAACTGACCGGTCGTATTCTTTCTTATGACAGCAACTCGATTGCTTATCAGCAGGGGGATCAGATCAGTAAGTATCGTGCCGACATGGTTGTTGCTGTGCGGTTACAGCGTAGCGATAATCAGGAGTTGTTGTGGGATGGTACCGTGCGCTGGCAGACCGAGTATGATGCCGCTGCCGACAAAATGCTGCAAGGGGATGATGAGCGCCTTGCCCAGGATGAATTGGCGCGGCGGCTGGCCGAAGAAATTTTTTCTCGTCTGCTCGACGATTTTTGAAATGACCAGCTGATGCGACTTGATGATTTCTATCGTCAGCTTGAGGTCGACCCGCCGGCGCTTATTTTGCTCTATGGTGAAGAAGCTTATCTGCTGGAACAAGCACACCAGCGCATCCGCTCTGCTATTTTTGGCACCAGCAAAGATGATTTCAACGACCATCAGTTCCACGCCAAAGGCGTGCGGGTTGAAGAGATTCTCGACGCTGCCTCCACCTATCCCGTCTTTGCTCCACGTAAGCTTGTTACCGTCAAGGATTTCCAGCTGCTGGCTGCGGCAGAACAGGACAAGTTCAGCGCCTATGTTGAACACCCGCTGGAGCAAACCTGTTTGTTGCTGATTGCTGATAAAGTTGACAACCGCCGCAAGTTTTTCCAGCAGTTTAAAAAAAAGGGTGTGGTTCTTAAGTTTGACCCCCTGACAGACCGCGAGCTTCCCGACTTTGTCCGCCGTGCAGTACAGCAACGTGGTGTCAAGATCAGCAGGGATGGCCTCGATCTATTCTGTTCGCTGGTGAGTAACAGTCTGCACGAGATTGAAGGGGAGCTTGACAAGCTGTTGTTGTACCTCGGCCGGCGCCGGGAAATTGGTGTAGACGATGTGGAAACCATTGTTTCACGCGGACGCAGTGAGAGTGTCTTTGCGCTGGGCGAAGCGATAGCCAAGGGTGATCTGGTGCGTGCCTTGACCCTGGTACGGCGCTTTGCCGCGGCATCAGAACCGCCGCTACTGGTGTTGAATCTGATTACCGGCCATTACCGTTTGCTGTGGAAAATCAGAGCCCTGGACAGTCAACACGGTGATGCTAGTGACATAGCCAGACAAGTAGGCCGACCGCCTTTTGTTGTTCAGCGCCTGCTCGGACAAGCGCGGCGCTTCTCGCGCCGGCATTTTATGGCAGCCTATGAGTTGTTTATCCAGACCGATATGGCGATGAAATCCAGTGGTGGCGATGCCGGGGCACTGCTTGAATTGATGGTGATTCGCCTGATTCGAGATAAATAAAAAACCCGTAAATCAGCCCCTGACAGGAGATGTTCTACGGGTTTTTTTGATCTTCAAGGACACCGTTAGGTGGTGCAGGTGCAGTGCGCTTACAACTAACCTTGTGCCAGGCTGTTGACGAGCTTTGTCAGACGCGAAACTTTGCGACTGGCAGTGGATTTATGAATAATACCCTTGGCGGCGCTGCGGGAAATGTAAGGAATGGCTTTGGCCAGTGCCATGTTGGCGGCTTCAGTGTCGCCGGCGGTTACCGCAGTGCGAATGTTTTTCACCAGGGTGCGCATGGTTGAACGGATATGGGTGTTGCGTGCATTGCGTACCAGGTTTTGCTTGGCTCTTTTCAGTGCCGATTTGTGATTTGCCACGAATCAATATCTCCTTGTTTTTAGTCATTAGATTTTTATTGGTCTGAAAGTTGCGCAATCATAGAGAGGCAGGTTGCTGCTGTCAAGTTAGAAATAGTTTATTTTTTAAGAAAAAATACGTATCTTCAGCAAGTTGTAGGTCTCAAAAAAGGATTAAATATAATTTATGTCTAGCAGGAGGCGCATTGTAGGAGCAACCCTGGTGATGTCGGTTGCCACCTTTATCAGCCGGGTTTCCGGATTGATCAGGGATATGGTTGTCGCGCGCTTTTTTGGTGCCGGTGTGACCACCGATGCATTTTTTATGGCCTTTACTATTCCTAACCTGCTCAGACGCTTTTTTGCTGAAGGTTCATTGACCGCGGCTTTTGTCCCGGTATTTTCCGAGGTGTTTCATCGCCGTGGTGAAGAAGAAGCGCAGCAGTTGGCCAACCGCTGTGCCACCTTGTTGCTGCTGGTGATGTTTGTGGTGGTGGCATTGGGGTTGTTCTGTTCGCCGTGGATTGTTCAGGCGATCGGTTATGGTTTTGGCCAGACCGAGGGGAAGCTGGAACTGACCCATCAGCTCAATCTGATCATGTTCCCTTATATTGCTCTGGTGTCACTGTTGGCCTTGTTGACCGGTATTCTTAATGTCCGTGGTCACTTTTTCCTTCCTTCCCTTTCCCCGCTATTACTCAATCTGGCGATGATTTTCGGGGCGCTGAGCCTCGGCCAATTGTTCCAGCGGCCGATCTTCGGTTTGGCTCTTGGGGTTGTGCTGGGCGGGGTGTTGCAATTGCTATTACAGTTTCCCGTCTTGCTGCGTTATCGGATTCGTTTGCGTCCCGATTTTCGTTTTTTTCAGGATGAGCAGTTGAAAAAAATCGCATTGCTCATGCTGCCGGGGATTGCCGGGGTTGCAATTTATCAAATTAATGTTGTGGTTTCGCGCTTACTGGCTTCTTTTCTGCCGGATGGCAGTGTCTCTTATCTTTACTACGGGCAGCGATTGTTTGAATTTCCGCAGGGGATCTTTGTGGTGTCCCTGGCCCAGGCGGTGTTGCCGATGATGAGCCGCCAGATCGCTGATGGTGATCAGGAGGGGATGCAGCAGTCATTGCATTTTTCCTTGACCCTGATTGCCCTATTAACCCTGCCGGCGATGGTCGGATTGATGTTATGTGCCAAGCCGATTTTCTCCCTGTTTTTTCTCGGTGGCGAGTTTGGTCTGAACGCTATGGGTAACAGCGCCCTGGCATTAGTCTGCTTTGCTCCGGGGTTGATATTTGTCGGCTATAGCCGGATTGCGGCGCAAACCTTCTATGCTCTGCAGGATACCCGGACGCCGGTGATCGTCTCGTTCTGGACGTTGCTGGTCAATCTTGGTGCCGGTCTTTTATTAATGCAATGGCTGGGTTTCATGGGATTGGCTTTGGCCCTGACCATTGCTTCATTGTTTAACGCTGCAGTGTTATTGACCTTGTTGCAGCGTAAGCTCAACCTGACACTGGCTCGGCAGCTGCTGACCCAGAGCGTCAGGATCATCATCGCCTGTTTACCGATGGCGCTTCTGGTGTATCTGCTGCTGGGAGTGGTTGATTGGGATCAATCCGGATCATCAGCTTATAAAACGCTGATTCTGGCCTTTGCAGTGGGGTCAGGAATTGTCGTTTTTGCAGTGGGCTGTCTACTGCTGAAAATTGATGAAATTCATCAGCTCTTGCGCCTGATCAGAAACAAATTGGGTCGCGACAAACGGCCAGTAAAGTTTCATTAGTAGCGGCGGAACTGAATTTCCCCGCGAGCGACTTTTTTTTCAACCCATTGCCGCAGCCATTTTTTGATATGGTTTCTGGTGACCGGGGTCAGAAGCAAAAATCCTATCAGGTCGGTACAGAAGCCGGGGGTCAGCAACACAACTCCCCCTGCCAGAATCATCGCCCCGTCAAACATCTCTTCAGCCGGAACCCGTCCGGCTTGTAAATCGGACTGAATGCGAGCCAGCAGTTGAAAGCCTTGGCTGCGAGCTAGAAATGCTCCGGCAATGCCGGTCAGGATCACCAGGCCGATGGTTGGCATGACGCCAATCTGCCGCCCCGCCTCGATAAGAACAGTCATTTCCAGAATGGGGATAAAAGTAAACAGAATCAATAGCTTTATAAACATGTACAGGCCTTTTCATCAAAAAAATTAAATGAACCATTACCATCATATGGTATTTGTTATTCAGTTTTTTTTAAAACTCCTAACTTGCTGAAATAAAACAATAAAATAAGTGATTAAAAAATGTGCAAGATGCTGGGTGGAGCGCTTGTTGTTAGGCTTTGGTTACTATTAACAGGACTATCAACAGGTTTTCAACAGTTAGTGTGGACTCAAGGTAAAAGTCACAGAATTTCAGGAATTTGTCAAATTCGACGAAACAACAGCGGTATTTCGATCGTCTATTTCCGCAATCGTTGCTGTTGTTTTTTGGCGCAACAGATCTTCGGCATCCATCCCCAGCGCCACGGCTAATCCGGTCAAGTCAAAAAACAACTGAGCAACAATCTCTTGCATCTGTTGTTGTCGGTGAGGGGAATCGACCATACATTGTTCCAGTTGTTTCTGTCCGGTGTGCAGTTGCTGGAGTCTTTCGACGGCTGGGTTGTCAGCGGTTTTTTTAATCAGCTTCTGGGTGCGTTTGAGTGCCGGCAGTGAACCGGGCAAGCGATGGGCCAGCTGTTGTGAGTGTCCCTTGTCCTGACGTTCCTGTAGTTTTATCTGTTCCCAGCGTTGGGCGTGCCCGTGGGTATCGGCATCAGCAAAAACATGGGGATGGCGGCGGATCATCTTGGCGCAGATTCCTTTGATCACAGCAGTCAAATCAAATTCCCGGCGCTCGTTGTAGATCTGGGCAAGAAAAACAACCTGCAGGAGCAGATCCCCCAATTCATCACAGATGTTATCCGGGTTGTCGCTATCAATGGCTTCGAGCAGCTCATAGGCTTCTTCAAGGATATAGCTCTTTAAACTTGCGGGGGTCTGTTGCTGGTCCCATGGACATCCATGGGGTGCTCGCAGGGTCGCCATGATAGTGGCTAAAGGGGACAGGTCATGGGGCGTTGTTTGGATCTCTGACATGGGTATCTCATCCTTGCTGAATTGGTATTGAATGGGCCATTACCTAAAGGTTAACAAAGAGTAAAAAAACCTTGCAAAACCGCCAGGGATAGGCTAGACAAGAGCGCCATAAATGCGGGGGAGAGCAGGTCTTTTGTCTTGACATGAATGCTTCTCCCTTTATACTGTTCCCTTTGCTCTGAGGGCGATCGTGCAGCTGGAACTGAAACATATCAAGGGTGGACAACTGGAGCAAGACTACACTTGTGCGGTTGGTGATTTCCCGGAACTACAGGAGTTGGCCGATACCGGTGACAGTGCTTACCGTGGCCCCATCCGGCTGCATTTAAGTTTTGCCCAGTCCGGGCGCATGATTGATGTTGCCGGGCATATTCGGGCATTGCTTGACTTGACCTGTGGTAGTTGTCTGGGCACCTTTGAATACGAATTGGCAGAAGATTTTACCCTGACCTTTGTGCCCGAAGGGGAACCGGCCGATTTGGCGCTTGAGCAGGAGCTTGAGTCTGATGAGCTCGGGAAGGTTCCTTATCGCGATGATCGATTGGAACTTTTGGTTCCGGTGCAGGAACAACTGCTGTTGGCGGTGCCGATGCACCCCTTATGTTCTGCTGACTGTCAGGGTTTATGCCCGGTCTGTGGTGGCGATTTGAATACGACGCGTTGCCGCTGTGAGCAAAAAGTTTTCAATAGTAAGTTTGGAGTTCTGGCCCAATTAAAAGGCAAAGCGGATTAACGCTTGCTGGTTTTAGATCGTCATTTAATTAACAAAAAAACACCCCGGCAATCGCCGGTGTCATCCATCCAAGGAGAATAAGATGGCTGTTCCAAAGAAAAAGACCTCAAAATCCAAAAAAAATATGCGCCGCTCTCATGATGCGATCAGCGCCCCCGGTATATCTACCTGCCCGAACTGCAATGAGCCCAAGCTCCCCCATCGGGTATGTTCCAGTTGCGGTACGTATAAGGGTAAAGAAGTTATCAGCAGCGACAACGTCTGATCTGAACCGGCGCTGACATGTTGAAGAAAATTGCTGTTGATGCCATGGGGGGTGATAATTCTCCAGATGTCGAGGTTGCCGCCACCGTTGCTGCCTGTCGACGCTGGGGATGTCAGGTCATTCTGGTAGGTGATGCTCCCCGCGTGCAGCAGGAATTAGCCAAGCATGACATCGGCGGACTGCACATCGAGCTTCATCATGCCAGTGACGTTATCAGCATGCAGGATTCGCCGTCAGCGGTAAGGCGCAAAAAAGACTCATCTATCCGCGTGGCCTTTGATCTGGTTAAATCAGGCTCTGCTACGGCAGTTGTCAGCGCCGGCAATTCGGGTGCGATTATGGCCGCCGGGATGCTTGTCTGTGGTCGGATCAACGGCGTTGAGCGCCCGGCAATCGCTACCTCCCTGCCTAATCTGGCTGATCAGACCATGGTTCTTGACATGGGTGCTAACGTTGATTGCAAACCCAGTCATCTGTATCAGTTTGCCCTGATGGGGAGTATTTACGTTGAGCATCATCTCGGCAAACCCAAACCCCGGGTTGGTCTGTTGTCCAATGGTGCTGAAGAAAAAAAAGGCAATGAGTTAACCCGTGAGGCCCATCTGTTGCTCAAAGAAGCGCCGCTGAATTATTGTGGATATGTTGAAGGTGGCGATGTCTATAACGGTTCGGTCGATGTAGTGGTGTGTGATGGCTTTGTCGGCAATGTGCTGCTTAAAGTGTCAGAAGGACTGGCTGTAGCGATTGGTACCATGCTCAAGCGGGAGATCGAGAATCGTTTCTGGGCTAGAATAGGTTATTTGCTCAGCCGACCGGCCTTTAAGTCATTTAAAAACAAAATCAATCCGGCTGAGTATGGTGGTGCGCCACTGCTGGGTATTGCTGGAGCCGGTATTATTTGTCATGGTAGCTCCGATCCTGTCGCTATGAGTATTGCTATACGTCAGGCCGGAGAATATGCCCAAAGTGGTTTTTTTGAGCGCCTGACAACGGTATTTCAGTAATGACAGGTTTTTTTCAGGAGGTACAGGCATGAGAGCACGTATTACCGGCACAGGGTCCTATATGCCTGAAAAGATCCTCACCAATCTCGATATCGAAAAAATGGTCGATACCAACAATGAATGGATTATGGCGCGTACCGGTATCGAGGAACGACGCATTGCAGCGGATGATGAGTGTACCTCCGATATGGCGGTCATCGCCGCTGAGCGGGCCATGGAAATGGCCGGCGTTAAGGCTGATCAGATCGACCTGATCATCGTTGGAACCATTACCGGAGACTACCCCTGGCCGGCAACCGCCTGTATTGTCCAGGCCAAGATCGGTGCTAAAAAGGCTTTCGCCTATGATGTTTCAGCGGCCTGCAGTGGTTTTCTTTATGCTCTGTCCTGTGCCAACGATTTCATTCGTTGCGGCCACGGCATTAAAGCGCTGGTCATTGGCGCGGAAACATTGAGTCGCTCAATTGACTGGACTGATCGCAATACCTGTGTTCTTTTTGGTGATGGTGCCGGAGCCGTAGTGGTTGAGGCCGGCGCAGATGATGCCGGTGTCCTCTCCTGTCACCTCCATTCCGATGGCAACTACCTCGAACTCCTTTACCAACCCGGTTTTGGTGCCAAGCATCCGGCATCAAAAGCCGGGGTTGATTCGCGTCTGCAGTTTTTGAAGATGCAGGGGAATGAAGTGTTCAAGGTTGCGGTTCGTTCCCTGACGGAAGTATCCATCGAAGCTCTTGAAACCAATGGTTTTACGCACGAGGACGTCAAATTGTTCGTTCCTCATCAGGCCAATCGCCGGATCCTTGAGGCGACTGCAAAGCGGCTGCACTTAAAGGATGAACAGACCTATATCAATGTGCATAAATATGGTAATACCTCGGGTGCAACCATCCCTGTAGCGCTGGATGAAGCCAATCGTCAGGGACTGCTTAGCTCTGGTGATCTGGTGCTGTCGGCTGCTTTCGGTGGCGGTTTTACCTGGGCATCAACCTTGCTGCGCTGGGCTTAACATAAAATGTTAGGAAATTAAGACGATGTTGACACTGGTGTTCCCCGGCCAAGGGTCGCAATATTCAGGTATGGGTAAGGATCTGGCTCAGAACTTTCCCCTGGCCAAACAGTTGTTTGAAGAAGCTAATGACATCCTGGGCTTTGATCTTTCGAAGTTATGTTTTTCCGGTTCGGAAGAGGATTTAAAACTCACGGCTAACACCCAGCCGGCTATTCTGGCGGTCAGTATTGCCGCGTTGCGTGTCCTGCGTCAGGAAGTTGAGCTTGACCCGGCTTATGCCGCCGGTCATTCCCTCGGTGAATATTCGGCCCTGGTCGCTGCTGGTGTTCTCTCCTTTGCTGACGCCCTGACGACCGTGCGCCAGCGCGGAATCTTCATGCAGGAAGCCGTACCCATCGGGGTTGGTGCTATGGCTGCGATCCTGGGACTTGAGGGGGAGGCGCTGGAACAGCTGTGCCTTGATGCCTCCCGGGGTGAGGTGGTCGCGCCGGCTAATTTTAATTCACCGGGACAGGTGGTGATTGCCGGTCATGCTGCTGCCGTTGAGCGTGCTATCGCCTTAGCCGCTGAACGTGGTGCCAAGCGCGCTCTCAAGTTGTCCGTCAGTGCTCCGTTTCATTGTGCTTTGATGGCTCCTGCAGCACAGCGTCTGGAACAGGCCCTGGCCGTGGTAAAAGTCACCCCCTTTGCTTTTCCGGTGGTAACGAATGTCGAGGCGACCTGTTGTGATCTGCCTGAACGAGTCAAGCCGCTACTGGTCAAACAGGTGTGTGCGCCGGTGCGTTGGGATGCGTCGATCGAACATTGTGCTGCTCTGGGGGTCGATCGTTATCTTGAGGTGGGACCGGGCAAGGTATTGACTGGTTTGATCAAAAGGATTCAGCGTGGCGCAGCTCTGGATCAGGTTGGTGATGCTGAAAGTTTAAAGCGCCTGCAAATGTGATCTGTTGTGATAAGCTGAATACTGGTCGTTGAGGAGATGGTCGCATGCTATTAAAAGATAAAGTCGCTGTTGTTACCGGAGCTACCCGCGGTATTGGCCGTGCCGTGGCGTCGGCGTTGGCGGCGCAGGGTGCGCATCTGGTGGTTGTGAGTACTCAAGCTGAAAAAGCAGCCGCTTTTGCCGCTGAGCTAGAACAGACCGGATCTCAAGCCCTTGGCATCGGCGCTGATATCTCCCTGGCTGACGATGTTGAACGACTGGTTGAAAACACCAAAGAGCGCTTTGGCAGGATTGATATTCTTGTTAATAATGCGGGGGTTACCCGTGATGGGTTGATGTTGCGCATGAAGGAGGATGATTGGGATACAGTCCTTGATGTCAACCTCAAGGGTGCTTTTTTGTGCACCCGTGGCGTTACTCGCATGATGACCAAGCAGCGCAGTGGGCGCATTATTAATATCTCTTCTGTTGTCGGACAGATGGGGAACCCCGGCCAGGCAAACTATTGTGCCAGCAAGGCCGGACTTCATGGTTTAACCAGATCCAATGCCCGTGAACTGGCCAAACGTCAGATTACTGTCAACGCTGTTGCTCCCGGTTTTATCCAGACCGATATGACCGGGTCTTTGACTGAGCAGCAGCGCGCGGAATTGACGACCCAGATTCCTCTGGAGCGTCTCGGGCATGTTGATGATATAGCAGCAACCGTGGTATTTCTGGCGTCGGATCAGGCCGGTTACATTACCGGTCAGGTGATTGGCGTCAATGGTGGAATGTACATGTAAACAAACACATAATGGTCTGCAACAGGCCGACAAGACAAAGGAGAAACATAAAATGGCTTCGATTGAAGAAAGAGTAAAACAGATTGTTGCTGAGCAGTTGGGTGTGGATGAGGATCAGGTCACTGAAGATGCCGCTTTCATGGACGACCTTGGTGCTGACTCGCTTGACACCGTTGAACTGGTCATGGCTCTTGAAGAAGAATTTGACATCGAAATTTCTGATGAAGATGCTGAAAAGATCCAGACTGTCAAGCATGCGATCGACTACATCAGCAAGCTTTCCTGATGTTGCAGCGGGCTGGGGCGATCTGATTGCTGCCAGCCCGTTACTCATTCAGGCTCGATCAATCTTGATGCTTTCGCAGAAAGTATCAAATTGGATGGATAAGCAAAAAGCGCCAAATGCAAGGCGCGCGATTATTGAGCAATGAGGCGTACTTACGTACGTTGAAGCGGTGAAATAATCATGACAGTTCATAAGTTGGCGCAGCTGTTGGTGCATTTTTGCGACGCCATCAATCTTTACCAGATGTAAAACCATAAACTTATATTTAAAGAGAGTTGGCCTATGCGTAGAGTTGTGGTGACCGGTCTGGGAGTGGTATCTGCACTCGGAACCGGTGTTGAAAAAAACTGGACGGCCGTTACCAGTGGCCAGTCAGGAATTGGACCCATCACTCGATTTGATGCTTCCGCACTTACTACCCAGATCGCCGGCGAGGTCAAGGACTTCAACCCCGAAGACTATATTGATAAAAAAGAGATCAAGAAAATGGATCTCTTTATTCAGTATGGTCTTGCCGCAGCAACCATGGCCTATGAAGATTCCGGCTATGAAATCACCCCGGACAATGCTGAAATGGTTGGTGTGCTGGTTGGTTCAGGTCTTGGCGGTTTGCCGGCCATTGAACACTATCACAAGGTCATGCTTGAGCGTGGCTACAAGAAGATATCGCCCTTCTTTATACCGGTAGTTATCATCAACCTGGTCGCCGGTCAGATTTCCATCCGTTTTGGTGCCAAGGGGCCGAATCTGTCATCTGTTTCTGCCTGTGCTACTGGTACTCACTCTATTGGTGACGCCTATCATATGATCGCTCGTGGTGATGCTGATGTCATGTTTGCCGGTGGTTCAGAATCGACCATTACCCCGCTGGCGATTGGCGGTTTTAACGTAATGAAGGCCCTGTCAACCTGCAACGATGATCCTCAGACCGCAAGCCGTCCTTTCGATAAAAATCGTGATGGATTTATTATGTCTGAAGGCGCTGGTGTGATGTTGCTGGAAGAATATGAATCGGCTAAACAGCGCGGCGCAAAAATTTACTGTGAGGTGGTTGGCTATGGTTTGAGCAGTGATGCCCATCATTTGACCCAACCATCACCCGGCGGCGAAGGCGCTGCCCGGTGCATTAACATGGCACTACGCAATGCTAAGCTTAATCCTGAGCAGATCGGTTACATCAACGCCCATGGCACCTCGACCTATTTCAATGATCTCTACGAAACCATGGCAATCAAGACAGTTTTCGGTTCTTACGCCGATAAGGTAATGATCAGTTCCACCAAGAGTATGACCGGTCACGGTTTGGGTGCTGCCGGTGGGATTGAGGCGATTTATACCGCTCTAGCTCTCGAGCGCGGGGTGTTGCCGCCGACAATCAATTACCAGGAGCCCGATCCTGAGTGTGATCTTGATTATATCCCTAATAGCGCCCGCGAAATCTCCTGTCAGGCGGCGATCTCCAATTCCTTCGGTTTTGGTGGTACCAACGCGACCCTGGCTTTTAAAAAAATCTAGGAGTTTTTTAATGATTGCAGTAGCCAGTGACCACGGCGGATTAGATTTAAAAAACGCAATTCTGGCATCTTTGCGCGAGCAGCAGATCGAATGTGTTGATCTCGGCACTGATGGCACCGCATCGGTGGATTATCCCGATTTTGCCGAGAAGGTCGCTTTGGCCGTATCCTCCGGTATCGCAAAAGCCGGCATTCTGATTTGTGGAACCGGTATCGGTATGTCAATTGCTGCCAATAAAATACCCGGTATCCGTGCAGCACTGGTGCATGATGAATTTACTGCGCAGATGGCGGCCGAACATAATGACGCCAATATTCTGACGATGGGTGGTCGGGTGCTTTCTGCTGAACAGGGTGTCCGGCTGGTCGATGTCTGGTTAAGGTCACGCTATGAAGGTGGACGTCATCAGCAGCGTTTGGATAAAATAGCTGCACTGGAGTAAATTTATCTTTCACCGTTATGATCAATGCGGAGCGGTTAACGGCTCCGTTTTTTTATTTGCGACGCCATCATTCTTAATTTTTGTAGTAAGTTTATCATTTGATGCTTTCACAAAAAATATTAATGTGGATGGCTAGGCAAAAAGCGCCAAATGCCAGGCGTGCTATTGTTGGACAATGAGGCGTACTAATTTACGTCGAAGCAGTGAAACAATAGTGGCAACGCAGCAGTTGGTGAGTTTTTGCGACGCCATCATTTTTAAACAGGAGAGCAAGCATGACAGCAGACAGATTGGCAGCGATTGACCCTGAGATCGCCAGGGTTGTTGAGCAGGAAGTCGCCCGGCAGGAATACAGTCTTGAGTTTATCGCATCGGAAAACTTTGTCAGTGAAGCCGTGCTCGAAGCACAAGGGTCGGTACTGACCAATAAATATGCTGAAGGCTACCCCGGTAAACGCTATTATGGTGGTTGCGAATTTGTCGATATCGCCGAACAGTTGGCTATCGATCGGGCCCAGGAACTGTTTGGTGCAGAGCATGCCAATGTCCAGGCCCATTCCGGCTCCCAGGCCAACATGGCGGTTTATATGGCCACTTGTGCACCCGGGGATACCGTTCTCGGGATGAATCTGGCTCATGGCGGGCATTTAACCCACGGCTCGCCGGTGAATTTTTCCGGTAAGCTCTACAATATCGTTGCTTATGGGGTTAAGGCCGAGACCGGCACCATCGACTATGACGAGGTCGCGCGTTTAGCCCATGAACACCGTCCCAAACTGATTGTTGTTGGCGCCAGCGCTTACCCGCGTGAGATCGATTTTCCCGCCTTCCGTCGGATCGCCGATGAGGTTGGTGCGTTGGTGCTGGTTGATATGGCGCATATTGCCGGTCTGGTCGCTGCCGGTGTCCACCCGAGTCCGATTCCCTATGCCGACTTTGTTACCTCGACTACCCACAAAACCCTGCGCGGTCCCCGTGGTGGTCTAATCCTGTGTAGTAAAGAGTGGGGAAAAAAAATCAATAGCCTGATTTTCCCCGGAATTCAAGGCGGACCGCTGATGCATGTCATCGCTGCTAAAGCGGTGGCATTTAAAGAAGCATTACAACCCGAATTCAAGACCTACGCCGCCCAGGTGGTGAAAAACGCCAGGGCTTTGGCAGCAGGTCTGGGATCACGGGGCTACAATCTGGTGTCCGGTGGGACCGACAATCATCTGTTGCTGCTGGATTTCAGCGGCTCTGAAATGACCGGTAAGGTGGCCGAAGCAACCCTTGAAGATGCCGGGATTACTGTCAATAAAAATGCTGTTCCTTTTGATACGCGTTCGCCTTTTGTGACCAGCGGTATCCGTCTTGGTACCCCGGCCACCACGACCCGCGGATTGACCGAGAAAGAGATGGAACAGGTCGCAGAATGGATTGATCGAGCACTGAAAAACAGTGACAACCCGGCCGTCCTTGCCGAAATCAGAGCTGAGGTCAAACAGCTGTGTCAGCAATTCCCCCTCTATCCACAGCGCCTTGGTTAAAGGGACATGGTCCGCCCGGATTGGGATGAATACTTCATGCAGATTACCATGCTGGTAGCAACGCGTTCCACCTGTATGCGCCGTCAGGTCGGCGCCATGCTGGTCAAAGACCGCAACATCCTCGCGACCGGTTACAATGGGGTGCCTACCGGTATCACCCATTGCGATGTCAGCGGTTGTTTGCGGGATCAGCTGAAGGTTCCTTCCGGAGAGCGTCACGAACTCTGTCGCGGCTTGCATGCGGAGCAGAATGCCATTATTCAGGCCGCCCGCCATGGCACCAATATCACTGCTGCGACCCTGTATTGTACTGATTCTCCTTGTATTATCTGCAGCAAAATGCTGATCAATGCCGGGGTGGCTGAGGTTATCTATGGGCGCGGCTATCCCGATCAGTTGTCATTAGAGATGCTTGGTGAGGCCGGGATCCGTTTTCATCATTATCAGTCGGCCAGTGCAACATGAAATGTCCTTTCTGCAGTCATGAAGACACCCGCGTGGTTGATTCACGCCTCGGTAAGGATGGCAACAACGTCCGTCGCCGGCGCGAATGTCCCCTGTGTGAACGGCGCTTTACCACCTATGAACGGGTCGAGGAAATTCTCCCCTATGTCATCAAAAAAGATGGCCGGCGTGAACCCTTTGACCGTGCCAAGATTGTTTCCGGAATGCAGCGCGCCTGCGAAAAGCGTCCGGTCTCTATGGAGCAGATTGAAGCCCTGGTTGACCAGCTCGAGCGGCGCTTTCAGGAGTGTGGTGATAAGGAAATACCGGCCAGCCTGATCGGCGAAGCGGTGATGGATGCCCTGCATGATACCGACGAAGTTGCCTATGTCCGTTTTGCTTCGGTGTATCGACAGTTCAAGGATATCAATGAGTTCATGAATGAGCTTACCGATCTGCTTAACCACTCCGGCAAGGGGTGATGGCGTCGCAAAAACTCACCAACTGCTTCGTTGCTATCATTGTCTCACTGCTTCGACGTACATAAGTACGCCTCATTGTTCAACAATGGCGCGCCTTGCATTTGGCGCTTTTTGCTTAGCCATCCAGGTAAGATGCTTTTTGCGCAAGCATCAAAGGGTAGACTGTTTATTTGTTGCTGTTTTTCGTTGAAAAGTCTGAAAAAACCATGACCGATCCGTCACCTTCAT
>CAZMFD010000012.1:0-54263 GCA_964565445.1 uncultured Geobacteraceae bacterium
GATGGATAAGCAAAAAGCGCCAAATGCAAGGCGCGCGATTATTGAGCAATGAGGCGTACTTATGTACGTCGAAGCAGTGAATTAATTGCGACTGTTCATCATCGGGCGCCGCAGTTGGTGAGTTTTTGCGACGCCATCATTCTTTGATCCGTGGGTCGAGAGCATCACGAATCCCTTCACCTAACAGATTATAACCAAGAACCGTGATCAGAATCGCCACCCCTGGGAAAACGGACAACCACCAGGCGCTGCCGAGGGTCTGCTTTCCGATGATCAGCATATTACCCCAGGATGGCGTCGGCGGTTGAACACCGATTCCCAGAAATGACAGGGCACTCTCGGTAAGAATCGCGCCGGCAACACCCAGGGTCGCAGAAACCAGTACCGGAGACAGAGCATTAGGCAGAATGTGACGAAAAATCAGGCGCGCATCAGAAGCTCCCAAAACCTGGGCGGCAAGGACGAAGTCGCGCTGGCGCAGGCTCAAAAATTCCGCGCGAACCAGTCGGGCGACCCCCATCCAGCTGGTCAATCCGATAACAATCATGATATTCCAGATTGACGGTTCAAGAAAAGCAATGACCGCGAGGATCAGAAAAAAAGTGGGAAAACACAGCATAATATCAACAAAGCGCATCACCACGGCATCGACCCAGCCACCATAGTAGCCGGCCAGAGCCCCGCAGAGGATGCCGATCAGGGTCGATATTCCAACCGCAACAAAACCAACCAACAGTGAAATTCGGGCGCCGTAGAGCATCCGTACCAACACCTCGCGGCCGAGATCATCCGTCCCTAATGGATGGTCCCAGCTGGGTGGCTGCAAGCTCTTGCTGACGTCAATGGCCGCCGGATCGATACCGGTAAAACTGGCCGCCGCTGCCATGATAAACATGAACAACACAATAGCAGCACCTACCAATGCCATGCGATTATTGAGAAAGCGCCGCCAGACAACGTCTCGTAAAAAACTGCTACGGGGCAGGGATTGCATCAGACGCCATTGATCCTTTCTATATCTGCTTTGGTCAACAACCCTTTTTCTTTAAATATCTGCAACAGCCGATCAAATCGAACGTCAACTTCCGGGGTTAAATCAACCAGGCTATTATCCATGAGTCCCTCCAACCCTGGATCTGAATTTTCCAATTGCAGGTTGTCATCGGTGTTCATCCGGATTGCGTGGAGGATATCATCTTCGGCGGCCACCAACGGCAGAACCCGACAACCGGTAATAAATTGCAGATTTTCAATCAACCGCAGATCAGTCGGATCGGTCATCGCCACCCGCAGAATTTTTTCATTTTCCTGATAGCGCAACTGAACCGGAAAAACCTTCAGCTGTTCCATCCGCTTTAGCGGCAATAACTCCATTAATAAAGGATCGATTGATAATTCATCAAGGCCGACACGTGAATAAAGTTGTTGTGCTTCAAGAAACTCGGCAATCGTCTCTTGTGGCAGATAGCCGAGTTTAACCAGTGCGGCACCAATCTGTCCGCCGAGATTGCGCTGATAAGAAAGAGCAGAATCGAGTTGAAATTGATCAATCAGTCCTGCCTCCAGCAGCAAATCACCCAGCATGTTCGATTTAATATCCATGATTTCCCCGTAATTGAATGTCTTTCATTAGCCTTTTCCAGGAGCCTGTTGGCCATGACGGATGCGTGGATCGGCCAGGGCATAACAGATATCAGCGAGCAGATTACCGAGCAAGGTCAACACTGCCCCCATCACCAGAATTCCCATGATCAGCGGATAATCACGCATCATCACACCGTCAAAAAAAAGTTTTCCCATTCCGGGAATAGCAAAAATTGTCTCAAAAATCACGCTACCGCCGATGAGCCCGGGCACCGACAAACCAAGAATTGTAATGACCGGCAACAGAGCGTTGCGTAAGGCATGCTTGTAGATCACCGTGTGTTCCGACAATCCCTTGGCACGTGCTGTGAGAATATAATCCTGACGGATCACCTCGAGCATATTTGAACGCATGTAGCGGGAGAAGCCGGCCAGACCACCGATGGCGGAAACAAATACCGGCAAAATCAGGTGACTGATGCGGTCAAGAATTTGTCCGGAAAAACTTAAGTATTCATATCCCAGGGATTTCAGCCCGGAAATCGGCAGCAGACCCAGACGTACACCAAACCAGTCCATCAACAGCAATGCCAGCCAGAACGACGGCATGGCAAAGCCGGTAAACACCAGAATGGTTGTTGAGCGATCAAACATTGAGTTGCGTCGTACCGCCGAAATAATCCCCAAGGGAATGGAAACTGCCAGGATAAAAGCAATCGACAGCAGATTGATGAGGATAGTAACCGGCAGACGCTCAAAGATCTTGTCAATTACCGGGCGCCGGTCGCCGGCAAAGGATTCGCCAAAATCGAGCACCGCCAGACGCCCAAGCCACTGTCCATATTGAATATACAATGGCTGGTCCAGGCCATATTGACGGCGTAAACGCTCCTGCAATTCGGAACTGGCCTGGGGATTCATCTGGGTCTGCAGGTCGGTTGGTTCTCCCGGTGCCAGATGAATGACAACAAAGGAAATCAGAGTAATTCCCAAGAGCAGCGGAATCAGCAGCAACAGACGTCTGATAAGATAAGGTAACATTGTATCCTAGCGTGTGTATTTCTGTTCGGCCTGAGGCACAAACCAGTCCTGAAAATTGTAGCGGATTCCTGCCGGTGCCGGCTCAATGCCTCGAAAACGCCGGGATACCGCCGGCAGGGCCTCGGAAACATACAAAAAAGTGTAGGGTTGTTCCTCAGCGAGGATCTCCTGAAAACGATTGTAATACTCTTTGCGTTGCTCTTGTTCAAACACCCGGCGCCCGCGTTCCAGCAGTTCATCGACCTCAGGATGCTCAAAGCCGATAAAATTGAGTTGCCCTGGTGCGGTCTTGCTGGAATGCCAGATATTGTACTGATCCGGCTCCGGTCCACCGCTCCACCCGAGGATGGTCGCATCAAAATTTCCCGGGTTGATAAAATCCTTCAGGAATGTCGCCCATTCGATCACCCGCAGACGCACATCCACCCCTATTTCGCGAAAACGCCGCTGGATGATTTCACCGGTTTTGATGCGCAGATCATTCCCCTGATTGGTCACAATGGTAAATGACAGCAGTTTGCCATCCTGGTCGAGGATGCCGTCGCCGGTAGTATCCTGCCAGCCGGCCTCTGCCAGCAATTGTCGCGCTTTTTCAGGGTTGTAATGATACTGTTTTACCGCCGGGTTATACACCCAGGTATCAGGTTTGTAGGGCCCGGTAGCAGCGACACCATAGCCGAGCAGGACCCCATCAATCAACTCCTGTTCATCAATAGCGTAAGCCAGGGCCTGGCGCACTCGTTTATCGGCAAACAACGGCCGCCGCAGATTATAGCCAAGATAGGTATAACCGAAACTTAAATATTGATATTTATTATAATTTCTGCGGAATGCCGGCGTATCGGTCTGGCGATCAAACTGCAGCGGCGTCAAGCCCATAAAGTCAAGGCTGCCGGTCTGCAATTCAAGGAACTGGGTCGACACATCAGGAATAATCCGATAAACCACCCGGCGAATGTAGGGCGGGCCCTCAAAATAGTCCGGGTTGGCCTCCAGCACAATCTTCTCACCACTGACCCACTCAGCAAAGCGATAGGGACCGGTGCCGACAGGACTGCGCGACAGCGGGCTGCGGAGCACATCGGTCCCTTCAAGGAGATGGCGCGGATGAATAGCCGTCGCCCAGCTCAATAGGGCCGGCGCGTAAGGGGTGTCGTAATGGGCAACAAAGGTATAGGGATCAGGAGTTTCGACCCGGGTCACCTGCCTGAACGACTCGGCATAGGCGGTCGGGATCTCCGGATCAATATAGAGCTCATAAGTAAACTTGACATCGGCTGAGGTAAACGGGCTACCGTCGTGCCAGCGAACATCTTGGCGCAGATGAAAGGTCAGAATACGGTTGTCCTCTGACACCTCCCAGCGCTGTGCCAACTCCCCTTCCAGCTCAAGCTGACCGTTGTAACGCAGCAGGCCATTGTAAACCAGACTATTGATCGCACTGGAAGCAGAATCTGAAGAGAGTACCGGCAGCAGATTACTGGCATCAGCGATGGAGGCCTCGATAAAGGTACCACCATATTCGGGCTCCAGCGCTTCCGACATCCCGGGCAATGACGCCTCCGGTTGGGATTCACAGGCTCCCAGAAACAGCAGCAAGACAACAGCGATACTCAATCTGAAAAAAACATGCAACATGTCAGGCCTCTTGTTCATTGTCAGGGGATCGGCTCAATAGTGATGTTCTCCGGCGCCTGCAAATAAAATCGTTCCGCAGGAATATCGCCATTGAAGGCTAGCTCTTTGATGTTCAGCGCCAGAGTGACATCTTCCTGAGGCATATGTAATGCGATGCGGCGGGGAAACCCGTCAACCGATGAAAAACGCGAATAATCAACAGCGAGTTGCGGCTCTTGATATTGCGCATATTCAGTGCCGGTCAGTTGCAACTGACCATCGAAAAAAAAGGTCTGGGAGAAGTCCTCATTGACCAGCAGCAATTCAAGCTGATCGCCTCGCTGGAACACCTGCGCCTGTTGATAAGTAAAAATCGGCGGTTCATAGAGCAACATGGCAACCAGCAACTGCGGTGGCAGTGGCAACCTGACAAAACGGGAAAAATTTTCTTCTGTGGCGCTGCCCCGATAGAAACGTGGCGGATTAGTCGTGTTCAGCAAAACAGACAGAACATCGCCGTCGCTGGTCAGTTGCATGACCAACTGCCCAAATCCGGTCAAAGCATCCACGCGGATGCGGTCGGGCTGCTCGGCCAGAATAAACTGCTGGGTGGAAAAATGCTTTCCCTGTGTCGTAATGGAGACCGAAGCTGCGACGTCAAGTCGGCTGTTGGTACCGGCCCGGGTATGAAGAATCTCCAGAAGCTCAGCTGCCGCCGGCACCTCGGTCCAGAGCGGCGCGGGCGGGCGGGCACAGGCACTCAGTAATAGCAGCAATGCCAACAGCAGCCACTTCATGATTGAAGCTCCTTCAGCAGATTGTCGAGTTTTTCCTGCACCCGTGGGGCCTCGGGGTCGATCTTCAGGGCATCACGATAGGCTTGCTCAGCCTCATCATAAAATTCCATGGCGTGATAAAGATCCCCCAGATGTTCAAGAATAACCTGGTCATCCGGTTGCATCGCAATGGCGCGCTCAAGGTGAATACGACTCTGGGAATATTCACCTAATTTAAAGTAGACCCAACCAAGGGTATCTTCAATATAGCCGGCAGACTTTAACTGCAGTGCCAGTTTCGCGCGCTGCAACGCCAGGTCGAGATCAAGAGAAGCTTCGGCCTGGGAATAGGCCAGAAAATTCAAGGCATCGACATGCTCAGCATCAATCAACAAAACCCTCTCCATCACCTCCAGAGCAGCCTGATGATTGTCAAGAGCCTCGAAAATAAGTCCCTGCTGGTACAATAGATGCGTGTTCTGCGGATGAAGCGACACCCCTTCTATCGCAAATTCAAGGGCCGAAGCGAGATCCTGTTGATCCTGATAAAAGGCAACCAGATAGTAATAAACCTCGCTATCATCGATTCCCTGTTCGAGTAAATCTTGTAACAACCTCGTCCCCTCTTCCACCAATCCTTCCTGCAGTTGCAGATAAGACAATTGCAACATGGCGTCACGATATGTGGTTGCTTCAGGTGTCACCTGCTGCAACTGTTCTATCGCCGCCTGATAGCGTGACTGACCGACCAGTGCAAGGGCAAGAAAGTAACGATTGTTGCCGGTCGTATCACCCTTGTCAATCAACCGACGGAACTCTTCGGTTGCATGCTGCCACTGATTCAGGTGTAGATAGAGCAGACCGATCTGATTGCCGGCCAGCAGTGAGGGAAGCTGCTCGCGGACGATTAACAGTTGCTCAAGGGCCAACTGCGGCTGTTGCCGGGCAAGATAGAGCTGCGCCAGCTGCTGACGAATTGAGGGCGCAAAAGGCTCCCGTTCAAGGGTTTCCAGGTAAAAACCAATGACACTGGTCGGGGCATGTTCTTCGAGCATCCGGCCCAACTCCAACACCACCGGCAACCGCCCCGGATGCGCCTCAAGATACCGGCGATACATCCTGACCGCTGCATCTAACTGCTGATTGTCGCGATAGATGCGCGCCAGGGAGAGCATGGTCTGATCGGCATCCGGGCGTTTCTGCAGTAATTCTTCCAGGGTCGCCAGGGCTTCATCAATCCGCTCCAACTGGACAAACGCCATGGCAAGACGCAAATGCAAGGATTCATTATCCGGCGTCAACTCCAGCGCCCGATTAAAGTGATCAATGGCATCAAGTCCATTTTGCTGCATCAGATAAATATCACCGAGTAATAAGTGCGCTTCAGGAACAAAGGGGGACTCATCGGTCAGCTGAGTTAATAAAACCACGGCATCATCGGGACGCTCCTGATGGAAATAAACACGCGCCAGCAGCAGTTGCAAATAAGCAGACTGCGGATCAAAAGCGACAGCGCGTTCCAGAGCACCTAAAGCAGCCTCCCAGTTACCATCGGCACCATCAAGACGAAAGCGGGCAAAAGCCAAAAGCGCTCGCGAACCGGGACGACTTGACGAATCAGCTAAGGCAGCATGATCAGGTGCCATCACGGAGAGGTGACTTTTTTTATTTGTGGACGTCGACAAAGCGGATCCACAGCCGACTAAGAGCACCAAAACTGCAAATAAAATCGTGGTACAATAAATTAATCTGGCAACGGTGTGATGGTTCAAGTGGCAATCCTTCAATGATTATTGCTGGTAAATATTTTTGTCCCTTTATTCATACCACATGCCCAGGGATTACAAAAGAAGAGTCGAGGGGGAAAACCGGCCAGCAGAAGCGGGCCTCCTGGGGGCAAAAGAACCGCAACCTTTATTGCCGGTTGTAATTCTAGATGGGGACGTTTAGTCTGTATTATTATAAGCTAAGGCCAACGCAAGAAGATTGTTGGTAGCGCACCGCCGGCCAAGGAAAAAGGCGTCACCATGAAACAACATCGTCCTGACAATACCCTGCGCGAGGCCTGGATCCTGTTCATGATTCTTGGGATGGTTATGATTAATTTTCCCTTTATCCATATTTTTGATGGCGACATGTCGATAGTGGGCATTCCCAGACTGGTTGTCTACTTTATGTATGGCTGGCCGGTTTCTATTGCAGTGATCTGGCTGTTCGTCCGCCGTCTTGAGCAGGAAAGTCAAGCACAGCAGCAACACAATAACGACAACAATAACGACAACAATAACAACACAGTCACCCGCTGACATTGATAGCAGTTAGGCGATGGACACCATGACGATTATTTCAGCAGAAAAAATCATTATCGTCTCCTTGTGTTACTTCGCCCTGATTTTCTTTGTTGCCTATTACGCCGACCGGCGTCGTAAGGTTGGACGCAGCCTGCTCTCCAACCCCCATATCTATACCCTGTCAATCGCCATTTACTGCACCAGTTGGACCTTTTACGGCAGCGTTGGCAAGGCCGCTACCTCCGGGCTTGATTATCTGCCAATCTACTTGGGGCCGACCCTGATTGCCTTTGGCTGGTGGTTCCTGTTACGCAAAATGGTGCGCGTCAGTAAGGAACAGAATATTACCAGCCTTGCTGATTTTCTTGCCAGCCGCTATGACCGCTCTGCAATCCTTGGCGCCATTGTGACCCTTTTTGCAGTCTTCGGTATCACTCCCTATATTGCCCTGCAGCTCAAAGCCATCGCACAAACCCTCAATATCCTCTTTTTACCACTAAAAAACCTGGCGGAGCCAACCTCTAATCTAACCCCCTATCTGCCGGGACAAACCGACTCAGCCTTTTTCATCACTCTGTTGTTGGGACTGTTCGGTATCCTTTTCGGTGCCCGTCATCTGGACTCCTCAGAGCGCCATGAAGGGCTGGTGGTAGCGGTGGCACTGGAATCACTGGTCAAGCTGGTGGCCTTTGTGACCGTTGGTATCTTTGTCACCTACGGGCTGTTCGATGGTTTTATTGATCTTTTTCAGCAGTTTTATGAACGTTTCCCTGATCGCAACTATCTTTTTGCCGTCGGCACACCCGAAGTGCCCTACACCAAATGGTTCACCCTGATCATTATTTCGATGGCGGCGATCATGTTTTTGCCGCGCCAGTTTCATATCATGGTCACGGAAAACGCCAACGAAGAACATATCAAAAAAGCCATGTGGCGCTTTCCTGCCTACATGTTTCTGATCAACCTGTTTGTCCTGCCTATCGCTATGGGCGGCCTGCTCCTCAACAACGGCGACACAACCCAGGCCGATTATTTTGTCCTGACCCTGCCGTTAGCCGCCAACCAGCCCTGGCTGGCGCTGCTGGTTTTTATTGGTGGTCTTTCCGCCGCCGCCGGCATGGTCATGGTTTCATCGGTTACGCTGGCTACCATGATCCTCAATCATCTGGTCATGCCGGTGATTCTCAAGTTAAAACTCCGGGCCCAGGATCTTTCCGGCATCCTGATCAACATCAAACGCCTCGGCATCGTCGGTGTCGTTCTTTTAGGTTATCTTTACTTTATTGTCATTGGCGATTCCTACGCGCTGGCTAATATCGGTCTGATCTCATTCATGGCCGCTGCCCAGTTTGCTCCCGCCATGATCGGTGCCATCTACTGGAAACGCGCCAACAAATATGCCGCCATCTGGTCGATCAGTCTGGGTTTTAGCGTCTGGGTTTATACCCTGCTGCTTCCCTCTTTTGTCCGTTCAGGGTGGATCAACTCCAGTCTGCTGGAACAGGGGCCCTTTGGCGTCGCACTCCTCAAACCTCTTGAACTGTTTGGTTTAAGTGGTTTTGATATGTATACCCACTCCCTGTTCTGGAGCCTGATGCTCAATCTCGGTGTCTATTGCATGGTATCGATTCTGACCAGGCAAACTGAGGCTGAAAAAAAACGGGCGATCATGTTTGTTGATGTTTTTGGTGGCCAGGAGCAACCGGAAGAACGTCTGACACGTATCAGCAAGGCACCAACGATTGTTGAATTTGTTGATCTGATGTCAAAATTCATTGGTGATAAACCGGCACAAACCGCGATAGCAGCCTTCTTGGCCGACAAGGAAATCGACCATCGCGGCAGCCTTAATGATCAGGACATTTTCAGTCTTAAAACTTTTACTGAACGGACGTTAGCCGGTCACGTCGGAGCCGGCTCTGCCCGCATTATCCTGGAAAATTATCTGGCGGCGCGCGGCAGTGAGATGGAACATATTTTTGATATCTTCGGCTCGGTGACCATTGATGGTGCCATCAGCCGTGAACACTTAAGTGTCTTGTACGATGTTTCGCAGTTGGTTTCCAGTGGCGAAAGTTTTCAAACCAAGCTCGACCGCATTCTCGAACTGCTGGCGGAGCAGTTCAAATTTGATCTCTGCGTCATCCGCTTTCTTGAACCTAAAACCCGCACTCTGCTGGTTAAAAGTCTGGTCGGCGAAACCTTCAATCATTTCGGCAAATCGGAACGCAACCTCTCAACTGAAACCTATATTGGCCAGGCCTTCCTTTCCAATGTCACCATGGTTGTCAATGATTCGGATGAACTGGAAAAACCAGCATCGTCAGCCATCATCCAGGCCGAAGGCATTACCTGCTTTGCTCATCTGCCGATTGCTCTTGAAGGAGAACCGATTGGCATCCTGTCCGCTTTTTCACGTTCCGGCAAAGGATTGTTTACCACCGAGTTTATTGCCTTATTGGAAAATATTGCCGGGCAGATTGGTATCGCCTGGCGCAATGAACAACAGATCGGGCGCTTGTTGCGGGTTCGTGAGCAGGAACGGGAAATGCAGATTGCCAAAGACATTCAGATGGCACTTTTGCCAGCGTCGTTGCCGGCATTGGAAGAGATCCAGGTCGCCGGCCTCTGCGTGCCTGCTCATCAGGTCGGTGGCGACTATTACGACTTTATTATGCGTAAGGATGGCCGCCACGATGTTGTCATCGCCGATGTCTCAGGTCACAATATCGGTTCGGCGTTGATCATGGCAGAAACACGCACCTTTATCCATTCCCGGGTTGATGGGATCGAAAATCCTGCTGCCATGCTCCACGCACTCAATGATTATTTTCTTAAAGATCTTGATCGCTCTGATCTGTTTGTCACCATGTTTTATCTGCAGTACAATCCGGAGAACCGCCAATTGATTTATAGTAATGCCGGCCACAATCCGCCATTACTCTGGCGCCACAAATTGCAGCAGATCGAACCACTGGATGCAGAAGGGTTGATCTTTGGCATCTACAAAGAGGTCAACTTCGAACAAAAAAGCACCCGGCTGGATCCTGGAGATATCCTGCTGCTATATACCGACGGCATTATCGAGGCGGAAGACAGCCGGCAGAATCTGTTTGGACAGGAACGCCTGGAGAAACTGCTGATCGAAGAGGAGCAGTCAACGCCACAGGAACTGATTGATCAGATACTCACCCAGGTCAGACTTTTCACAGGCTATCGCCACTTCAATGATGATGTTACATTATTGGCAATGAAAATCCTGAAATAACGCCATCGGCCATCAGTCATGTCACAATCTGATATATAATGTGACAAATATTAACATCCGCCTATACCGCAACCGGAAAAAAAGGAGTCAGTGCAATGCAAATAAAAATCAACGAAAAAGAAGAAACCGTTATTATTACTGTAGAAGAAGAACGGATGGACGCTCACAACAGCGGCAACCTGAAAGAACGGATGTTGCAACTTTTTGATGAGGGAAAGTGTCAACTGGTGATTGATCTGACCGCCGTTCGCTTTATCGACTCCTCCGGCCTCGGCGCTCTGGTGTCCGGCTTCAAAAACGCCAGTGCCCGGGACGGCAGTCTCAAGCTTTGCTGTCTTCAACCCCAGGTGCGTTCCATGTTTGAACTGACCCGCCTGCATCGCGTGTTTGAAATTTTTACGACCCTGGAAGAAGCCCTTGAAGGCCAGTCCTGAGCACTCCCAAGGACCCTGTTGTAAAGAAGGTTTTTATGCCTAAACGGGTAGAAATTAATATCAAGGTACCCAGCCAGACACGCTACCTAGCCATGATAGGCCAGATTGGAGAAAGCCTGGCTTTCTCCTTGAACAACTACCAGGGTAACAGGCGTGAACTGGCTTATCATATTAACCTCTGTCTGACAGAAGGGCTGACCAATGCCATCTGTCACGGCAACAACTCTGACCCGGATAAGGATGTCCACATCACCATCTCGGCCTCTGATGATGATCTGGTGATCAGAATCTATGACCAGGGGCCGGGCTTTGATATCAGCGCTCGCGGTAAAACTAACGCCCAACCCTGTGATGAGGGTGGGCGCGGTATCAACATTATTCTGAAATTGATGGACAACGTGAAGTATTTACAAGAAAACGGGGTTAATGTTCTTGAAATGACAAAAGCGCTTCAATGATTCAAAGATTCGGGAAGGTTCAAATGCTGAAGCAGATCCAGATGATGGCCCAACACCCTATCAATGCTTTTTTCCCGCACAAAGCGTTCTCCATAACCGGCAAAATGAAATGACCCAGCCGCAGCTGCAGCTTGATCCAGCTGCGAATCACCAATAAAAAGACAGGTTTGCGGCTGGTAGCCGAGTTGACGAGCCGCCAACAGGAGCATATCAGGGGCCGGCTTGGGCTTTTCTACATCACGGCTGGTCACCACCACAGAAAAAAACTGTTCGAGTCCAAAATGCTCTAAAATTGGCACAACGCTGGTACCACGATTGGTAGCAATCGCCAGTGGATAGCGATTTGCGACGAGCTCAAGGACCTGATGCAAATGAGGCATCGGAGTCATCAATGGAATAAAATCCCGATAATCAATCTCAGCTGCAAACACAAGCGCCGCAGGCACATCATTTACGTGCATCATTTCAGCAAGGACCTGGGGTGAACTGGCGGTATGGCACATATAGGCCTCAGCTTTTTGCTCCAGGGTTACCGGTGGATAGCCAAAAGCTGCAAAGATTTGATTGTAATACGCCAGATTGGCAGCGTGGCTCTCAAACAGAACCCCGTCGCAATCGTAAATAATGGCTTCAATTTCTTTCATTGTTCTGCCTTTTTAATAGCCACAATAACATCACGACCCCGATAGCCATCATCGGTAGGGAAAGCAGTTGCCCCATGGTGGCACCTCCCCACAAAAAACCCAGATGGGTATCAGGCTCACGAACAAACTCAATGCTGAAACGGGCAAGCCCATAGCCCAATAAAAACACCGCCACCGGGATACCGCGCCTGACACCAAGACGATGGAGGCCATAAATAACCAGCAAGAGCACCAGTCCTTCAAAAAACGCCTCATAAAGCTGGCTGGGGTGGCGCAGCTGAGATCCAGCGGCAGGGAAAATAAGGCCCCAAGGTAAATCAGTAGGCCGCCCCCACAATTCTCCGTTGATAAAATTACCTATGCGTCCCAATCCTAATCCAATGGGGACGGCAGCGACGGTCAGGTCGCCAAGTTGCAGCAGCGGCATGCTGCGCCGCCAGGCAAACCAGAACAGGACAAGAAACACACCAATCAAACCGCCATGAAAACTCATCCCCCCTTGCCAGACATACAAGATTTCGTGGGGATGGCGGAGATAATAGGCTGGCTGGTAAAAAAGCGTGTAGCCCAGCCGGCCGCCGGCAACCACACCAATGACCGCATAAAACAACAGGTCGGCTACAGCCTCGCGATTTAATGGATACCGACGCAGGTTGCAGATATGTACCATCATAAAGTACCCGCCGACAAAGCTCAGCAGATACATCATTCCGTACCAGCGTACAGCCAGTGGCCCAATGGTAAAAATGATCGGATCAATTTGACCTGCTATCATCGTTAGAACTCTTTCAAAAATTGCAGGGTCTGATGCATGTCTGCCGGCATCGACACGGTAAAATCCAGAGGCTGCGCTGTTAGCGGATGTAAAAACTTAAGTCGCTGGGCATGCAGCAAAGGTCGCTCAAACACCATACCATCAAGCGCGATCGGTCCGCCATAGCGTTGATCCCCAAGCAGTGGGCAACCCAACTCTGCCATGTGGGCCCGGATCTGGTGAGACCGTCCGGTCAATATCTTCACTTCCAGCAACGAGCTGTTGTTCAGCTGGGTATCAATCCGGTAATGCGTAATCGCCTGTTTGCCACCTGCGGTTACTGAATGGACACGATTTTCCCGGCGCGAACGCGCTAACATTGAACGGATTTCGCCTGCAGTAGAATCAGGCTGTCCAGACACCAGAGCCAAGTAGGTTTTATCAACCGTGCCGGTTTTAAACAGCTCTGTCATTTTTTTATGAGCCTGAGGATGGATGGAAAAGACAATAAGCCCGGATGTCGAGCGGTCGAGACGTTGAACCATGCCAATGACCGGCTTCTGGTGGGGTCGAAAAGGATTGTGCAGATAGACTTGCAAAGCTTCAAAGAGGGTACCCTTATAACGTGCATGCGTCGGTTGGGTGTCGATCATCGCCGGTTTATTGACCACAACCAGATATTTATCCTGAAAAACCACATCCTCCTCGCTGATTCGCCAGGGAACCAGGGGCAGATGATCAAGGTACAACTCTACCAGATCATCGGCCACAACTATTCTTGAAGCCGTTCGGATACGCTGGCCATTGATATGTGCCCCACCGATGTCAATCACTTTTCGTACCAGGGAACGCGACAGCGTCGCAACTACCAGCGGCAAAAACTGATCAAGTCGCATTCCCGCTTGCGAAGGATCAACCCTCAGACGATGAATATCCCACTTTTTTGTTACGCTATTCATTTGATTTAAACATCTATGGAAAAGATTAAATCTATTGACAGAATATTTGCGAATGGTAGTATGAACTCAAACGACGCATTAAAGTTTTCTGGGATGCGCGGCAACTGTGCTGAGTCTTTGGCCAACGTTAAATAATGACCTTAACCTGTTCGTGTGGATATGGTGAGCAAGCTGACTCTCAAGTCGGAAGCCTGAAGTAGCCACCGCAGACAAAGCTTACTGAAGGTCATAAGCCCGGCACCAACCCGCCATCCTGGAAACCATCAGATAAAAAGCCCCGAATCATTGATTCAGGGCTTTTTCCCGTTTAAGCGGCCATGACAGTAGGATTTCAAAGAGAATCCACCCGCTCACGCAACTCTTTGCCGGTTTTAAAGAAAGGTGTTTTGCGGGAAGTAATTTCAACGACCTCACCGCTCTTCGGATTTCTAGCCTCTCGGGCACTGCGCTCACGCACAGAAAATGAACCAAAACCGCGAATTTCAACCCGGTTCCCTTGCGCCAGAGCCGAACCGATCCCATCAAAAATGACGTTGATAACGGCTTCTGACTCTTTTTTACTCAATAATTCGTGCTTTTCTGAAAGCTTTTCGATCAACTCACTTTTAGTCATTATCCACCTTCCACATAGGTAAATTCTCCCTACTGATTCAGGGTCCAGTCCAAAGATACTTAGGCCCTATGGCATTTTTTAAAGCCACATCGACTCCTACAAAGCGATTCAACAGAATATTAAAATAACGCTGTAAAAAATCCTGTCTTGCCGGTGGCGGATACACAAGATCTGGCTCGTCACCAAGCCCGGCGCGCTGCGCAGCATGGTCAACAGCGTCATTGAAGCTACCAAGTTCGTCAATCAGGCCGATTTTCAGAGCCTGGCGCCCGGTGAAAATGCGCCCATCGACATAAGGAGCCAGTTCGGCAACAGGGATATTGCGTCCTTCACTGACGGCTTCAACAAACTGGAGATGAACATCACCGATCATTTCCTGTAGCAAGTCGCGCTCATCAGCGGTCATATCACGCGTCGCAGAGCCTAAATCTTTATAGGGACCGCTCTTGACGACCTCAGATCTGATCCCGACCTTACCCATCAACTCCTGGTAATCAGGAAAACTCATCACGACACCGATACTGCCGGTAATCGTGCCGGGATTTGCAAAAATCCACTCCCCCGCCATCGCCAGATAATAGCCGCCTGAAGCAGCAACTGTCCCAAAAGAGACAATGAGAGGCTTTTCCTGCGCCAACTTTTTTAGTTCGTGATAAATTTCCTGAGAAGATCCAACTGCACCACCTGGTGAGTCGATACGCAGGACAATTGCCTTAACTGACTTGGTGTCCCTGAAATTATCTATCTGCCTGATGATCAACCGTTCATTACTGACCATGCCGGAAACGTCGAGGACACCGATCTGACTTGATGAGGTCGGTAGCAAGGATCCACTACGAACATATCCGGCGGCTATAAATACCAGCAGAAAGAACAGAAAAATACCGCCGATCAGCATGGATGCAAGCAAAAATGGACGTTTTTTCATTTCTTGCCCATAAAAAAAGGCCCAGTACAGGCTGGGCCCTTTTTTTAAGAGTTCAGCATGAATCAGTCGTCGTTTTTACGGCCCATCGCTCCCTGAAGCAACGCACCAAGACTTGAGGTCGCCTGCTTCTGCGCCCCCATAAATTCATTGACTTCAGCTTTTTCTTTCTGCACATCAATATTTTTAATCGACAGGGCAATCTTACGATCGACCGTATCAACCTGCAGCACGGCCGCCTCGAGGACAGCACCAACTTCAGCAAATTCTTTTGGATTATCGATCTTTTCCTTGCTCAGTTCAGAAACATGGATCAGACCTTCAATACCTTCCTCAAGTTCAATGAAGATGCCGAAATCTGTAACCGACGTCACCTTGCCTTTAACAATTGTACCGCGGGCGTAACGTACCGGCACCGACTCCCATGGATCAGAGTTTAATTGTTTGATCCCCAGAGAAAAACGCTCGTTCTCACGATCGATGTTAAGAACAACTGCTTTGACCAGATCACCCTTTTTGAAGGCATCTGATGGGTGTTTAATACGCTTGGTCCAGGACAGATCAGAAATGTGCACCAGACCATCAATTCCTTCATCGACCCCGACAAATACACCAAAGTCAGTGATATTTTTGACCTGACCTTCGATAATCGTACCAATCGGGAATTTTTCGCCGATCACTTCCCAGGGGTTGGGTTCGATCTGCTTGAGGCCCAGAGAAATACGACGATTTTCTGAATCAAGAGCCAGCACCACTGACTCAACTTCGTCACCGATGTTCAATACTTTATTCGGATGTTTAATGCGCTTGGTCCAGCTCATTTCAGAAACATGGATCAACCCTTCAACACCCTCTTCGAGTTCAACAAATGCACCGTAATCAGTCAGGCTGACAACCTTGCCGACCACCCTGGACTCGATCGGGTACTTGGCTGCAACATCAAGCCACGGATCAGGCGCAATCTGCTTGAGACCCAAGGATACACGCTCTTTATCACGATCAAATTTGAGCACCTTGACATTGATCTTGTCACCAACAGCAAGAATATCAGACGGGTGCTTGACTCGTCCCCAGGACATATCGGTAATGTGCAGCAAGCCGTCAATACCGCCCAGATCAATAAATGCACCGTAATCGGTAAGATTCTTTACGATACCTTCAACCACCTGGTTCTCTTCGAGAGTTTTGAGGGTTTCATCACGCTGTGACTCCCGCTCATTCTCGAGCAGAACCCGACGTGACAGGACAATATTGCCACGGCGCTTGTTCAGCTTGATAATTTTGAAATCAAAGCTCTGGCCGATGACCTTGTCAAGATTGCGTACCGGGCGTAAATCAACCTGTGAACCAGGCAAAAAGGCAGTAACACCGATATCAACCGACAGGCCGCCCTTGATGCGGCTGACAATACGACCTTCGACTACTGCGCCTTCTTCCAGAGAATTCCATATTTTCTGACGATCGGCTTTTTCTTTGGAGAGAACGATCAGACCGCTGTCACTCTCACCGCCGCCAAAAAGGACATCGTAAACGTCGCCGACATTGACGTTAATGTTCCCTTTTTCATCAGCAAATTCACGTAAGGGGATCATCCCTTCCGATTTGTAACCGACATCTACAACAACTGCATCAGGTGTTACCTGGACAATCGTTCCTTGAACAACGTCGTTACGCTTCAGCTCGAAGCCGCCCTGCTCATAGTCCTTGAGCAGCTCTTCGAAACTCTCCTCGCCTTCCAGATCCTGCATTTCATTCTCGTCAAACATGTCTTTGTCTTCTACCATTGGAGATGTTACCCCCTTGCGAATTTTCCGACGCCTTGCGACGGCGGACTCAGATTTTGAGACTGCGCAAGTTAGCACAGCATTTAAAAAAAAACAAACCAATATTTTTCAGGCAGTTATTCTTATTTTTCAGCTCTTCCTAGGTTTTTTGCTTTTTATATTCCTTGACCAAACGTTCCATCAGTACCAGGACCTCATCGATAGTCATCCGGGTAGAATCAATGACAACCGCATCCGCCGCCTGCTTAAGGGGGGCCTGGGTGCGATTCATGTCGGCGAGGTCGCGCTCATGGACTGCGGCAATAGTCTCATGCAGATCGGCTGCGATCCCTTTTTGCTGTAGCTCCAGGTAACGGCGCCGACCCCGCTCTGCAGCCGAAGCACAGAGAAAAAACTTCACCTCAGCATCAGGGAAAACGACCGTGCCGATGTCCCGACCTTCGAGAACTACCCCTCCAAGTTCTCCTAATTGTCTCTGCATCAACAACATGGAGGCTCGTACTGCAGGTGATGCAGCTACCTGGGGAGTCAGCCGGGTTATTTCCGGGGTGCGAATCTGCCGGGTAATATCTTCACCCATCACAACCACCTTGAGTCCGGAATCTGCCCTCACCAGGTCGATGCGCAAATCGTTACACAGATCTTTTAATGCGACTTCATTTTCCGGGTCTAACCCACGCTGCGCTACCAGATAAGCGACAGCACGGTACATCGCCCCGGTATCGATATAGAGGTACCCCAGATTCTCGGCGAGGCGGGTACTGATGGTGCTCTTACCCGCTCCGGCCGGGCCATCTATCGCCACGACCAACCCGCGGCTTGAATTTTTTGGAGAGAGATTTTCCATCACCATGGTTTTAGTCCTGACGGATCTGGTTGAGCAGTTCCCAGAAACCGGGGAAGGATGTTTCGGTGCAGGCGGTATCTATAATGGTGACTTCTCCGCCGGCAACCAGCGATGCAATGGCCATACTCATGGCGATACGATGATCGCCTGAGGAAATCACCTTGCCACCAGTTAAATTCCCGGTACCGGTAATTCGCATTCCATCAGCCAGAGCTTCCGCTTTTCCACCGAGTTGATTCAGACAGTTGCAGACCGCCTCGATGCGATCGGTTTCCTTGACCCGCAACTCGGCAGCATCAGTGATCACCGTCACCCCGGTGGCAAAGGTTGCAGCAACGCTGATCACCGGAAATTCGTCGATCGCCCGCGGCACCAGTTCACCGTTGATATCAATCGCCGTCAATGAGCTGCTTTTGACCAGCAGATCAGCCACCGGTTCGCCGCAATGTTCACGTTCATTAAGGAGCTCGATTGATCCGCCCATCTGCCGCAAAATATCGATAATACCGCTGCGGGTCGGGTTGATCCCGACATTCTTCAACAACAGCTCGGAGTCAGGGACGATCAGTCCGGCAACCAGAAAAAAGGCCGCCGAAGAAATATCGCCGGGCACAAGCAGGTCGTGCCCTTCAAGCTTGACCGGGCCTGTTACCCGGGCGCCGCCGGGAAAAGATTCCAGGGGAACGCCGAAATAACGCAACATGCGCTCACTGTGGTCGCGTGAGAGGTGCGGCTCAAAAACCGTCGTTGTCCCTTGCGTCTGCATGCCGGCCAGCAGTACGGCAGACTTCACCTGGGCGCTGGCAATGGCGGAAGAGTAGTCAATCGGCCTGAGGGCACCACCAACAATCGCCAGGGGGGCGCGGTT
Organism: uncultured Geobacteraceae bacterium; assembly: GCA_964565445.1. Taxonomy (GTDB): domain Bacteria; phylum Desulfobacterota; class Desulfuromonadia; order Desulfuromonadales; family Geopsychrobacteraceae; genus Pelovirga. Next base: position 18,864 of record CAZMFD010000012.1, read on the forward strand.
ATGCTGATCACGCCCGTAAATACGGGCGCCCATCTGCGACAGGGGTTCGACAATCCGGCGCATCGGCCGTTTGCGCAGATACTGATCGCCGGTTAATACCGAAAAAAATGGTTGCGCAGCGAGGATCCCGCTGATCAGGCGCATGGTCGTGCCGGAATTGCCGCAGTCGATCACATTGGCAGGCTCTTTGAGGCCGCCAAGTCCGACCCCACGGACGCAGAGACGCGTGCTGTCCTGGTAATCAATCTGGACCCCCAGAGCGCGAAAGGCGTTCAGGGTGGCGTAGCAATCCTCCCCTTGCAATAAGCCACTGATCTGACTTTTCCCCCGCGCCAGGGAAGCGAACATCAACGCGCGATGGGAAATCGATTTATCCCCCGGAACCCCGATCTCACCACGCAGGCTGGTGGTTGCGGTCAGGATTCGCTGCTCTATCTTCTCCATGGTGGTCTTCCTTGATGGTAGCAGTGACGACTAAAGAATGGCGTCGCGCATCTGCTTGGAACGCTGAAAAAACTCAAACAGTTTGTCCCCATCGCCCGTTGCTACATCGGCTTTGAGTTCGGCAAAAAACACCTCAAATTGCTCCATCATCTCCAATAAAGCGTCCTGATTGGTCTCAGCAATGTCACGCCACATGGTCGGATCAGAGGAAGCGATACGGGTAAAGTCGCGAAAACCGCCGGCCGAATATTCCAGAATATTCTCTTCGTAATGATCATAAGAGCCAACGGCATTGACCAGCGAATAGGCAACCATGTGAGGCAGATGGCTGATCGCCGCCAGAATCCGGTCGTGCTTGTCCATCGGCATGTTGACAACCCTGCTACCGGCCAGCTGCCACATCCGTTCGACCAAAGCAAGAGCCTGCGCATCTGTTTTTGCCGTTGGCGTCAGAATGCAGCGTTTACCCCGATAGAGGCCGGCAAATGCGGCCTCGGCGCCGCTCTGCTCAGTACCGGCAATGGGATGTCCGGGAACAAAATGGATCGACTCCGGCAGTAGCGGTTCAATGCTGCGAACAACCTCTGCCTTGACACTGCCGCCATCAGTAATAATGGCCCCCGGCTTGAGGGCCGGCAGGCATTGCGCAATGACCGTTGCCAGGGTTTTCACCGGCGTCGCCAGAAAAATCAGGTCGGCATCGGCAACCGCTTCAAGCGGATCGCGAGTATAGTGATCAATAATGCCGAGCTCCAGAGCTTTTTCCAGATTGGGTTTGCCGCGCCCACAGCCAATCACCTCACCAACAGCACCGGCTTCTCTTAACGCCAACGCCAGAGAACCACCAATCAGACCAACGCCCATGATCGCCATGCGCGGAATCAACAAGGTATCAGACATCAGCTAATCTCCGACTGTGCGGCGCCGATATGGGCCTGCGGATAGGAACCGAGAATCTTGAGAAAATGACAGTGGGGACGCAAATCCTCAATCGCAGCGGCAATCTGATCATCGTCACAGTGGCCCATCAAATCGAGGAAGAATACATATTCCCAGGCCTTTTGTTTCATCGGCCGGCTTTCGATCTTGGTCAGGTTAATCTGGCGCTTGCTGAAGGGCTCAAGCATCCGATAGAGGATCCCCGGTTCATCCTTGATACTGAACATGATCGAGGTCTTGTCATCCCCGGCCTTGCCCGGTGATTTTTTGCCGACGACCAGAAAACGGGTGAAATTATGCGGATTATCCTCGATCCTCGCCTTGACCACCTGCAACCCATATTGCACCGCAGCAGCCGAACTGGCAATAGCGGCGGCACTCTCATCTTCGGCTACCATCTGCGCTGCGGCGGCGGTACTCGACACATCAACAAGGGGAATTTCAGGAAGGTTGGTTTCCAGCCAGTGACGACATTGGGCCAGGGGCTGAGGGTGGGAAATAATCTTGGTGATCTGCTCGATACGTCCCGACTTCGACAACAGCTGATGGGATATCTCCAGCATGATTTCGGCGATGATCTTCAACTCCGAATTAATGAACATATCCAGGGTGTGGTTAACCACCCCTTCGGTAGAATTTTCCACCGGAATGACCCCATAATGGGCCCGCCCGCGCTCTACCTCCGCAAACACCGCGGGAATACTCTTCAAGGGAACCAGCGCCGCCGACAGGCCAAACTGCTGCATTGCCGCCTGATGAGTAAAGGTTGACTGGGGGCCTAAAAAAGCCACCTGCAGCGGCATTTCCATATTCAGCGAGGCAGAAATGATCTCACGAAAAACCTTGCGTACCGCTTCGTTCGGAAAAGGACCTGGATTGCTGCCGGTCAGACGCTCATAGATCTTCTTTTCCCGGCTGGGAACATAAAACAGACCATCGTCGCGCTCCTTGAGGTGCCCGACATCGAGAACAACCCGGGCACGCTGGTTGAGCAAATCAAGCAATTGATCGTCGATCCCGTCAATCTGCTCTCTGAGTTTCTGGAGTTTGTCGGCTGTTGTCATCATTCAATCCATTTACGCTTGTCAGCACAGTTAGGTACGGGAGCAGCAATGTAGCCCAAAGACTGACAGAAATCAATTTCCGCCAGAGAAAAACAAACACTGATCTGTCTTGACCCGTTTCTGTGGTAAAGCTACACTTCGGCAGTCAAAAAACCCACATCAACCACCTTATGCAAAAAAACAAAGGAAACGTGCTATGCCCATAGCTGCCAAAGTAAAAAAATGCCTTGAAGGTTCTTCCTGGATCCGCAAGATGTTCGAAGAAGGCGATCGTCTGCGTCAAGAGCGTGGAGCAGAAAATATTTTCGACTTCACCCTTGGCAATCCGACCATGGAACCACCACAGGAACTGCTGCAGGAGCTGCAGAAAATCGCCGCCACCCCGATTCCCGGCATGCACCGTTACATGAACAATGCCGGTTACGAAGAAACACGGGCAGCTGTCGCTGAGGTGATTGCGGAGAATTGTGCCCTGCCGGTCAGTGCGGCCCACATCGTCATGACCTGTGGCGCCGGAGCGGCTCTGAACGTCGTCATGAAAACTCTGCTCAATCCGGGGGATGAGGTCATCATCTTAAGCCCTTATTTTGTTGAGTACAATTTTTACATCGACAATCATGGCGGGGTTCCGGTCGTGGTACCGACCCTCCCCGATTTTCAACCCGACCTGGATGCTATTGCCACAGCCATTAGCGCGCGCACCAAGGCAGTTATCATCAACTCCCCCAACAATCCGACGGGAGTTATCTATCCATTGGCAGCGCTGAAAAAAATCGGCGCTTTATTGGCCGCAAAAGAGCAGGAATTCGGCACCACCATCGTCACCGTTTCCGATGAACCCTATGCCCGTATCAGTTTCGGTGAAGAGGTTCCCTGCATCTTTAACGCCATGACCAATGCCGTTATCGTTACCTCCCACTCCAAAGATCTGGCCCTGCCGGGGGATCGCATCGGCTACCTGGCCGCATCACCCACCCTGAAAGATGTCAACCTGTTTATGCAAGGAGCGATTTTTGCCAACCGGGTCTTAGGATTTGTGAATGCTCCCGCGTTGATGCAGCGCCTGGTCACCCGCCTGCAGCGGATCAGTGTTGATGTTGAGCAATACCGGATCAAGCGTGATCTGCTTTACAACAAGCTGGTCGAACTGGGATTCGAGGTGGTCAAGCCCGGTGGCGGCTTTTATCTGTTTCCGCGCTCGCCCCTGACCGATGAGATCGAATTTATCCGCCGCGCCCAACAGCACGGGATTCTGCTGGTTCCCGGCAGCGGTTTCGGCGCCCCCGGGTTTTTCCGCATTGCTTATTGTGTAGAGGACGACATGATCAAGCGCAGCCTGCCGGCGTGGGAAAAACTGGCAGCAGAATTGGGAATGGTTTCCGCCTGAGGGAATACTGAACAACCGGTCAGACATCACAGAGGGAAGTACGGCGATTGGGCTGATGGTTTTTATAGAAAACTCTACACCGCGCCAACCTGCAACCATCCAGGCGGTATCCTCCTTGATCCGGTAGAATCTTCCAAGCTGAAACCGGCTCATGCATCGTCCGACAGACTCCTAGTCCTTGGAAAATTGAAGAGGGGTCCATCTTGACCAAGCTGTACCTTGTCGTTACACTTTGGTAGTAAAGAAATATCAATTCTTTTGCAACAAGCCAAAGGATACAAACCGTAATGAGCAAGGATAAAGACACTACGACGGACCCCGGGTCTGCAGATAAAAAAAACCACGACTCTGGGGAAGAAAGCCAAAACCAGCACAGCAGCGACGAAAACTCCCAAGATGTGCAAGAACGGGAGAAAAAATCAACCTCTGCTGCCAAGGACAAGAGCGGCCAATCCGACCGGGGAACCTTTCCCATTGCCGCCATCGGCGCTTCTGCCGGTGGATTCAGTGTGATTCGGCAGCTGCTTAAAAATCTGCCTGACGACAGCGGCATGGCATTCATCGTCATCCTTCACCTGAGCAGCGAACATGAAAGCAACCTGCCTCAGCTGCTGGCCAAGTGCACCGCCATGCCGGTCGAAAGCGCTGCGGACTCAATGCGCATAGCTCCCAACCGGGTTTACGTCATCCCCCCCGACCGCATCCTGACGCTCCAGGATCATACCTTGAAACTCAGTGAACGCGAGCGCGGTCCGGGGAAATTCAAGCCCATTGATCGCTTTTTCAAGTCACTCGCCGAAAAGTTGCAGGAAAAAGCCATTGCAGTCGTCCTCTCCGGAACCGGCGCGGACGGTACGCTGGGAGTGCGGGCGATCAAGGCAGCCGGTGGCATAACCTTTGCCCAGAGCGAAGAAAGTGCTGAATTTGCCGAGATGCCGCGCAACGCCATTCAATCGGGACAGGTCGATTTCGTGCTCGAGGTAACAGAGATCGCCAAAGAACTCGGTGTGCTGACTCGCCACCCTCACCTGCAACGATCCACGCACCACACCGAGATGCCCTCCTCGGCGTGGGAGCAGGTACTACAAGCGCTGAAAACCACGGGAATCGATTTCTCCAAGTACAAAGAAAACACGGTTCGGCGGCGCATTTCCCGGCGCATGGCGATTAATAAAATCGAAGACCTGGAGCGCTATGCGGCGTTTCTTAAAAACAACCCCGAAGAACTCAGAGCCCTGCGCGAGGATCTGCTGATCAAGGTGACCGAGTTTTTCAGGGACCCGGAAACGTACGAAGCATTGACAGACGAGGTTTTTCCCCAGATTCTGTGCAATAAACAGGACGACGATCCGATCCGCATCTGGGTTCCCGGCTGCGCCACCGGGGAAGAGGCCTATTCTCTGGCCATTGCGCTGCAAGAGTTTCTGGGTGAGAAAAGTTCATATACCACCATCCAGATTTTCGGCACTGATGTCAGTGATGAGGCCATCGAAGTCGCCCGCCAAAGTTTTTACACCAAGGCTCAGCTTGCTGATCTCTCCGAAACGCGGCTGCGTAAATTTTTCACACCGATGGAAGGTGGTTACCGCGTCAAGAAGCAGCTTCGTGAGTTGTGCGTCTTCGCCCGCCAGGACTTCACCAAAGATCCTCCTTTTTCGCGTATGGATCTGGTCAGTTGTCGCAACGTGTTGATCTATTTTAGTGCCACGCTGCAAAAAAAAGTATTGCCACTTTTCCATTATGCCCTCAATCCCGAGGGATTCCTGCTTCTGGGCTCCTCGGAAAACATCGGCTCGTGTGGAGATCTATTCTCTGCCATTGACAAAAAAAACCGCATCTATATTCGCAAAAAAACAACACAGCGTATGCGCTCGACATACTGGCCGAGCGCAGAAAACATTCCCGCTCCGAAAAAAGACCAAACACAGACAGACGTTCCCCACCGACGGGACAGCGAGGAAAAAACGCTACAGCGTGAAGTCGATCGCGCGCTACTGCGCACTCTCAATCCGACGGCGGTGGTTGTCGACAGCAGCCTTGATATCGTTCAATTTCGCGGCAACACGACTGCTTTTTTTGAACATCCGCCCGGCAAGGCCAGCCTCAACGTTTTAAAAATCCTCAAAGATACGTTGCGCCTCGAGCTGCGCAACCTGATCCATCGTGCCAAAAAAGAGCAAGCGCCACAGATAAAAGACGATCTTGCCTTTCATGTTGAACAGGGATCCTGCGTTGTCTCACTTGAGGTGGCACCCTTTGAATTCGACCAGGAGGGTTATTTTCTGATTCAATTTCACCAGAAAAGTGTTGCGCCACAAAGCAGCAAAACCTCGGCTTTCTCGGAGTCCGGTGAAGCGAACTCCGAGAAAGCGGTCAAAGAAGAAATTCAGCGGGTGAAGAATGAACTGGCCGTCAATCAGGAATATACCCAGACCCTCATTGAAGAAAAGGACGAAGCCCTCGAGGATCTCAAGGCGGCCAATGAAGAGATTCTTTCAAGCAATGAAGAACTGCAGAGTCTTAATGAAGAACTCGAAACCGCCAAGGAAGAGCTGGAATCGAGCAACGAAGAACTCACCACCGTTAACACCGAACTGCAGGAACGTAACGAGCAGCTGAGCCGGACCCACAATGATCTGAGCAACCTGATCCTGAGCGCACAGATTCCTTTTCTCATCGTCACCGATGATCTGAAAATTAAACGCATCAGCCCTGATGCAGAGGAGTCTCTCAATCTTACCTCTGCCGACGTCGGCCGCACCCTGACAGATCTCAGACTGAGCTTTACCTTACCGAATCTGGAAACAACCCTGCTCGACGTCATTCATTCGGGCCAGGCAGTAGAGCACGAAATTCAGGATCACAAGGGACGCTGGCAGATGGTGCGCCTGCGTCCCTATCGGACAGAGCGCAACAACGGCATTGAAGGCGCGGTGCTGGCGCTGTTCGATATCGACCGGATCAAACGCAGCATGGAAGAGATCGAGAAAGCCCACAAGTACGCCCTGCGCATCGTCGATTCGGTCAAGGACCCACTACTGGTGCTTGATGACAATATGCGGGTCAAAACGGCCAATCCTGCCTTTTACGAAAAGTTTCAGGTCAGCCCGAAAGACACCGAAGGCCAGGAGCTGTTGAAGTTGGGCGCAGGGCAGTGGGATCAGCCTGAACTGAACCGTCTGCTTAAAGAGATTCTGCCCCGCAGTACCCGTATGGACAATTTCCAGGTGGAATTCGATTTTCCCCACCTGGGCCTGCGCACGATGATGCTTTCCGCGCGCAAGATGCTGGCGGTCGGCTCACCTACTGAGGCGGTCCTGCTGAGCATCACGGATGTGACCGAGCAGAAGCAGCTTGAAGAATATCTGCGCCGAGCCAAAAAGGAGGCCGAAGAAGCCAGTCGGGCTAAATCTGAGTTTCTGGCCAATGTCAGCCACGAAATCCGCACCCCCATGACCGTAATTGTCTCGGCCCTGCAGCTTCTGGAAAACACCGAGCTTGCTGCAGAACAAGAAAAATGTTGCACGATGGCGAGCCAGTCCGCAAACTCGCTGCTTGCGCTTCTGGATGATCTGCTTGATTTCTCGAAGATCGAGGCCGACAAAGTCGCCATCGAATCACAACCCTTTGATCTGCACGAGAATGTAGAGGATGCGGCCAAAATCCTTCAAACCGAAGCGGCACGCAAAGATCTGATGCTGCAGTTGAACTTGGCTGCCGAGATCCCGCGCGCCGTATACGGCGACCGCAAACGCTTACGACAGGTTCTGGTTAATCTGGTGGGTAACGCCATCAAATTCACTGACAAGGGAGAAATCTCGATTCAGGTCGACGTCTCCACCGCGTCTGCACCAGCCAAAGGGGCGCCATACCTGTTGTTTTCCATTCGCGATACCGGTATCGGCATTGCCCCCAAACAGATCGAACACCTGTTTGAACGCTTTACCCAGGCCGACAGCACCAGCACGCGCAGACATAGCGGCGTTGGACTTGGGCTTTCCATCTGCAAGGGTCTGGTGGAGCGCATGGGCGGTGCCATCTGGGTAAAAAGCGAGGAAGGTGAAGGTAGTACCTTTTTCTTTACGATTCCCTTAAAAGAAGCCCCGAAAAGCCACAAAGACACCGCTCGGCGACAGGAAGAGAGCGAAACAGGCGGCGAAATCATTGCGAATGCAACACAAGAGCAGTCTTCAGATCGTATTCTCTTAGCGGAAGATGCCGCGAACATTCGCCATCTGGTCAGCGTGGTCCTGCGTAAATGGGGCTTCGACGTGATCACGGCCACAACCGGCCGGGAGGCATTAGAGGCACTGCGGAACCAGGCGCCGAGGTTGATTCTCATGGATGTGCAGATGCCGGAGATGAGCGGCCTGGATGCCACCAGAACGATCCGCGAACAGTTAAAACTGCAGATTCCTATCATCGGTCTCACCGCCCATGCCCGTGGCGAGGACTGCCAGCGCTGCCTGACGGCAGGGATGGACGAAGTGGTGACCAAGCCGATTGATATGGAAAGGCTCCGGGCTGTGATTCTGGACTATCTGAACAGGTAACCCAAAAAGTCCTTCAGGCAGGGCAGCCAATGGCTTGCCAAAAGTCAGGCGGCGGACGGATCAGCGACGGTGGGCAGTGCCCATCCTACGAACTTAAAAAATCGGGCGACGCATGCGTCGCCCCTACGGAAAATCTATAAAACCGGTGGTAGTGTACCGTCAGACTCTGCCCTTTTATGGGCGATATCTATTCTGACATAGGCGAGCTACTTGCTTAATCCGTAGGAAACAAACGGTCAGCCACCTGATCTGCTGGACAGATCTCCCCGGCTGGGCTGACATAACGCACCTCGCAACACAGGTCAAAGCCAAGCTGCTTGCGGATTTCAGAGCGAATCCGGGAAATCAGCCTGAGCACATCGGCTGAGGAGGCTCCGCCCAAGTTGAGAATAAAATTGGCATGTTGTGTCGATATCTCAGCAGCACCGCAGCGCAACCCCTTAAGACCTGCCTCTTCAATGATTTTCCCCGGCGGTCCAACACTGGCATGCATAGCACTGGTACTTAAAAAGACTGAACCACAGTTGGGCTGTTTGCGTGGAAACTTGCGACGGCGTTCACGCAAATCAAGCAGCATTGCCCGGCGGATATCGACAATATTTCCCGGTGGACACTTGAGCTCAACCTCGACAACCACCGCGCCCCGCTCCTGTAGTGCACTGTAACGATAGTCAAACTGACACTCAGCAGTGCTCAACTGATGTATGGTCGCGTCCTGATCAACAATAGTGACACGGACAACATGCTCACCGATGCCGCGGCGGTGACTGCCGCCATTCATGATCACCAGCCCCCCCAGGGTGCCGGGAATGCCGATACAATGTTCCAGGCCGCTCAATCCGGCGCGCATGGCAAGGCGCGCGAGCTGTGGCACCCAGGCGCCACCACCGGCAATAATCCGGGTGCCGGCAATAGCAATAGAGTCCATCCGTGCGCCGATTTTCATCACCAGCCCACGAACCCCGGCATCATCAAACAGCAGATTTGTCCCCTGCCCGATCACCACCAGCGGTAGTTGCTGCTCCTGCACAAGACGCATGACTGCTGCGACCTGGGTCGGGTTTACCGGCTCGACAAACAGATCTGCCGGGCCACCGATCCGCCAACTATTATGCTGACCCAGGGGTTCGTCCACAGTAACCTGATCTATGTCCTGTGCCGATAATTGCTGATATATGCTGGTCTTTGCAACAGACATTAATCCGGTTCTCCAGCCTGACAAAAATCCACCACCTGCATCTGAACCTGGGTCTTGCCGCGCCAATGATTAAGTTGTGGCCGATAGAGAATGTCCAGCGCCCCCGAGCACTCAGTAATACGTTCACCACAACCAAAAGCAATGGCACTTAATACAGTGTCTTGCTGTTTAACGTCAAACTTGAGATGTTTTTGGGCAACCAGGGAACAATTTTTTATCGTACAGCGACGGCTTAAAAAAAGCGGCTGGGGATTGCCGACACCGAATGGTTCCAACGCTTTGAGTTCGTCTACCGCAGCTACGGTCCAAAGATCCAGGCGACATTCGCCATCATGTTCAACGAAGGGCATACAGAGGTCATCGGTCAGGTGCGTGTCTGCCACCTGCTCAAAGCGCTGGGAAAAGGCCGCCACCTGAGCTTCAGCAACGGTCAAGCCCGCAGCCATGGTATGGCCACCGTAACCTTCCAGCAGATCTCCACATTCCTTAAGGGCCTGATACAGATCAAAGCCCTTGATAGAGCGGCCTGAACCCTTTCCCATGCCGTTGTTCAGGGCAATCAGAAAGGTTGGACGGTGATAGCGCTCGACCAGACGGCTGGCAACAATGCCGATCACTCCGGAATGCCAGTCAGCGCCGGCCAGAACGATCGTACGACGCTCCTGAGGGTCTGCTTCAACGCGGGCTATGGCGGCTGCCAGCACTTTCTTTTCAAGCGCCTGACGCTGCTGATTGAACAAATCAAGCTGGTGCGCTACGGCTTGTGGATCTATTCCCTCCTCGCCAAGCAATAACTTGACCCCAAGGGCAGCATCTTCCAGACGCCCAGCCGCATTAAGCCGGGGCGCCAACTGAAAACCAACCGTGCCGCTGGTGACAGAACTAACACCGGCAACCGTTTTTAAAGCGGCGATACCGGGACGATTTTCTTTTTCAAGAAGGCGCAAACCGGATTTCACCAGAGTACGATTCACGCCGGTCAAGGGCGCAATATCGGCAATGGTTCCAAGGGTGACTAAATCGAGGGAATGGCGCAAGTCGGGTTCTGGACGATGATGAAAATATCCTGAGTCTCGCAGACGTTTTCGCAGCGACACCAGCATCATAAAGGCCACACCAACACCGGCCAGTTGTGAATAGGGAAAACGACTTGTCGGCAGTTGCGGGTTAACCAGAGCAATTGCCGCTGGCAAGCTGTCACCCGGTTGATGGTGATCGGTAATAATCAGATCAATACCCAGATCTTGCGCCAGTTGCGCTTCGTTGTGGGCACTGATCCCGCAATCAACGGATACCATCAAACGGCAGTCGTCTCCGGCGATCCGACGAATGGCATCGGCAGACAAACCGTAGCCATCCTTCAAACGTAAGGGAATATGATATTCGACTTGACCACCAAACGCGCGCAGCGCTTCCACCAGTAATGCACAGCCGCTGATACCGTCAACATCATAATCACCATGAATACTGATTTTTTCGCCGGATTCCAGGGCAGTCTGCAGGCGTCGGCAGGCCTTGTCCATGTCCGGTAACAGATCAGGATCAGGCAGCGTTGCCAGCACCGAGTGCAAAAAAAGTTGCGCCTCAGTAGTGGTAGTATAACCACGCTGGCTGAGAATCGAAGCAAGCAAAGCGCTGCACGGTAACGACTCAGCTAATTGCTGCACAACCAGCGGTTCGGGGGGAGTGGCCCGTAATCTCCAACGGCGTTGGCGGACAGGCTGCATAAGGACCTTGTACAAAATAGTCCCCGACCAGTTAAAGGCCGATCGGGGACTGGACAGAGCGGGAGGGGGACTATTGACGCGGCGTCTGCGGCAGCGGTGGATGATTCTTCATGAAATCGACTTCAGTCCGAATCTGTTCAACATTACCACCGGGGTTCAACGCCAGGAAACTCTCCCATGCGGCAATCGCTTTGGGAAAATCCTCCAGATCATAGCGGTAAACTACACCCAGGTTATAACGACTTTGCACATGATTAGGATCAAGCTCTGCGGCGCGCTGGAAATTACTAACAGCACGGTCATACCAGCCGACGCGGCGAAACATGGTGCCTTGATCGGTTAACACATTAGGGTCGTCCGGGCGCAGTTCAAGGGCTTTATCGTAAGCCTCTATCGCTTTGATCGGTTGATCGGAACCAAAGAAATTATTCCCCAGTTGCACCCAGGCATTACGGTTATCAGGCTCACGGGCAACGATTCCTTCAAGGGTGTTAATCTGCTGCTGATAATTGACAACAGGAACTCCTGCTGCAGGAGGTGGGGTTCCAGTGGCCGCAGGTTGAGCCGTATCACGTTGCCAGTTGGAATAGATAACCCCGCCTAACACACCGATAATCAGCGCTATAATGGCAAAAACGATCGTTTCTTTCTTCATTGGTTCTCCACTTGCTGGTGACGAGAAAAAAAATCAGGCTGCCTTAGCTACTTTTTTCTGCCATAACAGCAGCAGCGGACTAGCGACAAAAATGGACGAGTAGGTACCAACCAGCACCCCCACAAGCATGGCAAAAGCAAAATTATGAATGACCCCGCCGCCCAGAACGAACAATGAAAGAACAACCAACAGAGTCGTTCCTGAAGTTATAATGGTACGGGAAAGGGTTTCATTAATGCTGCGATTGAGAATAAAGGTGAAGCTTTCCTTGTTGTGTTTACCGAGATTTTCGCGAATACGGTCATAGACAATGATCGTATCATTCAGGGAGTAACCAATAATAGCCAGGAAAGCGGCAATAATCGGCAGATCAATCTCCTTCCCAAAAAGACTGAACATCCCCAAGGTAATCACCACATCATGGACCAATGCGATAATAGCACCGACAGCAAACCGAAATTCGAAACGCCAGGAGATGTAGGCGAGAATCCCGAGCATGGCATAAAATATAGCCCACATCCCCTTGTTACGTAAATCCTTGCCCACCTGAGGACCGACCATTTCCACCCGGCGCACATCCACCTGTCCGGCACCGTATGATTGTTCGAGGGTTTCAGTAATCTGCATGGAAATCCCCTGCAATTCACCGGTTGACCGCTCAACACGAATAAGAAATTCATTGGTGTCTTCGCCAAAGCGTTGGACAATAGGAACACCCAGATCAACACTGGCAAGAGCAGTGTTGATTTCTGTAGCATTGGTCTGGCTCTGGAACTGTACCTGAACCAGAGTACCACCGGCAAAATCGATTCCGTAATGAGGACCGCCATGGCGAACAAGCGATGCGAAACCAGCCAGAATAAGTACCAGCGAGATAATTAATGCTAATTTGCGTTTGCCGATAAAATCGATATTGATATCCGGCTTGATGAGTTGCATGCCGTCGTTCTCCTTATATACTCAACCGCTTGACATTGCGGCTTTTCAAGAAAAAATCAAAGATGAAGCGGGAGACAAAAATCGCGGTAAATAACGACGCGATAATCCCGATCGAGAGAGTAACGGCAAATCCACGCACCGGACCGGTACCGAACTGGAATAGTACCAGGGCGGCCAGCAGGGTCGTCAGGTTGGCGTCGATAATGGTTGAAAAGGCCTTGCTATAGCCGGACTCGATGGCCAGTTTGGGAGCTCGCCCCAGCGCCAGTTCTTCGCGGACACGCTCAAAGATCAGCACGTTGGCATCAACCGCCATACCAACGGTCAGGACAATACCGGCCAACCCGGGTAGAGTCAGGGTTGCGCCGAACATGGACAGCATGGCAGCGATAAAAAACAGATTCATCACCAGGGCGCTGATAGCGATCAAACCGGACAGCTGGTAATAGACGATAATAACCATCAGCACCAACAATGCACCGACCCAGATCGACTTGATTCCACTGTCGATGGAATCCTGTCCTAAAGAAGGTCCGACGGTACGATTTTCAAGAATCTCAACCGGTGCCGGCAATGATCCGGCACGCAGGACAATGGCCAGATCAGTTGCTTGCTGCGAGGTGAATGACCCGGAAATCTGGGCGCTACCACCGGAAATGCGCTCACGGATCACCGGTGCAGAATAGACCGTGTCATCGAGGACAATGGCCATGCGCCGACCAACGTTGGCAGCGGTGATCTGATCAAACCGACGCGCGCCGACAGCGTTAAAATCGATCGACACATAAGGCTCGTTAAAGCGCGAATCAATACGGACATTGGCATCAGCCAGCAGATCGCCGGTGAGAACAGTCTGGTTTGAGACCACCACGGGAATTTCCGTCTCCACCCCGGTCGCACGATTGGTGCTGCGTTCATACAGGAGCTGACTGCCTTCCGGTACACGACCAGCTACAGCATCCTGAATATTGGCCGTCTCATCAACCATTTTGAATTCGAGCCGCGCAGTTTTACCCAACAGGGAGATGGCGCGATCAGGATCAGCTACCCCCGGCAACTGGATAAGAATCCGGTTCCCGGTCTGACGCTGGAGCGTTGGCTCACTGACACCAAACTGGTCAACCCGGTTGCGCATGGTTTCCAGAGCCTGGCGCACCGCATAATCCTTGATGTTTTCAATTTCATCATCACTCAAGCGAAAATGCTTTTCGATGTAACCACCAGCGCCGGTCATGGTAGCTGGTTCCAGAGCCGGAAACTCGCTCATCATCAGCGCCTCAACCTGTCGCCCTTCGTCTTCATCGTAGACTTGGACAACCAAACGGTCACCCTGCCTGCGCTCAATCCGTTTGTAGATGATATCCTGCTCCTTCAAACGAATGTCGGTCTGATCAATGATCGTATCAACTCGACTTTCAACGGCCTTGTCGACATCAACGCCAAGCACCAGATGCATCCCTCCCTGTAGATCCAGTCCCAGCTGTATCGGCCCGAAGGTTTCCGGCCACCATGACGGCACATCGCCGCGCAGCAGCGTTGGGACAAGCGCAAACAGTGACAGAAGCAGGCAGAATAACACCACCAGGCCTCGGGTATTAAGACTATTAGACATCTGTGTCGTATCTCCCATGAGCAATTACAATCGAACACCAATGAGTGTCCACCCGGAACCTCCGGATTGACAATCTGTCATTTCCAGACGAAAAACTTCTTATTGTCTGACTTCGGTAATCGACCCGCGGTTCAATTTAACTTTGACGCCATTAGCAACTTCAATGGTGACGACCGTGTCTTCAACAGCAGTAATCTTGCCATGGATGCCGCCGGCTGTGACCACAGATTCTCCTGATTTCAAGTTGGAAATCAGTTCACGATGCTGCTTGGCGCGCTTCTGTTGTGGACGGATGAGCAGAAAATAAAAGATAGCAAACATTGCAACCAGCATAATGATGCCGGAGTATGGGTTGCCTTGTTGAGCGCCACCTTCAGCCATTGCGTAAGCATTTGAAATCATGTTGTTCTCCTTGTTGGGTTAGTTAGAAAAAATTTCTTCCTCATAAAAGTAGACACGGGATCAGGCATTAAGAAAGATCCCGCCGGGCATAAAATGAACGCCGATAATCGGTAAAGCAACCGGCAGCGATGGCATCCCGTATTTCGCTCATCAACTGCAGATAATAATGAAGATTATGATGCGTGTTTAGAACCGCTGCGAGCACTTCGTTACTGCGATACAGATGGCTTAAATACGCGCGGCTATAGTTCCGGCAGACGTAACAGTCACAATCAGGATCAAGCGGGCCGGCATCATCACGGTAACGCGCCTGCTTGATGACGATCTTGCCAAAGCGAGTAAAAAGAAACCCGTTACGCGCATTGCGGGTCGGCATCACACAATCAAACATATCACAACCGCGCGCGACCCCTTCAATCAGATTTTCCGGGGTCCCAACGCCCATCACATAACGCGGTGCGGTTGCCGGCAACATCGGCAGACTGTATTCCATCATGTCATACATCAATGCGGTCTCTTCGCCGACCGACAGACCACCTAACGCGTAACCTTCAAAGCCGATCTCAAGCAAGTGCTCGACACTGCGCTGACGCAGCTCCAGGTCCATTCCGCCCTGAACAATACCGAACAGAGCTGCCGCTGACCCGGGTGGAACCACAGCGCGGCACCGTTTCGCCCAGCGCGCTGAACGTTCAGTAGAAGCCAGAACATACGAACGCTCGGCCGGATGCGGGATACATTCATCAAACACCATGATGATGTCGGAACCCAGTGCCAGTTGAATGTCCATGGACAATTCCGGCGTCAACTCATGGTGACTGCCATCCAGATGTGACTGGAACCGGGCCCCCTCTTCGGTGATTTTACGCAACTCACCAAGACTGAAAACCTGAAAACCACCGCTATCGGTGAGAATCGGCCGATCCCAATTCATGAAACGGTGCAAGCCACCGAGTTGTTTAACCAGATCATGGCCGGGACGCAAGTAAAGATGATAGGTGTTGGCGAGAATAATCTGCGCGCCTATCTCTTTGAGCGCCTCCGGGAGCATGCCCTTGACCGTTCCTTGCGTGCCGACGGGCATAAAGATCGGGGTCTCGATGCTGCCACGCGGGGTCTGAATCCGCCCGCGTCGAGCCTGGGTTGCCTGATCCAGCGCCAGCAGGTCAAAGCGAAAATCAGCGATCATCTTGCGTTCGTTACTATCATAAGATCAACATGCAATCACCGTAACTGAAAAACCGGTATTTTTCACTTACCGCCTGGTCATAGGCACGCAGCATCAGTTCACGTCCGGCAAAAGCACTGACCAGCATCAACAGCGTTGACTTGGGCAGATGGAAATTAGTAATCAACGCATCAACAACCTTGAACCGATAACCGGGGACAATAAAAATCTCGCTGTCACCGTCCCCGGCTTTAAGCAGCCCAATGTCACTGGCTGCTGTTTCAAGCGCCCGGGTGACAGTAGTCCCTACCGCAAAAACCCGGCCACCGCGAATACGCGCCTGATTGATGGTTTGTGCAGTCGCCGCTGGAATGGAATAATATTCCGCGTGCATCTTATGTTGGCTAACATCCTCAACCCGTACCGGCAAAAACGTACCGGGTCCGACGTGCAGGGTCAAATTACAGATTTCTACCCCTTTTGCGCGAATCTGATCAAGAATCTCTGCAGTAAAATGCAGCCCTGCTGTTGGAGCTGCCACTGCGCCCCTTTCCCGGGCAAAAACAGTCTGGTAGCGTGAACGGTCAGTCAGCGTGTCGGCGCGCTTGATGTAAGGAGGAAGGGGCAAATGCCCGATCTCGTCAATGATCCCCCAGAAATCATCCTGACAATCAAAACGGATGCACCGCAGGTAGTCATCTCCGGCTTGCAACACTTCGGCGGACAAACGTTCATCAAAGATCAGATGTGTACCAACAGCCAGGGGCTTGGAACTTCTGGTCATGCACAACCAGTCTTTCCCTGTGGCAGATTCCGGACTGCGGCGCACCAAGAGCACTTCAACTTGACCACCACTCGCCTTGTTCCCGAACAACCGCGCCGGAATAACCTGGGTATCATTGATAACCAGCACATCTCCTGGGCAAAAATTATCAACAATATCGACAAATTGTCGAGAAGTAATGGCACCTGTCTGGCGCTCAACAGACAGCAGCCGCGAAGCATCGCGGCGAACAGCAGGCGCCTGAGCGATCAATTCCTCCGGCAGGGTAAAATCAAAATCAGATAACCACATCAAACCAATCCAGAAGCGTTCAAATAGCGGCTTAGAAAATCATAGTTGCCCCCTGTTGTCAATCGCTTTCGCGGAACCGACCGGGCTATGGTTGGATGATTTTTTTGCCCCTGCAATGGGGAAGGGGTGGCGATCCACACGGTACTTTTTTTCCACCAGGTTGGGGGGCAAGGTAATGCAACAAACCTGCAGCGACAAGGTCGTCATTGGCCCCCTTCATAGAGCACTCGCCACTGATTCTGCTGTTTAACCAGATAC
Source organism: uncultured Geobacteraceae bacterium (assembly GCA_964565445.1). Taxonomy (GTDB): domain Bacteria; phylum Desulfobacterota; class Desulfuromonadia; order Desulfuromonadales; family Geopsychrobacteraceae; genus Pelovirga. The sequence continues at coordinate 36,285 of CAZMFD010000012.1, forward strand.
AGGCGTTTACGCATATCGCCGTTAAAGTTATTGGAACGATAGTGCTGAACAAAGTTGGCAACAATCATCGCCGGCTCATGGTCGTTCCGTGGATATTCGTACAATGACAAGTCACTTAAGGCAATCTGCTGATAGGTCTTGGATGAAAACACCTGTTGTTTATAACGGCTCCAGCTCCGATAATCGTGCCGGGTTGACCAGAAATCCTCTGCATACATATTCAGATACGCCTGCAGATCACCTTCTTCCCATTGCTGGCGCCACTCCTCAATAAACCCTTTAATGTCCTTTTTCTGCATCTGCCAGTCATCATGAGGCAGCCACTCAAGTCCCTCCGTGATGACCACCGGGGTCTGGCCAAGCTCCACGTACTGACGAATGTGCTCAAACTCTTCATTGGTCAACACGACGCAGCCTTCACTGTCGAGTGGCGGACGGCTGAACAACGAGCGATCGGTACCATGCAGCCAGATACCGAAACCGCTTTTATTTCGGTGGCGATCGTATTCGTTGGGATAATTAATCGGAAAAGCACCACTACCGTACAGGGGTGGAAGCTTTTCAGCGTCAATATAGCTGGTAACAAAATAGGTTCCGGTCGGGGTTTTAAGATCCCCTTCGACCATTTTGTCACCTACCTGTTGTCCGAGAACAATATAGAAATCATCAACAAGCTTTGGCGGCAAACCCTCCCCCTGATTACGGAACACATAGAGGCGGTTTTTACTTTTATCAATCACCAGGGCATAGGGAGTTTTTTCCCCCAAGGCAATCAATGCCCGCGGACTCTGATGATCATTCAGCCGCGACAAATAGCCATGCAGACGAGCCCGCGCTTCGCTGCGCAACTCCTCCAGACGCTGATGGTAGTGATGGCCGGCAATCTCTGGTGCTGCGCCACCGATGGATTGTAGCGGGGTAAAGCGTGCCAGCAACAAGTCGCCAAGTACCAGATGGGCAAGTTCAAAGCGCGGAGCTAACCCGGTCAGCAATTCGATCCGGGTGATCGCCTGGTCAACATGACCACCTTGAAACAGTAACAATCCTTGCAGCAGCAATGTTTCATAGTGACTGTCTGCATCATCATGCCCACCCCTCTGTAGATGCTCAAGCAATCCCGCTGGCCGCTGAACCGGCCGCGGCTCAGACCTGGTAATAACAACATCAAGTCGCGGCTGCGGTTGCGCAACTTCAGGAAGGGGTTGCGGCCACAGAGCAACCACACGAACCACGGTCGCAGTGATCAACAAAATAAAAACAACAGCAGTAACAGCCAGGCGGATCATCGATAAATCAGCTCCAGAGAGCGTTCACGCTCAATTTTCCAACTACCGTCCTGATGACGGAGATCAAACAGCTTGCGGGTAAGGTCGGAATAGCGTTCGCTGCGATATTCCTGGACGACCTCAAGCTGAAGAAAATCATCAGCTTCACGGCGGATATCAACATCTCTCAGGGTCACCAGGATTTCTTCCGGACGCTGCAAACGCTCGCGGCGTTGACTTTCCCACTCATCATAATTGAGCCCACCGCTGGGGACAAAATCGTCACTATAAAAAGCCAGATACTCTTCAACCTCCTGCGCCGACCAGGCAGCAGCCCAACGCTCCAGAAATTGCAGTGGGTCTTCCGGCGCAGGAACTGCTGCAGCGGTAGCAGCCACTGCAGGAGCGACTTGCTCAGCGAGCGGATCCTGTTGTGGCTCAACAGTAGCGTTGCTACCATCTTCAGACTCTTGATTCAAAACAACCGGAGGCTCTGCTGGCTGCGCGTTAACGCTGTCAGCCCCAGCAGGAGCCTGGGCAATGTTTGGAATCATAGCACCAGATTCATCAGACCGGGACGCTGCGGAAAGCGGCACAGAAAATTCAGCTTCATCCCGTGCAGCATCGCCTTCATCCGCTGCCGGATCAACCTCGGCGATGACAGTAACAGACCCGGATGGCGAGGAGGCAACCCCCTGGTTGGTGAAGATGTCCAACTGTAATGGTATCTGCTCATAGTCAAACTGCAGCGCACGGCCATAAGAATCCCGTGCTAATTCAGCATAGACCGATCCCAGGTTTTGATAAATAGTTGCGGTTTGGGCATCAAGGGCCATCGCCTGCTCCAGCCACACACGAGCAGCTTCAATATCACCACGAACAGCAGCGACAGCTGCCAGGTTATTATGGATCTGGGGATGATCAGGAAAATTGGCCAACAACTGCTTCAATTCACGCTCGGCCCCCTCCAGATCACCATCAAGCCACAACTGGATACTATCCGTATAATCGGGATCCACAGTTTCAACAGTAAAGACTGTTGGTGACGGCGCACCATCGGGACGAACCAGAAAGAAATCAAAAAAAAGGGCCCCCAGGCAAAACCCGATGATCAGTCCAACCAATAAAGACAAAAATCGCCGCGGCGACGTCACATTCGTTCCTGGCGTCGCTGGTGGGGAAAGAGAAACTTCCTCATCCGTCGGTTTTTGGGTTGTAGCGGTATCTGCCGCCTTCTCTTCAATATCGCGCAACTGATCCTCAATACGGGCCACCATCGCCATCGTATCTTGTTGTATCCTGAGCTCTTCATCAGCAGCAGCTGGAGGACTATCAACCCGATTGGGTATTTGATCAAGGACATCAAGGCTGAGCAATTCTTCACAATGTGCCCTGACCTCGACAATAGACAAGCGCTCTGAAGCAGACTTTACCGTCATCTTCGCTAACAATTCGGCACAGAAGGCCAGTCCTTCAGGTAAATCCGGAAAACTGTCATTAAGATGCTGCATCCCAACGGTAAACGCGTCAGCACCTAAAAAAGGCGGGCGCCCCATCAATAATGCGTAAAACAAACAGCCGAGGCTGTAAACGTCTGCTGCTGTTCCGGGTGGCTCTCCACGTATCTGTTCCGGGCTGGCATACTCTGTTTCAACTGCCGTGTGATAGTCAAAAACAACCAGGGAAGCCAGAGCAAAATCAGCCAGAAAGGGCTGATTTTTATCCAGATTGACACTATAGGGCGACAGGGCACCATGAAACAGCTGCTGCTGATGAGCCGGTTCGAGCAGCTTGGCGAGTGCGTGAATCATTTCCAGCGCTGACCGGACAGAGCGTTCATCGATCAGGATATTCTGCAGCGGTTCACCGGGCGGAAGGGGATAAAGGCAAAAAAGTTCGTTTTTCTGTTCGATCATCCGCAGCGGAGCGCCCACAGCATAAATATCCAGTGCGCAGAGGGCTTTGATCTGGTCATGAAAGGCTTGTCGCTGAGCCCGACTCCAGTTCGGCGAACCACTAAATTGCACCAGCTTTTGTTCACCCGCGACGGTCGTGACCAGGTATTCCAGACGCGAATCATACTGCGCCAGTTGACGGATTACCTTGCAGTCAGCAATTTGTTGTCCCGGATCCAACATGACAGCACCTGATTAAAAAAACTTACAAATAAGAACAACGCCCCCCTTTTCACGGGAAGGTCGGAACGATTCCCAACCCCTGCGCCTGGTTAAACCCATACATCAGATTCATATTATGCAGCGCCTGCCCCGCAGCTCCTTTGACCAGATTGTCAATGACAGAAACCACAATCACCCGGCCGGTACGTGAATCAGCAACCAGACCGATATCACAGAAATTGGTGCCGCGCACATGGGCAATATTAGGCAATTCTCCATCCGGCAGAATCCTGACAAAAGGTTCATCGGCGTAACGCTGCTGATAAAAGATCAACAGTTCGGCCGTCGACTGGACCTTGAGCAGCGACGCATAGCAGGTCGAGAGGATGCCACGATTAACCGGCAACAGATGCGGAGTAAAGTTGATGGACACCTCAAATCCCGCCAACTGACTGAGCTCCTGTTCTATTTCCGGGGTGTGACGGTGACTGCCGACACCATATGCCTTAAAACCCTCATTAACCTCGCAAAACAACGACCCTTCCTTAAGACCACGACCGGCACCGCTCGTGCCGGATTTGCTGTCGATGATCAAACTGCGGGCATCAATCAATTGATGTTCAAGCAGTGGCATCAGAGCGAGAACAACACTGGTTGGATAGCAACCCGGATTAGCGACAAGCCGCGCCTTTTTTATCTGTTCACGGTAGCGTTCAGGTAAACCATAGATCGCCTCTGAAAACAATTCCGGGCTGGTATGGGACTGATACCAGTGTTCATAGGTGGCTTGATCGTTAAGACGGTAATCGGCAGACAGATCAATGACCCGACAACCGGCAGCCAGAAATCCGGGCACGACATCCATTGCTGATTTATGCGGCAGAGCGGTAAAAACCAGATCAACCTTCTCGGCAATGGCAGCGACGTCCAGCGGCTCACAGACGAGGTCACAAAAACCGTTCAGTGATGGAAAAACTTTATTGACGGGCACTCCTTCGTGCTGGCGCGAGGTAACCGCACATATTTCAACTTGCGGATGACCGATCAGCAACCGTAGCAACTCAACTCCGGTATAACCGCTGGCACCGGCAACAGCAACTTTTACCATGTCACACTCCATCGATAGGCGAAGACAGAAAAATCACTACTGATCCTGCATGGCAGATGCGTGCCGTCATCCTTAAAGCCGCCTATACAAAACCAGCATGGTCTCAACATGGTCCATCTTACGCTAAAACAAGGACAAACTGCCAGCCTCAACAAAAAAGGGAAACCCTTAAAGCGGGCTTCCCTTTGTGTTGACAATAAGGATAAAAGCAAAAAACTTGATTAACGTTTGGAGAACTGGAAGCTCCGGCGAGCAGCAGCACGGCCGTATTTTTTGCGTTCTTTAATGCGACTGTCACGGGTAATAAAACCGGCCTTTTTCAAAAGCCCGCGCAACTCCGGGTTAACCTCAAGCAGCGCCTTGGTAATACCATGCTTGATGGCGCCGGCCTGACCGGAAATGCCGCCACCGACAACATTGACAGAAACATCAAACTTACCAAGGTTATCTGTCAGTTCCAATGGCTGACGAATAACCATCTTGGATGTTTCGCGACCGAAAAACACATCCAGCGGACGCTTGTTGACAGTGATAACACCGCTACCTGGAGTTAACCAGACCCGGGCAATGGAGGTTTTTCTTTTACCGGTTGCATAATACTTCAGCTCTGCCATCTTAGCTATTCTCCCTTGATGCGATCTTCAATTCTTTGGGTTGCTGTGCCGTGTGGGGGTGTTCGTTGCCGCTATAGACTTTCATCTTAGTGAACATTTTACGACCCAATTTATTTTTCGGCAACATCCCTTTAACCGCAGCCTGAACCAACATTTCCGGCTTTTTGGCAAGCAGTTTTTCGGCATTGATTTCTCTGATACCGCCTGGGTAACCAGTGTGACGGTAATATTTTTTGTCCGCCCATTTATTGCCGGTCAACTTGATCTTGTCGGCGTTTAAGACAATAACGAAATCGCCGGTATCAACACTGGGTGTATAGATCGGCTTATGTTTACCACGCAAAACACGGGCTATTTCAGTAGCAGCGCGACCCAGAACAACGTCTTCCAGATCAACGACATACCAGGCTCTATTGATATCCTGCTCTTTAGCGATTGCAGTACTCATCGCGTTCCTCTCTGAACATCTGACTATTAAAAGGTTTTTAGGGCTCACAAAGCGGTAAATTTATCCGAGTAAAACACCCCTGTCAAGCTAATTTTCGTCCATCCTTTGTTAAACCGGTGAACGGGTGCCATAATCGACAGACATCAGACACAACCCCTGGGGTGGCGCCGTGATCGCCGCAAGAGCGTAAGCGGGTTCAGCCAGCATCAACTCCAAGTTTTCAACAGAACGGCGACCACGTCCAATCTCAACCAGGGTACCCACCATCATCCGTACCATGTGACGTAAAAAACCGCTACCATGAACGTCAACAAAAATCAGCGCATCGGCTTCGGTCAGGCTGATGGTATATACTTCTTTTTGGGTCACCAGCGAGCTACAGGCAGAGCTGCGAAACGCCGTAAAATCATGCACACCCGTCAACGCTGTGCAGGCCAACCTCATCACCTCGAGATCGAGAGGTGCCTTAATCCGCCAACTTGTGCGCCGCTCCAGAGGAGAGCGTACAGAGTCGCGCAACAGGGTATAACGGTAATGTTTACCAGTGGCTGAATAGCGTGCATGAAAATCATCAGCCACTTTTTCTGCCGCGCGCACGGCAATGTCTTGCGGCAGAAATCGATTCAACCCTTCGCGCCAGGCGGTCAGGGGCAACACCCGTTCGCTGATAAAGTGACAAACCATGCCGCGGGCATGAACCCCGGAATCAGTGCGCCCGGAGGAATGGATCCGAATCTGCTCACCAGACAATTGCAATAACGCTTGTTCAACACACTGCTGGATCGAGACTCCATTGGGCTGTAATTGCCAGCCGACGTAAGCACTGCCGTCATAGGCGATAGTAAGCTTGATTTTTTCCGGCATCAGCCCGGGTTCCTTACAATTCTATAACTATTCAGCTCCATCCTTGACGCAGGGTCGGGGGTCCTGTGACAAGGGTGTCTGTCGCCATGGACGGCGAAAAGCGTCCCTTGGCATAGGACCCCCGACCCTGCGTTGGACAGATAAGCAATCTCAACCGATGGCGGCGACGATAGCGTCTCCGATGGTCTCGGTGTCGACTTTCTTTTCACCAGGATGGCCCTGATAAATATCGGCAGTCCGGTAGCCGTCGTTCAGAACCTTTTCCACCGCAGCGTCAATCGCATCGGCCGCGTCGATCATGGCAAAGGAATAACGCAACATCATCGACGCCGACAGAATCTGCGCAATCGGATTGGCAATTCCCTGACCGGCGATATCCGGCGCACTGCCGCCGGAAGGTTCATACATACCGAAAGACCCTTCGGACAAGGAAGCAGAGGGCAGCATCCCCAACGAACCGGTCAGCATCGCTGCTTCATCGGAAATAATGTCACCGAACATATTGCCGCACAGCATCACATCAAACTGCTTTGGCCAGCGCACCAGTTGCATAGCGGCATTATCTACATACATGTGGCTCAGTTCGACATCAGGATATTCCTTGCCGATCCGTTCAACCACCTCGCGCCAGACCACCGAGGTTGACAGAACATTAGCCTTGTCAATGGAGCAGACTTTTTTATCGCGCTTGCGGGCTGCAGCGAAGGCGACATGGGAAATCCTCTCGACCTCGGCCTCAGAATATTTCATCGTATCAAAACCGGTACGTGCAGGGCCCTCTCCTTCAATTCCCTTGGGCTCGGCAAAATAAATACCACCGGTCAGTTCACGCACGACCAGCAGATTGAAACCACCCTCAATAATTTCCTGCTTCAGACTGGAAGCTCCGGTCAAGGCCGGAAAAATAATCGCCGGGCGCAGATTGCAGAAAAGCCCGAAAATTTTGCGCAACGGGAGCAGTGCGGCGCGCTCGGGTTGCTCGTTAGGGGGCAGGGATTCCCACTTAGGGCCGCCGACACTACCGAACAGAATCGCATCAGCAGCCTGACAAATAGCAACTGTCGTCTCAGGCAACGCTTTACCTTCCAGATCGATACCGGCGCCGCCGACATTGGCAAGCGTCCGCTCAAAACGGACATCATAGCGTTGTTCAACCGCATCAAGTACCTTCAGTGCCGCTGTCATCACCTCAGGGCCGATACCATCACCCGGCAACACTGCAACCTTAAAAATTTTTGCCATTGTTCTTGTCTCCTGATTTATTCTTGCATCAATAAAAAAGCCCTCAGAATTAAGGGCATCGAAGTCGCTGGGACTATAAAAAGGGGGCGCTGATTTGTCAAATTATTTCTCCTGATCAGCCCTGCACCGCAAGGACTGACAAGCGCAGGAGGATCGTGCTATATTCCGTCGACATAGAATCCAACAAATAACCTTTTACCACGTCAGGAGAGCAACACCGTGCGCAAACTCATCTTAACAATGTTGACACTAGTCCTATTGACCGGCATGGCCACCCTGGTAACTGCAGCACCGGCCACCCTCACCAAAGAAGCCGCTAGCGAAGCTCTTAAGGAGATCGAGGGGGAAGTTCTGGCGGTCTCTCCTTCCGAAATCCCCGGCCTGTATCTGGTCAGCGTAAAAATGCAGGGCAGGAACATTCCTCTTTATCTTGATGCCACCGGCACCTACATGTTTTCCGGCAATGTCATTGACCTGAAACAGCGCCGTAACCTCACAGAAGACCTGTTCCGGCGACTCAACCCGGTCGATGTGTCGGCGATTCCCCTGGATAATGCCCTGCCCCTCGGCAACCCAGAAGCGCAACAGCAGGTGATTGTTTTCACCGACCCCCTGTGCCCCTACTGTAGCCAGCTGCATACCGTGCTGTACCAGGCCCTTGAAAAAGAGCCTGATCTGCTTTTCCAGATTGTCCTGCTACCCATGCAACCGAACTCACAACGCGTCTCGCAAACCATCATCTGCAACAAGTCGATGGAGCAATTAGAGCAAGCCTTTGCCGGGACGGCCCTGCCTGAACCAGACTGCGACACAGATGCCCTGCGCAAAAATCAGGAAATAGCTCAATCGCTGCAGATCACCGGCACACCGACACTGATTCTGCCTAATGGCCAGATTCACGCCGGTTATCGCCCGGTCGACGACCTGCTCAAGCTGATTGAAGACAATTCGGCTCCGGTCAACTGATCGGTAGTCGGCGCGAATGCAGCGCTCTGGACCAACAAAAAAGCCGACACCTGGCTAATGGGCGTCGGCTTTTTTTGTTGTGTATTTTTTTCAGACATTCTCAATAGCGGGCGTCAGCAAATTCAACCCAGCCGCCAGCTTCTACCAGGGCCTTATCAAAAGAGCTGATGGCAAAATCATAACTTAACCTTTGATCACCGGCAGTAGCCTTCAACTTTTGACCTTCCAGATCAACAGCCACATGCAGTTGCCCTGTTGAAGCCTGAGCAATCAGGGCATCAATGGCCGCCTTAGGCAGCTCGATGGCCAGCATCCCGCAATTAAACATATTCTGGCGGAAGATGCGCGCGTAACTTTCGGCAATAATCGTATGTATGCCATTCACCTCGAAAACCCAGGGCGCATGTTCGCGCGATGAGCCACAGCCAAAATTTTCGCGCGCAATAACAACCCTGGCATGCGCCAGAGTATCTCCGTTGGAGTCAAATCCCTCCAGCTTGAGATCTTCCAACAGATACGGCTTGAGCGCTTCCTTGGTGACCTCGGTCAGGTATTTTGCCGGGATAATTTCATCGGTATTAATATCAGAACGGTCAAGCACGATAGCGCGACCACCAAATTCTTTCTGCATCAGATAATCTCCTGCCGATCTAAAGGGTTCCGGCATCAGTAATAACGCCGGTGATGGCTGTGGCCGCGGCCGTGGCCGGGCTCATCAGATGAACCATACCACCCTTCCCCATACGACCATTAAAGTTGCGATTACTGGTAGAGGCACAGACCTCCCCTTCAGCCAGCACACCGTTACTCATCCCCAGACACGCACCACAGGTCGGGTTGGTCACGCAGAAGCCGGCATCCATAAACACCTGAATGATCCCTTCGGCCAGCGCATCATTGAATATTTTCGGGGTCGCCGGGGACACGATCCCGCGCACCGTTGGCGCGACCTGACGACCGCGCAATACCTCGGCGGCCTGACGCAAATCCTCAATCCGCCCATTGGTACAGGTACCGATATAAACCTGATCGACAGGGGTTCCAGCCATTTCGCTGACCGGCTTAACACAGTCGGGTTTATAGCCGTAGGTAACCTGCGGCTCAAGGGTCGACACATCGATATTCAACACCTCGACGTAGTGGGCATCCTCATCCGAGCACCATTGACTGAACTCCGCCAGGGCAGCCTCTTTACCGGCATAGTCATTCTCAATGAACGGCCAGAGATAATCAACGGTCACCTGATCCGGCATGCAGACCCCTGATGTGCCCCCGGCTTCTATCGCCATATTGCACAGGGTCATGCGTGCTTCCATGCTCATCTGATCAACCACCGTGCCACGGAACTCGATAACCTTATCGGTTGCCCCATTCACCCCCAGACGGGAAATAACGTAGAGGATGACATCTTTGGCGAAAACTCCGGTCGGTAAAACCCCGTCAAGATTGACACGAATTGTCGCCGGCTCACGAAATGCACAAACTCCCTTGAGGATACCGACTTCTAAATCGGTGGTACCGACACCGGCGGCAAAGGCACCAAAGGCGCCATGGGTACAGGTGTGACTGTCCCCCATGATGACGGTGTGTCCCGGATGAATAAAACCTTTTTCCGGGAAAATGGCATGACAGACACCATTGTGGCCGATATCAAAGAAATCAGGAATGTCATGACGACGTGCCCAATCGCGCAACATCTTGGCCTGGGTTGCGGTCTTGCTGTCCTTGGCCGGGGTGACGTGATCGATAACCGCCTTGATCCGGGTGCGGTCAAACACCCGATCCTTATCACGCCAGACCAGATCAGCAATGGCAACCGGGGTCGTGATTTCATGACACAGAACCCGATCGATATTGAGCACCTTGGTTCCGGGGAAAGGTTCATCACGCAAATGACTGTCGAATATTTTTTCTGCTAAGGTCTTACCCATGGACGCTCCTGTTGTATCAGTGACCGCCACGCCCTACAGAGCGGGGTGGGTCCTTTTGGTGTGACTGGCCATTTTATTCAGTGCATTCAGATAGGCTTTGGCACTGGCAACAATAATATCGGGATGTGCCCCCTGCCCCAGCACCTCACGTCCATCTTCAGTCTGCAGACGCACAGTGCACTCACCTTGAGCATCGGTACCACCGGTAATGGCACCTACCGAGAAGCTCAAAAGTGGAGCATTACTTTTGGTCAATTTCTTGATTGCCTTGAAGGTTGCATCAACTGGTCCATCGCCCATGACCGCAGTCTTTTTCGGCTTGCCATTAATCACCAGCTCAACCGTTGCCGTTGGCGCGGCAAATGAACCGGAACTGACATTCATCTGCTGCAAAACGAAGGTTTCGGGTACGCGTAACACCTCATCGGCAACAATGGCATCAAGATCCTCGTCAAATATCTCTTTTTTCATATCTGCGAGGGTTTTGAACCGGACAAAAGCCTTTTCAATTTCCTCTCGGGTCAGATCATGTCCCAACTGCTTGAGACGATCAATAAAGGCGTGACGGCCGGAGTGTTTTCCAAGCACCAATTTGTTCTGATTCAAGCCTACCGATTCCGGGGTCATGATTTCATAGGTCGTTTTTTCCATCAACACCCCATGCTGGTGGATGCCGGCCTCGTGGGCAAAGGCATTGGCACCGACAATCGCCTTGTTGGGCTGCACCATAATACCGGTAATATTCGACAACAGCTTACTGGTCGGAGTGATCTGTTCGGTAGCCACATCAGTCTGATAATGGAGGATATCCTGGCGGGTCTTCAGGGTCATCACGACCTCTTCCAGTGAACAGTTACCGGCCCGCTCGCCGATTCCGTTGATGGTACATTCAACCTGACGCGCACCGGCCTGCACAGCGGCGAGGGAGTTGGCGACCGCCAGCCCGAGGTCATTATGGCAGTGAACCGAAATAGTGGCTTTCTCGATATTGCTGACCTGTTCCTTTAAGTAGCGAATAATTTCCGAATACTCCGAAGGAATAGTATAACCAACCGTGTCCGGAATATTCACAGTGGTCGCCCCAGCCTCAATGACCGCCTTGATGATTTTGGCGAGAAATGGCAGGCGGGTGCGCACGGCGTCTTCTGCCGAAAATTCAACGTTGGGGGTATAGCCGGCAGCACGTTTAACGGCAGCGACTGCCGTATCAAGAACCTGCTGCTCATTCATCTTGAGTTTGTGCTGCATATGAATATCGCTGGTGGCGATAAAAGTGTGAATCCGTCCCCTGTCACCGGCGTATTTGAGCGCCTCCCAGGCGCGATCAATATCCATATTATTGGCCCGTGAAAGTCCGGCTATTTGAGCTTTCTTTACCGTTTGTGCAACTTTTTTGACTGCCTCAAAATCGCCATCAGAGGCAATCGGAAACCCTGCCTCCATCACATCAACGTTGAGTCGTTCGAGTTGCTGGGCAATCCGGATCTTTTCTTCAATGTTCATACTCGCGCCGGGGGACTGTTCACCATCGCGCAAGGTTGTATCAAAAATGATAATTCTCTCTGCCTGTGTCATTGTGTGCTCCTTGTCAGCATTGATCCTGCAGATATAAAAAAAGCCCTCCCCCCGTAACCAACAGGGGCGAGAGCTAGAAAGCTTCGCGGTACCACCCTGATTTATCTGTCGCTGCTGCCGGACAGACCTTGTTATCCCCTTTACGCAGGGTCACGGCAGAAACTACTGATCCTTCATCTCTGCAGCTCCAAGGCGAGTTCAGCGTTTTTCCGTACCGGTTCTCAGCACCACCGGCTCTCACGAACGGATGAGACGCCTACTACTCCTCTTCATCGCTTTTCCCATTATTTCTAATGGTATGATTCAACCTAAAAGTGGTTATCAAGTCAAGAGGTTTTATAAACCGGTTGTGACTTAATCCGTTTTTTTATCCATCAACCGTCAAGATTCAACTGAAGAAGGCGGATCCTGCTGATGCTTGTTGCGCCGGGAATAGTAATAACCGACCGGCCCCGAAGCGAGGTAGATAATGCCGATCAGAAACAACATCACTTCCGGTTTGGCAATAATCACGATCAACAGCATGATTGACAGAACCAGCATCCGAAAGGGCTGACGCTTAAAGAGTTCCGGGTCCTTGAAGGAGATATAGGGCACATTACTGACCATGAGAAATGCCAGGATAAACACCAGCAGCACCATCGAAACCATGCGGATGGTGCCGGTACCGCCGAGCTGATAAAACAGCAGAACACAGGTTGCTACAATGCAGGCGGCAGCCGGAATCGGCAAGCCAACAAAACGCCGCGATTCGACTGTGGTCACCTGGACATTAAAGCGCGCCAGACGCAAGGCACCGCAAATAACAAAAAGAAACGCCGCCAGCCACCCCAACTTACCAAAGGGGCGCAACGCCCAGTCGTAGAGCAGAACTGCCGGAGCCACACCGAAAGAGATCACGTCAGCGAGAGAATCGAGTTCCACACCAAACTTACTGGTCGTACCGGTCAGACGCGCAACTTTGCCATCAAGGCCATCAAAAATGGCCGCCAGCAGGATAAACCAGGCAGCACGACTATAATTACCATCAATGGTCGAAATGATAACATAGAAGCCTGCGAAGATCCCTGCTGCGGTAATCAGGTTCGGCAGTAGGTAAACACCTTTGCGCAGATTCTCGCGCTTTTCACTTCGCAACTTTTCTTCTTCCATCATTTAAAACGTCCTAAAATAGTTTCCCCGGCGATTGTCCGCTCGCCCAGGGTGATGCTGACATCGATCCGGCTGGGTAGATACAGATCCACCCGAGAACCGAAACGAATCAGACCATAGCGGCCCCCGCGTTCAAGCACATCGCCGATAACCGGATAAGTGATAATGCGGCGCGCAATCAAACCGGCAATCTGAACAAAAAGAATATTGGAGCCGGCACTTGTTTCAAGTAGGATTCCGGATTGCTCATTACTGTCGCTAGCCTTATCGTAGGAGGCGTTAACAAACTCCCCCTTATTGTAAAACATGTCGACAACCTTGCCGTCGCAGGGTGCGCGGTTGATATGAGCATCAAACACCGACATAAAAATGCTGACCTTGGTGACCCGGGCATTAAAGAACCGCTCCTCATCAACCTCGCCGACAAAGATGACCTTACCATCGGCCGGAGCGACCAGCACCCCCTCTTCAGCCGGCACAATACGCACGGGATCTCTAAAAAAATAGGCGGTAAAAAGGGTCAAGAACAGCAGGATCAGGGTGACAAATGTCCAACCCAACAGAGCAAAAACGAGGGTCACAAAACCAAAGAGAACGATAAAAGGATAGCCTTCGCGAGCAATAAACTGATCTGATCTGGACATAACACTCCCTGTAAAAAAAGATTTTCTAGTTGTTATCAGCCGCTGACACCCTTGGCACCACGGCCAATGACAACCGGTCCGGAGCGCACAACCTCCTTGATTCCCATCGGCCGTAACAGTTCCAGTATACCATTGATTTTAGCGGGCGCACCGGTAATTTCGATGGTATAGGTTCTGGGAGTGACGTCGATAACCTTGGCGCGAAAGATATCGACGATCCGTAACGCTTCGGCACGGGTATCTGCTTCTGTCGCGACCTTGATCAGCGCCAATTCTCTGGCGATAAAGTCTTTACTGGTAAAGTCAACCACCTTGATAGTTGAAATAAGTTTATTCAATTGTTTGGTAATTTGCTCAAGGATGCGATCATCACCACTGGTGACAATCGTCATTCGCGAAATATTAGGTTCAAGGGTCGGGGCAACAGAAAGGCTTTCGATATTAAATCCCCGCCCGGAAAACAATCCGGAAATGCGCGACAGCACCCCGAATTCATTCTCAACCAGCACAGAAATTGTATGTTTCATCCTTATTCCTCCTCCTCTGAGGCATTAAATTGCATGATCAACCAATCAAGCCAGTACCATTTCATGGATTGCCTTGCCGGCGGGAACCATCGGCAACACATTTTCTTCACGTGATATCTTAAAATTCATCAACACCGGACCCGGGGTGGCGAACGCTTTTTTGATAACTGTCTCTACCTCATCAGTCTGGGTGGCGTTAAACCCGGTTGCACCATAGGCCTCCGCCAGCTTGACAAAATCAATCGGCAACTCCATCACGGTCTGGCTGTAGCGTTTTTCGAAAAACATCTGCTGCCACTGCCGCACCATGCCAAGATAGTTGTTATTCAAAATAACGATCTTCACCGGTAACTGGTACTGCACCAGGGTCGCCAGTTCCTGCGAATTCATCTGGAAAGAACCATCACCGGAAATGTCAATCACCTGGCGATCAGGAAAAGCCACCTGGGCCCCCAGAGCAGCAGGCAGCCCGAATCCCATTGTTCCAAGACCTCCGGAGGTCAAAAAGGTACGGGGCTGACTGAAACTGAAAAACTGCGCCGTCCACATCTGATGCTGGCCGACTTCCGTGGTGATGATCGCATCGTCATGGGACAGTTCCCGCAATTTCTGGATCACATACTGTGGTTTGATCACCGTATCAGAAGGCTGATAGGCCATAGGATGACGTTCACGCCAGGTGGCAATGTGTGTTTGCCACTCCTGCAACTGCTCGTGAAATAATCCAAGCTGATCGGCTTTTTGCTCAAAGGAAACCCTCAGCTTACTGACAACGTCGAGCAGATCGCCGACAATCGGCAGATCAACAGCGACATTCTTTTTGATAGAGGTAGGATCAATATCGACATGGATAATTTTAGCTTTCTTGGCAAAACTGTCGATCCGACCCGTCACCCGATCATCAAAACGTGAGCCGATGGCAATGAGCAGATCACACTCTGTTACCGCCATGTTGGCACAAAAGGTGCCGTGCATTCCCAGCATTCCGAGGGCCAACGGGTGGCGTTGGGGAAATGCCGACATCGCCATCAGGGTGGTGGCAACCGGAATTCCGGTCAGCTCAGCCAACGCCAGAAGTTCGGCATTGGCAGCGGACAGATTAATCCCGCCGCCGACATACAGAACCGGCCGCCGGGCCTCAAGAATCATCTTAACGGCTTTATCAATCTGCCGGAAGTTTCCTGAATAGGTGGGTTTGTAGCCCCGCAGATCAACGCTTTGCGGATAGTTAAACTCCAGCGCAGCAACCTGAATATCCTTGGGAAAGTCGATCAATACCGGCCCGGGGCGACCCGTACGAGCGATATAAAAAGCTTCCTTGATGGTTCGGGCGAGGTCGCGGATATCCTTGACGAGAAAGTTATGCTTGGTGCAAGGCCGGGTAATTCCACAAATATCGGCTTCCTGAAAAGCATCGTTGCCGATCAGCGGAGTAGGAACCTGACCGGTGATAATGACCAGCGGGATAGAGTCCATGTAAGCAGTGGCAATGCCGGTCACCGTATTGGTTGCGCCAGGCCCACTGGTGGCAATGACAACCCCGACCTGTCCGGTACACCGGGCATAGCCGTCAGCGGCATGAACAGCGGCCTGTTCATGCCGGGTCAGAATGTGGTTAATCGGTGAATCGTAGAGATCATCATAGATATTGATAACAGCGCCACCAGGATAGCCGAAAACGGTATCCACGCCCTCACATTTTAGCGACTCGAGCAAGATCTGTGACCCGGTCAGTTTCATTGTTTTTTCTCCTCATTGCTACATCAGTAAAATGTCATATTAACATCAAAAACAGCAAAAAAAGCGGCCTGTCAATGTTCAGTCGGCGGTGCAGACGGCTCCGGTTGACGCATTGGTAACGACTTTGGCATAACGTGCCAACCAACCGGTCTTGATTTTTGGTTCCGGCGCTTGCCATTCACTATGGCGTTGCTCCAACTCGGCGGGTGCGACCTTGAGTTCGAGGGAACGGGCAGGAATATCGAGCTCAATGGTATCGCCATCACGTACCAGAGCAATCGGCCCACCCTGAGCCGCCTCCGGTGAGATATGGCCGATACAGGGCCCCCGGGTACCGCCGGAGAAACGACCATCGGTAATCAGAGCGACACAGTCTCCGAGCCCTAACCCCATCAGGGTTGCTGTCGGGGCAAGCATTTCACGCATCCCCGGCCCACCCTTAGGGCCTTCATAGCGGATTACGACAACATCACCGGCGACAATCTCATCAGCTAACAGCGCCGCCATGGCCCCCTCTTCGGAATCGTAGCAGCGAGCCCGACCGGAAAACTTCATCATCTTGTCCGAGACCCCGGACTGTTTGACGATAGCCCCTTGCGGCGCGAGATTGCCCTTTAGCACCGCCAGCCCCCCTTCCGGACGAATCGGGGATGAAACGGGACGCACGATCTCCTCGTCAACCTCTGCGACTGAAGCAATCAACTCCTGAACACTCGGGCCAAGCAGGGTGGGATTATCACTGATCTGCTCACGCAACTGGTAGAGAACGGCCAGAACTCCCCCGGCGGTATCGAGGTCCTCCATAAAGTTTGGGCCGCCGGGATTCATATGCGCCAACTGCGGGGTGGTTTTACCAAGCTCGTCAAACAGTTCCAATGGCAACGGTATCTTGGCCTCGTGAGCAATAGCGAGCAGATGCAGCACCGTATTGCTCGAACCGCCAAGAGCAAGATCTACCCGGATCGCGTTTTCAAAGGCCGCGCGGGTGAGAATCTGGCGCGGGGTAATCTGATCGCGGACCAGCCCGACGATGCGCTCACCTGAGGCAAAAGCAATACGCCGCTTCAATGATGAGACTGCGCTGGCGGTACCACAACGCGGCAAACTCATACCGAGGGTTTCCGTCAGGACCGCCATGGTGTTGGCGGTAAACATCCCCTGGCAAGAACCGGCGGTCGGACAGGCGCTCTCTTCACATTCAAACAACTGTTTTTCGTCAATCACCCCGGCCTTGTACTGTCCCATCGCCTCAAAGGTATCGGTCACAAAGGAAAACCGCCGGCCATTGCGCCCGGCGCCGGTCAGGGAGGGCCCGGCAGTCACGACAATACAGGGGATATCAAGACGCGCCGCGGCCATCAGCATTCCCGGCGTGATTTTGTCGCAGTTGGTCAACAGGACCAGGCCATCAAGACGATGGGCCTCGGCAATCGACTCAACCATGTCGGCGATCAATTCACGCGTCGGCAACGAATAGTGCATCCCTTTGTGCCCCATGGCAATACCATCGCAGACACCGGGAATCCCGAAAATAAATGAAAAACCGCCACCGGTATGGATCCCTTTTTCGATAAAACGCTCAAGGTCTCGCATCCCGGTATGGCCGGGAATCAGATCGGTAAAAGATGAAGCAATTCCGATAAAAGGACGATCCATCTGTTCGCTGGGCACACCGGTACTTTTTAACAGGGCGCGATGGGGCGTGCGCTCAAAGCCTTTGGTAATGGCATCACTTCTCTTGGTCATTTTTTCACCTGTTATATAGAGTCAAGGACAAATAGATAAA